>CALMVO010000106.1 GCA_937873205.1 uncultured Acetobacteraceae bacterium
AACAAGCTAGAGGATGATCCGTGAGCCTAAGCGATCGGATCATCCTCTAGGCGGCCGGAACGGCGTCGGCCAGCACCCGGTCGGCGATCGTCCGCAGCCGGCGTACCAGCTCGGGGTCGCGGGCCGCGGGCGGGGTGATAAGCGCGTGGTCGAGCGCCCGGTCGCATCCGGCCGGGCACCGGCCCCGCGGCTGCCCCAGCCGGGGGATCACCGCCCTCACCAAGTCACGCGCCTTCTGCGCGTTCGAGTTCATGACCTCCACCACCTGGTCCACGGTGACGGCGTCATGGCCGTCGCGCCAGCAATCGTAGTCGGTGACCATGGCGACGGTGGCGTAGCAGAGCTCGGCCTCGCGGGCGAGCTTGGCCTCGGGCATGTTGGTCATCCCGACCACTGAGCAGCCCCAGCTCCGGTACAGGTGGCTCTCCGCCTTGGTCGAGAACTGCGGGCCCTCCATCACCAGGTAGGTGCCGCCGCGCGCGACCGGCAGGCCGAGCGCGCGGGCCTCCGCCTCCAGCGCGTCGCCAATGCGCGGGCAGAGCGGATCAGCCACCGACACGTGGGCGACGCAGCCGGTGTCGAAGAAGCTTTTCTCGCGCGCGAACGAACGGTCGATGAACTGGTCGATGATGACGAAATGGCCCGGCGGCAGATCCTCCCGCAGGCTGCCGACCGCAGAGAGCGAGACCACGTCGGTGACGCCGGACTGCTTCAGCGCAGCGATGTTGGCGCGATAGTTCAGCCGGGAGGGTGGGATGCGGTGGCCGCGGCCGTGCCGGGGCAGGAACACGCAACGGACGTCGCCGAACCAGCCGAACAGCAGCGCGTCCGACGGCCGGCCCCATTCGGTGTCGACCTCGCGCCATTCCTTTTCCTCCAGCCCCTCGATGTCGTAGAGGCCGGAGCCGCCGACCAGGCCGATCACCGGGCGGACGGAGTCTTCCGTGGGGGGGTCAACGGACATTCAGCCAGATCCGACGCTTGAGGACGTAGAGCAGGACGATCATCAGCAGCAGGTAGGCGACGACGCTGATCCCCAGCCGGCGGCGGGCGATGGCGTGCGGGTGGGCCGCCCAATCGAGGAAGCTGGCGACGTCGTGCGCCATCTGCGGCACCGTGGCCGGGGTGCCATCGGCGTAGCGCACCTGGTCCGCCGCCACCAGCGGCGGCGGCATCGCGATCTGGCCGCCGGGGGCGGCGGCGTTGGCGTAGTTGCCGGGCTCCAGCGCCTGCCCCGCCGGCGGGGCGGCGTCGTAGCCGGTCAGCAGGCGGGCGATGTACGAGGCGCCGCCGGGTTCGGTGAGCGCCAGCCGCGACATGTCCGGCGGCAGCGCGCCGTTGTTGGCGGCGCGTGCGGCCGCCTCACTCGGGAAGGGCGACGGCAGGTGGTCGGACAGGCGGGCCGGGCGGGTCAGCGCATGGCCGGCGGCGTCGACGCCGTCGCCGACCCGGTGTGCGCCGGCGATCGCGTGCAGCTGGTCCGGATCGAGCCCGAGGCCGCCCAGGTCGCCGTAGGTGAGCTGCCGGATCGAGTGGCAGGCGCTGCACACGCCTGCATAGACGGCATAGCCGCGCTGCGCGCTGGCAAGGTCGTATGGGCTGGGGGCAGCGGCCAGCGCCACGGGCGATGCCAGCAGCATTGGCACGACGAGGGAGGCGAGTCGCATCAGGCGGCGACGCCCTCGTGCGCGGCGATGCTGGCCGGCAGGCGCGGCCGCGCCTCGATGCGGCCCAGCAGCGGCAGCAGCACCAGGAAGTGCAGCAGCCAGTAGGCGGTGGCGAGGCGGCTCAGCACCAGCCAGACCCCCGCCGGCTGCCGGAACCCGGCCACGCCCAGCAACACCGCGCTGGCCAGCAGCACGAGCAGCATCCAGCGATAGATTGGCCGATAGCGGGCGCTGCGGACCTCCGAGCGGTCGAGCCACGGCACCGCGAACAGCACCGCGAGGCTGCCCGCCGACAGCACCAGCCCGAACGGGCCGCCGGCGCGCAGGATCGCGTAGAACGGCGCGAAGTACCACTCGGGCGTGATGTCGGCTGGCGTCGAGAGCGGGTTGGCCGGGATGTAGTTGTCCGGCAACGTGAGCCAGCCCGGCAGGAAGAAAATCAGCGCCGCGAACACCAGCGCGAACAGCGCCAGGCCAAGCCCGTCCTTGACGGTGTAGTAGGGATGGAAGGGGATGGTGTCGCGCGGGCTCGTCACCTCGATACCGAGCGGGTTGTTGGAGCCGGTCACGTGCAGCGCCAGGATGTGCAGCCCGACGACGCCGAAGATCGCGAACGCAGTCAGGAAATGCAGCACGTAGATGCGGTGCAGCGCCGCGTCGCCGAGGCTGGAGCCGCCCAGCAGCCAGTCGGACAGCGGGCCGCCTACCAGCGGCACCGAGGACAGCGCGTGGCTGGCCACCGTCAGGCCCCAGTACGACATCTGGCCCCAGGGCAGCACGTAGCCGGCAAAGGCGGCTACCATCACCATCACCATCAGCAGCATGCCGGTGAGCCACAGCACCTCGCGGGGCGCCTTGTAGGAGCCGTACCAGAGGCTCTTCCAGACATGGACGTAGAGGGCGGCGAAGAACATCGAGACGCCGCCCATGTGGACGCTCCGCACCAGCCAGCCGCTGCTGACCTGGCGGTCGATCGTCTCCACGCTCGAGAAGGCCTGCGCCACCGTGGCGGTGTAGTTGATCGCCAGGAACAGGCCGCTCACCAGCAGCACCACCAGCGTGACGGTGATGAAGGCGCCGAAAGCCCACAGCCCGTTCAGGTTGCGCGGCATCGGGTAGGTCACATACTCGCGCCGGAAGGTCGAGATCACCGGCAGACGGGAATCTAGCCAGCGCGTCACCGGATGCGCGTCGTGCGGCAGGTCCGAGACCGGCGCGCGGCCGTAGCGGTGCTCGGACGGGCGGCGCTCCGGCGGCAGGTCATCGTCCGGGAGCACGGCCGTGTCTTGATCGCTCATGGCCGAACCAAACGCGGGGAACGACAGGAAGGCAAGGGGCGCTGCCCCTTGACCCCGTCAAAGGCGGGGCCTTTGAGATCCATTCTTTAAGGGAAGGCGAGTGGATGTCGGCAGCCCATCAGGGCCTGAAGGGCGAGGCCCGAGGCTGGTTCGAGGGGCTGCGCGACCGGCTCTGCGCCGCCTTCGAGGCGATCGAGGACGAGCAGGACGGGCCGTTGGCCGACCGCCCGCCCGGGCGGTTCGAGCGCCGGCCCTGGCAGCGGCTCCCCGACGGCAGCGGCGGCGGCGGTGTGATCGGGCTGATGCGGGGCCGGGTGTTCGAGAAGGTCGGCGTCAACGTCTCCACCGTCGAGGGCGAGTTCAGCCCGGAGTTCCGGTCTGAGATCCCCGGTGCGGAGACCGACCCGCGGTTCTGGGCGTCGGGCATCAGCGTGGTGGCGCACCCGCAGAGCCCGCTGGTGCCGGCCGCGCACTTCAACACCCGGCTGCTGGTCACCACCACCGGCTGGTTCGGCGGCGGCGGCGACATCACGCCCATGTTCCCGCACAGCGATGAGGCGCAGGCCGATTCGGCCCGCTTCCACGCCGGCCTCCGCGCCGCCTGCGACCGCCACGACCCGGCCTATTACGAACGGTTCCGCGCGTGGTGCGACCGCTACTTCTACCTGCCGCACCGCGACGAGCCGCGCGGGCTCGGCGGCATCTTCTACGACCGGCTGCGCACCGACGACGTGGCGGCGGATTTCACTTTCACGCGCGATGTCGGCACCGCCTTCCTCGACACCTATCCCGGCCTCGTCCGCGAACGGATGCGGCAGCCCTGGACCGCGGCGGAGCGCGATGCGCAGCTGGTGCGGCGGGGCCGCTACGTCGAGTTCAACCTGATCCACGACCGCGGCACGCTGTTCGGGCTGAAGACCGGCGGCAACGTGGAAGCTATCCTAATGAGCCTGCCCCCCGAAGTCCGCTGGCCTTGAGGGCTCTGATAATAAACGGTTTCCAAAGGCCCCGTCTCTGGCAGGGTCCAGGGGCGGCGCCCCTGGCCTTCCGCCTCATTTGAGCCATCGTCCCCGGCGATGTATGACCTTGCGATGAACAGCAAGGCCTTCTCGTCTTGAGCCGACCGGCTGGACGACCCTCGCGACGCGACGTCCTGCTAGGGCTGGCGGCCGCCGGCGCCCTGCCCCGACGGGGGAAGGCGCGCACCGAGGCGGTGCCGCCGACGGGCTCGATGCTGGAGCAGGGGCCCCCTGCCCTGCGCGATCCGACCCTGCTGGTGGCCGGTCCGGCCGATGCGGCACCCGGGCGCTGGGCGACGTTGCTGGCACCTCGGCTAGGCCAGGCGATGCAGGTCGGCAGTGCGCTCGCTGTCTCGGCGACCGGTGGCCGCGACGGAGTCACCGGTGCCAACGCGTTCGAGGCGCTGACGACACCGGACGGCTCGACGGCGATGCTGGTGCCGGGGGCGGCGGCGATCGCCTGGCTGGCCGGCGATCCCAGGGTGCATTTCGATCCGGCGCGCTGGGTGCCGGCGCTGGCGAGCCTAAGTTCGGGCGTGCTGGTCGCGCGCGGCGGCGGCGGTGGCAGCCTCGCCGGCCGGACGGTGCGCACTGCCGCCTCGACGGCGACCGGGCCGGAGCTGCCGGCGCTGCTCGGGCTGTCGATGCTGGGCGCGCGGCCGGCGCCGGTGTTCGGGCTGTCGGAGCCGCAGGATGCGGCGGCGGCGCTCCGCGAGGGCCGCGTCGACGCGGTGTTCCTGGCCGGGCACGACGTGCCGGCGCGGCTGCGCGAGCTGCGGGCGGCGGGGTTCACGCCGATGTTCTCGCTTGGCGGGATCGGCGACGATGCCGAGGCGCGCGATGCCGTCGTGGCGGGCGTGCCGGCGTTCACCGAGCTCTACCGGATGCAGGCCGGCCACGCGCCGACGGGGCCGCTGTTCGGCGCCTGGCGCGCGACGGCGGCCGCGGCGACGATCGATACCGCCCTGGTGCTGCCGTCGCTGGCGCCGGCGGCGCTGGTGGCGCGTTGGCGCAGCGCCTGCCAGAGCGCGCTGTCGGACCTGGGGCTGGTCAGCGCCGCGATGACGGCGCAGGTGGACCCGGTGCCGGCGCCGCAATGCGTGCAGGCGCTGGCGCGGATCAACGCGGACGAGACCACGCAGCTGGCCCTGCGCCGCTGGATCGCCGGGCAGACCGGCTGGCTGTGAGCGGGTGCGGTCAGGCGACGGGATGGATCGCGCCACGCGGTGCGGCGGCCGCATCGGTGGTGGCCGTCCTGATCGACGGTTGTGCGGCACCGGATCAGGTACCGAACCGGCCGAATGATGATCAGCGTGTCTCGCTGGTCTCGCATGACAAGGTCATCTACCCGATCGAGATGGCACGCGCGTCCATCCAGGGCAGGGTCGTCATCGACTGCGCCATAGCTGCGGACGGCACGACTCACAATTGCCGTATCGTGAGGAGCAGCAACCAAGGCTTCGAGAGGGCGGCGATGGCGTTCGCCCGAAGCTGCATGTTTCGGGGGAGGTTCACCGGAGCGCTGCCGCTCGACCATCACGAATGGATCCTGACCTGGAACATCGTCCCCTAGAGATGGTCGGCTTGGCCTGACGATCAGACGTCGGCGTAGGTCGCTGACGGCGGCTTATGGCGGCGCAGCCGGCCCGCCCTCAGCAGCCCGTCAACCAGTGCCACGTGGCCCGGGACGTTGGAGGCGAAGATGTCCGTCACCCCGGTTTGGCCGACCGCGCGGAGGTTTTTTCACCGGAGCCCCCGCGTTCATCACCAGATCGTCGATCGGCTCCTGCAGGGCCGCGAGCGCCGACGCGGCCGAAGCGGGGTCGAACACGTCCAGCCGCAGGATCTCGAGGATGGTCTTGCCCGTGGCGCCCTGCAGATCGACCCGCGCTGCGCCGAGCTTCGCCCGATGGCGGCAGGCGAGATAGATCCTGCCGTAGCGGCCCATGACGGCCAGCTGCCGGGCCGCCTCCTTGCCGATGCCGGCGTTGCCGCCGGTGATCAGCGCGGTCCTTCGTTCCACCGCGATGAATGTGCCGGATCAGCTGCGGGGCTGACGCACGAAGTCCGCCACGGCTTCGCCGATCTCCCGTCCGCTGGGCTCCTGCAGGAAAAGGACGCCCTTGACGCGCGCCTCGGTCTGGTTCTTGAGTGCCCGGCAGAACGCCGCTAGTCGTTCGCCGGTGATGAAGCCGGGCTCTCCCTTGATCCACAGCTTGGGAGTCTCGTCGTTCCTCAACCAGTCGGAAAAGTCGGAGACGAGGGCCACCACGTTCGACGGTGAGCCGTCCAGCGGGATCTGGCGAGGCCAGGTCAGCGTCGGTCGGCGGTCTTCCCCGGGGTTGGGAAACGGCCGGCGATACTCCGCTTTGTCCGCCTCCGTCAGATGCTCCTTCTCCGTTTCGATTACGAACAATTCGACGAAGAGGTTGTCCTCAAGGACCATGTCGTCGCCCGCGTCCGATCGAAACGCCCCGATGATGTCGCGAGACTGATCGTCGGGAAAGTCGCTCCAGGTGAGCGGCAGAGGTGCGGCCTCCATGTAGGCGATGCCCTGGACATGGCCCTGGACATGCTCGGAATGCTGGCGCGCTCAGTCGAAATCGAGCGTGGCACCCCAGTCATGAATCACGAGGACGACGTCTCGGTCGAGACCAAGCTCCTCCCACAGGGCAAACAGGAACTCGCGCTGTTCGACATCGGTGTAGCGCTTGGGCCCCGAGCTCGGGAGCTTGTCGAAATCGCCCGTGCCGATCAGGTCGCAGGCGATCAGGCGATCAAGCCCGACGCAGGCCGGCATGACCTTGCGCCAGAGGTAGGAGCTGGTCGGGTTGCCGTGCTGGAAGACGATCGGCGCGCCTTCGCCCTCGTCGATGTAGGCCGTCTTGCGGCCCTCGATCTCGATGAACTTCTTCTGTGCAAAGGCGCCGTCGACCACTCGAACCTCCAGGTCATCCCGATCCCTCCGGCGTTCGGCTGTCCAACCGCCTTCTAGGGCAATGAAGTGGTCACTAAATTTGGCATCGACGTCGATCGATTTTCTTGATTGATCACTCTAGGATGGCTGATCATACGGGCCGACCTCGCGGTTTCGACATGGAAGAGGCGGTCGAGACCGCCACGACGCTCTTTTGGCGCGGCTACGACCGCACGTCGCCGACCGACCTAACGAGGGCGCTGGGGGTGGGACCCGCGAGCTTCTACTTTGCTTTCGGCAGCAAGGAGGCGCTCTTCCGCCAATGCGTGGAGCGATACCTGGCGGCCCGGGAGGAAGCGTTCGAGGCCGCCTTCGGGGCGGCTCCGTCACGCGCTGCCGTGGAGGCGTTGCTGCGAGGCTATGTCGACGTGGTCACGGACCCCTCGCACGCACCCGGCTGCCTCGTGGTCAACAGTTCACCGTCGACGAACGTTTCGGACGCGCTCCGGACATAGCTGGCCGATCATCGGAAACCTTGGCGACTCCGGCTGGAGCGGCGCCTCTCGGCCGACCCCGCGAATGCAGCACTTGATGTCAAGGCGATGGCCCGCTTCGTCACCACCCTTGCCGGAGGGCTTGCGGTCGAAGCTGGGTCGTGCGCGACCCGACAGGAGCTGCACGACGCGATCACGATCGCGCTGAAGGCCTTCCCCGACACCCGGACGAAGACAGGCGCAGGTCGTCATGGGCGATGGGGACATACGCGAGATCTTCGCGCCCCTCGGCCGGGTTTCGATCCGGCTTGGCGCCCATGAGGCTGCCGTCGCGAACAGCGTCAAGCCGCCGTACATACCACGACATCCTCCATCGCATTGGTCAGACGTCGAACCGGCCTGCTCCTGGAGATGATGATGTCCCCTGCCGCGGCCAAGGACGCGGTCCTCGCCGGCTTCTATGGGTCGCGTCTGGACGCGTCCTGCTGGTCGGGTCCCGCGCCCGTGGCGAGGCCCCTGTCCGACTACGACGTCGCCGTGTTCCTCGGGCCGCCGGGCGACAGGTGGTGGAACTGGACCGACTGGCGGACCTGCGCGCCGCGACATCGCGGAGGCCGTGGGCGTAGCTGGCCGCGTTCATCACGCCGTCCCCCACGTCGCGGACCGGGTTGACCCACCGATTCTCAGCCACTCTTTCCGCGCCCCGGCCTCGAATGCCTCGACCGCTCGTTGAGCCGCTTCGGGGAAGATACCGGCCTCAAGGATGCTGGCCCGGAGAATGGCCGCAGCACTGCCCAGGTGCATCAGGAACACGGCCGGCTCCAGCCCGGCGCACATCCGCGCCACCCGGACGCCACCGGTCAGGACGACGTCATCATCCTCTGGGTTCAACGGCACGGCTACACCTTCCGTGAATTGGCTCGGCCGGACACGACGATGAGTGGGGATCTTCGCACATTCAGCGGCATCGGCTCTCAGAGTCCTTTCTCAGAGACCGGACCCTCGTCGTCATCGTGAACAGGCACACGCTGAAGATCAGGTGGTGCGAGGAGCCATGCAGATCGTGGCATCTCGTTCGGTCGGGCAGGGAGCACAGGGGGCAGCAGGTCATCATGAATGCTCGAGGGCGTTGCAGTGCAGCTCGTAGTCCGTGGGCGCTATCCTTGGGCCCTGTCCTGCCGAAGGAGCCCCGTGGTCCTCGTCTTCGGGATGTCGGAACTCGCGGCCTGATGTCTCGTTCTCTGTCGGGTGAACCACGCGGCCGGGTCCACGCACGGCGTCGCGCGTGATGTGACAATCGTCGAGTTGCTGGCAACAGCGTGCGATTGTTTGACCCGAACCGCTTTGCTGCATTGCCGGCACTCTGATTAGTGGTCGGAGCAGCCGTCGCGGACACCCCGTACACCGTGGTCGTCGGACCCGACGTCCGGCGCCGCCGACGACCAGCCGACTTCGGTTGCAGATATCGGGCGCACGAGGCGCCCCTAGGATTTATCGATGAACGTGAAGCTGAAGCCCCTGCGCGAGCAGGTTATCGTGATCACCGGGGCGACCTCCGGCATTGGCCTGGCAACGGCCCGCATGGCGGCAGGCCGAGGGGCGCGTCTGGTGCTGGCAGCTCGCAGCGGGACGGCTCTTGGTCAGCTCGTGAACGAGATCACGTCCGCTGGCGGCTCGGCCGTCTCCGTCACCGCCGATGTAGCCGATGAGGCCTCCAGCGCCGCGATCGCCGCGCGGGCGGTGGAGGCGTTCGGCGGCTTCGACACCTGGATCAACAATGCCGGGACCGGCGTCTACGGACGGGTGGACGAGGTCTCGGTCGCCGACATGCGGCAGGCGTTCGAAGTGAACTACTGGGGCTTGGTCTATGGCTCCCGTGAGGCGGTCCGGCACCTGAAGCAGTCGGGGGGCGCCATCATCAACCTCGGCAGCGAGGTGTCGGAGCGCGCGGTGCCGCTGCAGGGTGCCTACTCGGCCACGAAATTCGCCGTCAAGGGCTTCACCGAGGCGCTCCGCATGGAGCTGGAGCACGATGGGGCGCCGATCTCGGTGACGCTGATCAAGCCGGCGCAGATCGACACGCCGTTCACCGTCAACGCGAAGAACTACCTGTCCTCCGAGCCGCAGCACGTACCCAAGGTGTATGCCGCCGAGGTGGTGGCCGCCGCGATCCTAAAGACCGCCGTGCGGCCGACACGCAGCGTGTTCGTCGGCGGCGGCGGCATGCTGATGGCGACGCTGGGACGCCTGGCTCCGGGCCTTACGGACCGGCTGATGGAGCGGACCATCATCCCCGGCACGCCAAGCGGCCGTCCGCCGCGTCGCGCCCGTGACCAAAGCGGTCTTGATGCCCCGACCGAAGCCCTGACCACGGCCGGCAACTATTCCGGCCACGTCGCCCGTTCCAGCCTCTACACCCTGGCGACGCTGAACCCGGCGGTCGTTGGCGCAGTTGCCCTGGGCTTCGGGCTGCTGTTGCGGTCAAGCCTCCAAGGCCTGGCACATCGGCCGGCCCGTATGCGCGGGTCGCGCGGCGGCCATACGGAGAAGGCGCTGCATATTCGCCTGGAGGCACGACGGGGTCGCGAGGCGCAGGTCGAGGGGCTCGTCCGCGACATCCTCAGCGACGTGCAGGGCGAGGCTGCCACCGGCCCATGGTTCGGCGTTCGGCTGAGCAGGCGGGTGTTCGGCATCTTCGAGCGCTTCCCCGACGAGCGCGGCCGACGCGCGCATCTGTCCGGTCCTGGTGCGGCACGGTTGATGGCTAAGTCCAACGCGCTGCTCGCGCGGCCTGCGGACATCAGCAGGCTCGACATCATCGGCGCGAAGCTGTGATGGCCGAGCGGTCAGGGGCTGCCCGGTCGCCGCTTCACCGCGACCGGACTGGCTTCTGAATACGCTTTTCGGTCTTTTCGACCTGATGGACGGGTTGGCATTTCTAATTCGGCGTATAAGTCCAGCGGACCTATGACGCCCGGCCTGTTCCACTTCCGGCCAGATCGAAGCGGCGAGAAGCCAACAATCGCTGCCCATATGGTTGGCATCACCGCTCCGCAGACTGCTATCGGTCGTCGGACAGCTCGATGGTCCACCGGCCAACCTGAGGCGCCTGTGATTACAAGCATGTGCCCTGCACTCGCCGCCCGTGTTCGAGTGCAGGTAGCTCCAGTTCGGATGCTTGGCAAAGTGGGTAGGCGTCTTGCATTGGCCACAGGCGCAAGGGTCGGGTAGCAGCGGAGGCAAAATTGCGTTCAAGCCAAGCAAAGAAGCTCAATCGGCTGGCTCGCGGCGCGCGGCCGACGGTTTCCACCCAGTAGCTACCATTGAACTGCCACCGAGCATCCGCGGCGTCATCTACTGCAGTGCAGGTTCCGGCCGAAGAGCGCCAGCATCTCTGCCCAGCTGCAATCAGCAGCGGCATGATTGTAAATCGGGAAATCTGGCTTCATCCAGCCGTGGGCTGCGGGGTAGGTCTCCAATCGGTAGCGCACGCCGGCTTGCGCCAGTGCTTTTTCAAGTCGCTCTGCCATCTCCAGCGGATAGCTGCCGTCGTTCTCGGCAGCGGTAATGTAAACCTTGGCCTTCTCCGGCACGAACAGGTGAGGGCTGGCTGGCGCATCGGTTGCCAGATTGCCGCCGTGGAAGCTCGCGACCGCGCCGCAGCGATCGGGATAGGTTCCCGCCGCAGCGAGTGCCATGTCACCGTCGATGTAGACGATGACGGCTGGCCACGGCCCATCGGCCGCTGGCGTCGCGACATGCAAAGCGCACTCGCCATCGCGCACTTGAATCGTAACCCGCTCGTTCGGCACAGTGCGCTCCTACCCGGCTGCTCTCAAGCATCTGCTTCCGCGCATCGTCGCCAGAAGCCAACGGAGTGGGGTCCAACACGAGTGGCCATGGCCCCGTTTGGGTAGACCTCAATGGCGCAACGGCATGGAGTAGATTCTCCGCGCCATCAGGGTCGCTTCGGGCATCTGGAACGGCGGCATTGACGGCGTCCAGATCCTTTTGAAGCAAAATAGCTCTGCAGGGACCAGCACGGGCTTCCTCATGCGCTTCTCCATCGAGGGGAGGAGCCTCGTGTATCCGTCACGACCTGGAAAGCCGGCGGTGGCAAGCGAGACTTAACCGCCTGATGCCAGCATGAGGGCATGCTTCGCGCCCTCGCCTTGCATCCTCTGCCGCCAGCCTGTCGAGGAGAAGTGGGTGCCGCTCCCCCTATGAACAGGCCATCCTGGTCCCTGCCCCGCCGGTCGCTGCTCGTCGATGCCGGTCTGCCGGTCCAGCAGACGCGACCCCTGGCCCTCAGTCATGAACCGGCGGGCCCTATGGCAGGTCGCGGCGCGTCGGCGGTTCGTCTGCGCGATGCGCGATGGCTGGCCTTGACCCGCAACTCGTCGCAACCTCGGCAGGCAACGAACTAACTCCAACACGGAGTCGGAAGAGCGATGGCCAAGACCACCAGAACCACGAATCCGACGAAAGCTTCCGCCTCGGGCACACGTCGCCGAGGACGTTCACCCGGATCGAAGTCGGCGAAGCCCGTCGCGATGCCAGCGGTACGGAAGACCTGCCAGCCAGCTGCCATCGCCAAGCCCGCCACCGCACCACGCAGGCCCCCAGCCGCACCTTCAGCACCGAAGCCCGGCAAGGGGGAGCTGCAAGCCCAGGTCGAGAAGCTGGAGCGCACGGTCGCCACGCTGCGCAGCAGCCTCACGCGCGCCGCCAAGGGCAGCGTGGCTCGGATCGAAGAACTCGAGGGGAGGATGGCGCAGCTTGAAGAGGCCGCAGTCACAAGGCCCGCTCCGACGACGCAGAAATCCAAACCGGCGCGGGTACCCCGAGGCAAGCGCCAGAGCGGGGACGCCGACCGAAGAGATGCAGTGCCACCCGGCATCGCCGCCTCGGACCCATCCCCGCCAGACGAGGACGCGGAGACGGACCGCGGAGAGGAGTAACGCCGTCGCGGATCGCCCCTCTCGACGTGGATGGCCCGTCGCCTGTCTCGCCGGGCTCTACGCTTCATCTTCGAGCGTCTGGCAGAATTCTGAAGACTCACGCCGGCGTACACGCCGAGTTCCTGCGCCTGATCAAGGACGACGGACGTCTCGATGCCGACCTGCGCGCCTTCCCATCATGCAGCTCCAACCTCAAGGCGATTGCCGGTTACGAGACCGATCCGCTACCCGGCGTGACCGCGACACATGCCAAGGACGCCATCGCGACCTAGAGGATGATCCGATCGCTTAGGCTTACGGATCATCCTCTAGACGCTGGCGCCACCATCCATCGCCGCCAGGAAGTCCGCTGCGTGCGCGCGCAGGGCGGCCAGTTTCGTCGGCTCCATGCGGGCCATCGTGCGGGCGGGCATCGCCATGCGCGGGTTGGCGGCCAGCAGCGTCTCGTGGCGGGCGATGAAGTCCCAGTAGAGCGCGTTGAACGGGCAGGCATCGGGGCCGGTCGACCGCTTCGGGTCGTAGGCGCAGGGGCGGCAGTAGTCGCTCATGCGGTTGATGTAGGCGCCGGACGCGGCGTAGGGCTTGGAGCCCATGATGCCGCCGTCGGCGAACAGCGCCATGCCGCGCACGTTGGGCATCTCCACCCACTCGTAGGCGTCGGCGTAGACGATCAGGTACCACTCGTCGACCTGGTCCGGATTGACCCCGGCCAGCAGCGCGAAGTTGCCGGTCACCATCAGGCGCTGGATGTGATGCGCGTAGGCGTTTGCCCGCGTGTCGGCGACTACCTGGGCCACGCAGTTCATGCGGGTCTCGCCGGTCCAGTAGAATTGAGGCAGTGGACGGGTCGCGGCCAAGGCGTTGCGGCGGCCGTAGCCGGGCATGTTCAGCCAGTAGACGCCGCGCACGTACTCGCGCCAGCCCAGCACCTGGCGGATGAAGCCCTCGACCGCGTTCAGCGGCGCCAGCCCCTCGCGCCAGGCGGCCTCGGCGGCGCGGCACACCTGCAGCGGCTGCAGCAGGCCGAGGTTGAGCGAGGTCGAGACCAGCGCGTGGAACAGCACCGGATCGCCGGCGCGCATGAAGTCCTGCCAGTCGCCGAAGCCGGACAGGCGTTCGGCCACGAAATGATCGAGCGCCAAGGCGGCCTGCTCCGCGGTCACCGGCAGCGCAAACGGCTTGATGTCGCCGAAATGATCGCCAAATTCGCGCTCGACCAGCGCCATCACCGCGCGGGTGGTGTCGTCGGGCGCGAAGACCGGCGCCAGCGGCGGCACCACGCCCGGTGGCATGCGCTTGCGGTTCTCGGCGTCGTAGTTCCAGCGGCCGCCGGCAGGTTCGCCATCCTCCATCAGCACGCCGTGGCCGCGGCGCATCTCGCGGTAGAAGAACTCCATGCGCAGCGAGCGGCGGCCGTCGGCCCAGTGCCGGAACTGGCGCAGGCCGCAGAGGTAGCGGGTGTCGTCGAGGATCTCGACCGGTCGGCCGGCCCGATCCTGCCAGCCGGCCATCTCGTCCAGCAGCCGCCACTCGCCGGGCTCGGTCACCACGATCCGCGCCGGCGCGTGGACGGCGACGGCGCGCAGCATCTCCCCGCGCAGGCTATGGGTGTTGTCCGGATCGTCGAACGCGACGTAGCGGACGCGGACGCCGCGCTGACGCAGCCGCTCGGCGAAGTGCCGCATGCCGGACAGCACCAGCACCAGCTTCTTCTTGTGGTGGCGGACGTAGGTGCACTCGTCGCGCACCTCGGCCATCAGCACGAGGTCGTAGGCGGGGTCGAGCCCATCCAGCGCCGCCAGGCCGTCGGAGAGCTGGTCGCCTAGCACCAGCCGCAGCGTGTGCACGCCGTCTCCCGGGCTGTCCTCGGGCGGGGCGGTCATGGGCGCGGCACCGGGCGGCGGCGCAGCAGCAGCCGCACCGAGCCGACGTTGCGGGACGGGCCGGTCAGTTGCGGATGCACCGCGGCCAGCACCAGCGGGCGCAGGTCCGCGCGGCTCAGCCAGTGCGGCAACTCGCGGCGCAGGATGCCGCCTTCGCCGGAGCCGGCGCCGGTGATGATCTCGACGCAGCGCAGCCGGTCGGCCGCGGCGCGCAGCAGGAAGGCGTGCAGCAGGGTGAAGGCGGACTGCGCGACGTGGCCGTGCAGGTCGAGCCGGCGCTCGGCGCGCATTCGGCCGCTGGACAGGCCGCGCCAGCTGGTGTCGTCGAGGCCGAGGTTGCGGGCGCCGATCTCGACCGGCGGCCGCACCGAGGGGA
>CALMVO010000107.1:0-239 GCA_937873205.1 uncultured Acetobacteraceae bacterium
GGTCTAGCCTCCGCGGCATGTCCTCCGCCGTGCCGACCTTCGACCCGCCCGCCGCCAGCCAGGCGCCGCTGCCCAAGGCCTGGCCGTTCGAGGAGGCCGCCCGGCTCGCCGCCCGCGTCGACGCCCGCATCGCTGCGGGGGGCGGGGCTGGCCCCGCCCTGCTGGAGACCCGCTACGGCCCCTCCGGCCTGCCGCCCAACGGCCCCATCGGCGAGGTCGCCCGCCCCGGCTGGGTCGCC
>CALMVO010000107.1:249-34492 GCA_937873205.1 uncultured Acetobacteraceae bacterium
ATCTTCTCCTCAGCCAAGGCCTGGCCGTTCGAGGAGGCCCGCAAGATCGTCGCCCGCGTCGAGCGCACCGGGCAGCGCGAGGTGCTGTTCGAGACCGGCTACGGTCCCTCGGGCCTGCCGCACATCGGCACCTTCGGCGAGGTCGCCCGCACCGGCTGGGTCGCCCAGGCCTACACGGCACTCACCGGCCGCCCGACCCGGATCCTGTGCTTCAGCGACGACATGGACGGCCTGCGCAAGGTCCCCGACAACGTGCCGCAGGCCGGCCTGCTGGCAGGCTACCTCGGCCGCCCACTCACCGAGGTGCCGGACCCGTTCGGCACCCACGAGAGCTTCGGCGCCCACAACAACGCCCGCCTGCGCGCCTTCCTCGACGGCTTCGGCTTCCGCTACGAGTTCGCCTCCGCCACCGAGTACTACCGCGCCGGCCGCTTCGACGACGCGCTGCGCCGCGCGCTGGCCGCCCACGACGAGATCGTCGCCCTGGTCGCCCCCACGCTCGGCCCCGACCGCCGCGCCACCTGGTCGCCGATCCTGCCGATCCACCCCGTCACCGGCATCGTCATGCAGGTCCGCATCGACGAGGTGGACGCGGACGCCGCCACCGTCCGCTGGGCCGACGAGGCCGGCGTGCGCTACGAGACCTCGGTGCTGGGCGGCCACGCCAAGCTGCAGTGGAAGGCCGACTGGGCCATGCGCTGGGCCGCGCTGGGCGTAGACTACGAGATGTCCGGCAAGGACCTGATCGACAGCGTGCGGCTCTCTTCCCAGATCTGCCGCGTGCTCGGCGCCGAGCCGCCGGTGACGCTCACCTACGAGCTGTTCCTGGACGAGCACGCCCGCAAGATCAGCAAGTCCAAGGGCAACGGCATGTCGGTGGAGGAGTGGCTGCGCTACGCCCCGCCCGAGAGCCTTGCCCAGTACATGTTCAACCAGCCGACCCGCGCCAAGCGGCTGCATTTCGACGTGATCCCGCGCGCCGCCGACGAGTACCTCGCCAACCGCGCGAAGGCGGCGGAGCAGGAGGGGGCCGCGCTGATGGCCAACCCGGCCTGGTTCGTCGATGGCGGCCCGCCCGGCGGCAACCCGATCCCGGTCTCGTTCGGCATGCTGCTGAACCTGGCCTCGGTCGCCAACGCCGACACCCCCGACGTGCTCTGGGCCTTCCTCGCCCGCTACCGGCCGGGCGCCACCCCCGACACCGAGCCGCTACTTGGCCGCCTGGTCGACCACGCCGTCGCCTACTACCGCGATTTCGTGCGCCCGGCGAAGACCTACCGCGCCCCCTCCACCATGGAGCGCGCCGCCCTGGCCGACCTCGCCGAGACGCTTCGCGGCATGGAGTCCGGCGCCGACCCCGACGACCTTCAAAATATCGTCTTCGAGGTCGGCAAGCGCCATCCGTTCCCGGCCCTGCGCGCCTGGTTCGGCTGCCTCTACGAGGTGCTGCTGGGCCAGACCGAAGGCCCGCGCTTCGGCATCTTCGTCGGCCTCTACGGCGTCCGGGAGACCGTGACGCTCATCGATACGGCCCTGGTTCGGCCATGATTGAAGAAAGGCCAGGGGCTCCGCCCCTGGACCCCGCCAAAGGCTCGCCTTTGGAAACCGCTTATGAAATGGGTTCCAAGGGCCGCCGGCCCTTGGCGGGTCCAGGGCAGAGCCTTGGCCTTACCTACCTCAAACGCCTGCCCGCCCTCCTCGGCCTCCTGCTCATGCTGGCCGCGATCTACGTCGTGCAGCGGGAGGTGCGCCATCTCAGCATCGGCCAGATCCGTGACAGCCTGCTTGCCATCCCACGGCGCCGGCTGCTGGCCTCGGCCGGTTTCACCCTGCTGTCCTACACGATCCTGTCGTTCTACGACCGCCTGGCCACCATCCATGTCGGCCACAAGCTCGGGTACGGCCGCACCGCGTTCGCGGCGTTCTGCTCCTACGTGCTGTCGCACAACCTGGGCTTCGCCGCGATCTCCGGCGCCGCGGTGCGCTTTCGGCTCTACGGCAACTGGGGCCTGGACACCTTCCAGATCGCCCGCATCATCGCCTTCTGCTCGGTCACCTACGTGCTGGGCGCCTGCGCCCTGATCGGCGGTGTGCTGCTGCTCGAGCCGGGCTCGCTGCCGATGCTGACCCGGCACCTGCCCGTCTTCCTGCCGACCCTGATCGGCCTGGCCGCCTGGGCCGTCGTCGCCGCCTACGTGGGCTGCGCCGCCCGCCTGCCAGCGATCCGGCTCGGACGCTGGACCGTGCCGCTGCCGGGCCTGCGGATGTCGGTCGCGCAGGTCCTGGTCGCCGCGCTAGACGTTTCCGCCACCGCCGCCATCGCCTACGCGCTGCTGCCCGCCGGCCTCGGCCTGGGCTACCCGGCGTTCCTGGCGATCTACATCGCGTCCTATTCCGCCGGGCTGGCCGCCAGCGTGCCGGGCGGGCTCGGCGTATTCGACGGCGCCATGGTGCTGGGTCTCTCGCCGTTCCTGCCCGCCGCCGACGCCATCGGCGTCATCGTGGTGTTCCGGCTGTTCTACTACATCGTGCCGCTGTTCATCGCCGGGCTGCTGTTCGCCGGCCACGAGCTGCTGCTGCGCGGCGACGTGCTGCTGGCCCGCCGGCGCGGCCAGGATCGTCCGGTGCGCCTGCGCCCCTCGGTGGTGATCCGCGAGAGCGAGGCCGACTTCGCGGTCACCGTCGCGGTCGGCGCGGTCATGCTCTGCGGCGCCATGCTGCTGGCCACCGGCCTCATCGACGACACGCCGGACCTGGCCTTCGCGCTGCCGCCGGCGGTCGCGCTGTTCGGCGGCGGCGAAGGCGGCCTCACCCGGTTCCTGGCCGCCGCCGGCGACTTCTTCCCCTCACTGCTGGGGGCCGCTCTGATGGGGCTGGCGATCGGGCTGTCGCAACGGGTCACGCTGGCCTGGGGGGCCACGCTGGTGGTGCTGTGCCTGGCTGCCGCACTCACCGCGCTGCGCGGCCTGCCGCTGGCGGTGCCCGGCGTGCTGATCCTGTCCGCCCTGGTGATCGCGCCGTTCCGCAGTTCGTACTACCGCCACGCCCGCCTGCTCAGCGAGCCGCTGGCGCCGGCAACCGTCGTGCCGCTGCTGCTGCTGCTCGGCTGCGTATTGTTTCTCGGCCGCCTGGAACCGGAGCTGCCCCGCTTCGACGAGACCAGCTGGCCGGAACTGGTGCTGGGGACCGGCCTCACCGATCGCATGCGGGTCTCGATCGGGCTGTCGGTGGTGCTGGGCCTGGCCGCGATCGCCCGGCTGATCCTGCCCGCCCGCATCTGTCCGCTGCCGTGGAGCGAGGCCACCCGTGCCCGCTGCCGGGCGCTGGGCCGCATCCTGCCCGACGCCGGCAGCCCGGTATCAGGCGACCCGGACGGCGTGATGGTTGGCGAGACCGGCCGCGCGGTGCTGCCGTTCCGGCGCATCGGCCGCGTGCTGGCCGGCCTCGGCGACCCGGCCGGCCCGGCCTCGGACCAGGTCTCGACGATCTGGAGGCTGCGCGACCTCGCCGTGCAGGAGGGTCGCGAACCGATCTTCTGGCGCGTCGGCCCGACCCTGCTCGACGTCTACGCCGATCTCGGCCTCGAGGCGTGGCCGTTGGAGGGCCTGCCCAAGCGCTATCTGTGCTGCCCGGCCGAGCGCGGTCCCGCCCTGCTGAGCCTGCTGGGCGATGGGTCCGAGCCGCTCAGCTGACGGTCGACACCGCGCGGCCCGCCGCCACCACCGGCCGACCCGCCTTGTTGCCCCAGACCGACAACGACACCCCGCCCAGGATCAGCGCCAGCCCCGCCGCATGGTACGGGTGCAGCGCCTCGCCGAGCAGCACGGCGGCCAGCAGCACCGCATAGATCGGCACGATGTACATCGACAGCGCCGCCCGCGCTGGCCCGAACGACCGCACCAGCCGCTGGTAGCTGCCATAGGCGCCGATCGACGGCACCAGGCCCAGGAACAGGATCGCCGCCAGGCTGCCCGGCGTCAGCACCAGCCCGAGATGCGGTCGCCCGGCCTGATGCGCCAGCTCCACGATCGCGGCCGGCAGCAGCATCAGCGCGCCGCCGATCGCCAGCGCCGCCAGCCCGACGACCGGCTGCAGCGCCACCGGCCGGTGCCGGGAGAGCAGCGTGTAGCCGACCCAGGCCAGCATCGACGCGAACGCCAACCCGTCGCCGGCCTGGAACGACAGCGCCAACAGCGCCCGCGGATCGCCGCGCGTCACCACGGCCGCGACGCCGCAGGCCGCCAGCGCCACCCCGCACGCCGCCGGCGCCCGCAGCGGCGCGCCGAACAGCGCCCGCTCGGCGACCAGCACGAAGGCCGGCGCCGCGCAGACCAGCAGCGCGACGTTGCCGGCGCTGGTGCGCGCCGCCGCGCCGTAGAGCGGCGCCACCGCCAGCACCGCCCCGGTCAGCACCAGCATGGCGAAGCGGGGCGAGAGGATGCGGCCGAGATGCGCGCGCAGGCCCCGCCGCGCGAACGGCAGCAGCACCAGGGCGGCGATGCTCCAGCGCAGGCAGGCCAGCGTCACGGGCGGCACGTCGCCGGCGACCATCCGCGCCACCAGCATGTTGCCGGCGAACAGCAGCGGCGTCACCGCGAACAGCAGCAGGTCGGGGTCGAGGCGGCGTCCGGCGATCGAGGGCGAGCGGGTCATGCGGCGGGTCCTGCGGAGGATCGGGAGAATGCGCCGACCGCGACGGGATATCCGTCCTATCGACCCTATCTTCGCATCATCCTGCGGAACGTCCATCTGCCGAATCGTTTTATCACGGCAGGATCGTCTTCCGGAAGGTCGCCGCCATGCCCAAGATCGTTCTCGACGCCGCCGACCGGCGCATCCTGGCCGCACTGCGGGCCGACGGCCGGCTCAGCAACGCGCGGCTGGCCGAGCTGGTCGGGCTGTCGCCGACGCCGGTCTGGAACCGGGTGCGGCGGCTGGAGGAGCAGGGCGTCATCACGGGCTACGCCGCCCGCCTCGACCAAAAGGCGCTGGGCCTCGCCGACACCGTGTTCATCGAGATCACGCTCGACCGCCACGACGCCGCCCTGGTGCGCGAGATGGGCGAGGCGCTGTCCCGCATGAGGGAGGTGCTGGAGGTGTTCATGGTGAGCGGCGACTACGACTACCTGGCCCGCGTCGCCGTCGACGGCACCGCCGGCTACGAGGTGTTCCTGCGCGAGCGCCTCTACAGCCTGCCGGGCGTGCGCAGCTGCCGCTCGATCTTCACGCTGCGCACATTGAAGCGGGAAGGCTCCCCCGATCCCTCCTGATGATTGCAGCTTAGTCAACTTGACTAATCGCGAGAACCGGCCATCCTGTGGCTGTCCAGGAGTTCGTCATGCAGCAGGTCACCATCCACGCCGCCAAGACCCACCTCTCCCGGCTGATCGAGGCCGTGTTGAACGGCGAGGAGATCGTCATCGCGAAGGGCAGCAAGCCGGTCGTACGCCTGGTGCCGATGGCACGGCCGCCGTTCCAGGTCGGGCTGCTCGCCGGCCAGCTCGGCACCGTCCCGGACTTCCTGGCACCGATCGACCCGGCCGAGCTCGATCTCTGGGAAGGCGGGGGTGAATGACAGCGGTCCTGCTCGACACCCACGCCTGGGCCTGGAGCCTCGTCGGCGATGCCCGCCTGCCCGCCCGGGCGCTTGCCGCGATGAACCAGGCGGACCGGGTGCTGGTCAGCCCGATCAGCTTCTTCGAGATCGCCCGGAAGGTCAGGCTCGGCAAATGGCCCGAGATGGCGCCCTTCATCGACCGGCTGCCCAGCCTGCTGCAGGAGCAGGGCGGCGCGGTCGCCAGCCTCAGCCCCGCGACCTGTCTCCTGGCCGGGATGATGGACTGGCCCCATCGTGACCCGTTCGACCGCCTCCTCGCCGCTACCGCCCAGCAGGACAATCTGGCTCTCATCTCAGCGGACATGGTCTTCGACGGCATCGTCACGAGGCTCTGGTAAGCCGGGCGGCCGTCTGGCGGCGGCCGTCATGCGTGATCGCCTCGGGTATCCTGGCCCTGGGTGCGCTCTGGTCGTCGGCGCCTACGAGCTGCTGCCGTCTCCCGACCTGCGTCCACTGTCCGGGCCGCCGCCAGCCTTCGCGTTCGCCGCGGAATGGAGCAGCGGCCTCTGCGTCGACCGCCTCGGCGACGTCCTGACCAACCGGCACGTCGTCCGAGCCGGCCGCCGCATCACGATCTCGGGCCACGGCTTCAGGGCGGCCACCGCGCGCCTCGTGGCACTCCCCGACGATCCGGCGCTCGACCCGGCCCTGCTGAAGATCCCGGGACCCGTTCCGGCCAGCCTCTCCTTTTTCGGCGAGACATGGCCGACCGGGCGAGGGCCCGATCCGGTGCCCGCCGACGCCGTGCGTCAGGCCTTGCTCGCGGCCGGGCCCGCCGTGACCCGACCGGCCACGCTGATCGGTTTCCCGGGACGCGACAGGACCGCGACGCCGAGCCTCGATCCGGTGACGATCCCGGCGTCTGCCAGCACGGTCGACGGACGGCATTGAGATCGGCCCGTCCGGAGCCCGATCATGCAGGGCGACAGCGACAGCCCAATCGTCGATCCCGCGGGAGAGGTCGTGGGCATACTCTTCGGCGGCACCGCGCCCGGGGACCCTTGTACGGGCAGGTCCGTCCCGGGCGGCTTCCGTCCCACGCCGTATGGGACCCGGGAGCGTGGAGGGCTGTTCATTCCGGCGGCCGTCGCCGCCGGTGGCGACGGCCGCCGTCCGCGTGTTCTGTTTCCAGACCCGGCCGACATCCGGTTGAGCCCGATCCACGCCATGTCCACCCCGGCCCCGGCCCGTCAGGCCGGGATGGTCCCCGTGTCGATGCCGTCCAGCGCCGTCATCGCGTCCTGCGGCAGCTCTAGCTCGGCGGCGGCCAGGTTCTCCGCCAAGTGGCCGACCGACGACGTGCCGGGAATGAGCAGAATGTTGGGCGCGCGCCTCAGCAGCCAGGCCAGCGCCACCTGCATGGGGGTGGCGCCGAGCTGTCCAGCCACCTCGGTCAGCGCCGCCGA
The DNA here is from genome assembly GCA_937873205.1 of uncultured Acetobacteraceae bacterium. GTDB lineage: Bacteria > Pseudomonadota > Alphaproteobacteria > Acetobacterales > Acetobacteraceae > Lichenicola. The sequence goes on from CALMVO010000107.1 coordinate 7,273, forward strand.
CTGCAGCGGCGTGAAGCCCCCGAGCGGGAAGAACGGCACGTAGGCGGTCCCCGTGGCCTGCAGCGCGTCGAGCAGTGTGTCGTCCGCGCGGTGGGCAAGGTTGTAGAGGTTCTGCACGCAGACGATCGGGGCGATACGGCGGCCCTCTTCGACCTGCGTGGCGGTCACGTTGCTGAGGCCGATATGGCGCACCAGCCCCTGACGCTGCAGCTCGGCCAGCGCCGTGAGCGGCGCCTCGATCGAGCCTTCGGCCGGCCCTCCGTGGCCGAACATGCAGCGGAAGTTCACGACGTCGAGGGCGTCAAGCCCAAGGTTGCGCAGGTTGTCGTGCACGGCCCGCGTCAGCTCCTCGGCCGAGAAGGCCGGGTTCCAGGAGGCATCCTCGCCGCGCCGCGCACCGATCTTGGTGACGATGACCAGCCCGTCGGGATAGGGATGCAGCGCCTCCCGGATCAGCTGGTTGGTAACGTGCGGGCCATAGAAGTCGCTGGTGTCGATGTGGTTCACGCCGGCCGCCACCGCCGCGCGCAGCACGGCCAGCGCGCCATCGCGGTCCCGCGGCGGTCCGAACACGCCCGGACCCGCCAGCTGCATGGCGCCGTAGCCCAGGCGCCGCACGCTGTGGCCGCCGAGCGCAAAGGATCCAGCCCCGCCGATGTCGCTCATGGTCGTCTCCCCTGATCTCGAGGTTTGGATGTAGTTGCCTCGGGCCCGGGCGATAAGGTCGCCGGCGTCGTACGGGCCGGTCGGCGAGCGCGAACAATGCTGGCGGTTGCCGGCGTTTCGCTTGCCTTGGCCCCTGTTCTTCGCTAGGGCCTGCGCCATCGCGCCGGCACCCCTGGAGGCCAGCGCGGCACGTGTTCAGGAGCAGGCAGTGACCAATTTCACGACGATCGAGGCGTCGGTGCGCGCGAAGGCTGGTAAGGGGGCAGCGCGCGCAACGAGGCGGGACGGGAAGGTGCCCGGCGTCATCTACGGCGCCAAGCAGGAGGCGAGCCTGATCGCGCTCGATCCGCGCGTGGTGCTGCGCGAGCTGGTCAAGACCGGCTGGCGCTCGCGGCTCTACGAGATCAGCGCCGGCGAGGCGCCGGTCCGCGCCCTGATGCGGGAGGTGCAGCTGCACCCGGTCACCGACCGGCCGATCCACGTCGACTTCCAGCGCCTGGCGCCGGGCGAGAAGATCCGGGTCGCGGTGCAGGTCGCGTTCACCGGCGAGGAGAGCTCGGTCGGCATCAAGCGCGGCGGCGTGCTCAACATCGTCCGCCACAGCATCGAGGTCGCGGTCGATCCGGACCATATCCCGGCCAGCTTCACCGTCGACCTGTCCACCCTCGACATCAACGACAACGTGCGCTGGTCCGACATCGTCGGCAGCGGAGCGGTCACCGCGGACGTCACCCCGGTGATCGCCGACCGGGACTTCGTCATCGCCACCGTGGCGGCGCCCACCGTCGTCGCCGAGGCCGAGCCGGTCGCGGCCGCCCCCGTCGTGGCCGCACCTGCGAAAGGCAAGGCCGGCGCCAAGCCGGCCGCTGCGGCTTCTGCCGCCAAGCCTGCTGCCAAGCCGGCCGCGAAGAAGAAGTAACCTCGGCATCAGACATCCCGATGCTGCTCTGGGCCGGCCTTGGCAACCCCGAGCCGGGGATGGCGCGCCAGCGTCACAACATCGGGTACATGGCGATCGACGCCGTCGCCCGTCGGCACGGCTTCTCGCCCTGGCGCCGCCGCTTCCGTGGCGAGGTCGCCGAGGGCCGCGTGGGTGCGGCGCGGGTGCTGGCGCTGAAGCCGCTCACCTACATGAACGCGTCCGGCGAGAGCGTGCAGCAGGCGGCCTCGTTCTATCGGATCGAGCCGCCGTGCATCGTCGCCTTCCACGACGAGCTCGACCTGGCGCCCGGCCGGATGCGGGTGAAGCGGGGCGGCGGGGCGGCGGGGCATAACGGCCTGCGCAGCATGGACCGGCAGCTGGGCACCCCGGACTACTGGCGGGTGCGGCTCGGCATCGGCCATCCCGGTGTCCGCGAGCGGGTTCTGGGCCACGTGCTGGGCGACTTCGCCAAGGTCGACCAGGACTGGCTGGCGATGCTGCTGGATGCGGTCTCCGATGCGGCACCCCTGCTCGCCGACGGGCTGGTGGAGGGCAAGCCGGAGCCGTTCATGACGCGGGTGGCGCTGCTGGTCGGAGGTTAGGGGTCATGGGTTTCAACTGCGGCATCGTCGGCCTGCCCAACGTCGGCAAGTCCACCCTGTTCAACGCGCTCACCGCCACCGCGCAGGCGCAGGCGGCGAACTACCCGTTCTGCACCATCGAGCCGAATGTCGGCCGCGTCGCGGTGCCGGACCCGCGCCTGGCCGCCCTGGCCGCGATCGGCCGGTCGCAGAAGATCGTGCCCACAAGCCTCGAGTTCGTCGACATCGCCGGCCTGGTCCGCGGCGCCTCGCGCGGCGAGGGGCTCGGCAACCAGTTCCTCGCCAACATCCGCGAGGTGGACGCCATCATCCACGTGCTGCGCTGCTTCGAGGACGACGACGTGACCCATGTCGAGGGCTCGGTCGACCCGATCCGCGACGCCGAGACGGTCGAGACCGAGCTGATGCTGGCCGACATGGACAGCCTGGAGAAGCGGGTGGCGCCGCTGCAGAAGAAGGCGAAGAACAACGATCGCGACGCGCAGGCGCAGGTCGCCGTGATCGAGCCGCTGCTGGCGGCCCTCCGCGAGGGGCGCCCGGCCCGCACCGCCATCCCGTCCGGCGCGGACGAGGCGGTGCGCCGGCTGCAGCTGATGACCACCAAGCCGGTACTCTACGTCTGCAACGTCGAGGAGGCGGCGGCCGCCACCGGCAACCCGCAGTCCGCCCGCGTCGCCGCCCGCGCTGCGGCCGAGGGTGCCGCGATGGTGGTGGTCTCGGCCGCGATCGAGGCCGAGGTGAGCCAGCTGCCCGACGCCGACCGCGCCGAGTTCCTGGACGGGCTGGGGCTCTCCGACAGCGGCCTCGATCGCGTGATCGCCGCCGGTTACGGCCTGCTGGGCCTATCCACCTATTTCACGGTGGGTCCGAAGGAGACCCGCGCCTGGACCATCACCGCCGGCACCCGGGCTCCGCAGGCGGCGGCGGTGATCCACAACGACTTCGAGCGCGGCTTCATCGCCTGCGAGACCATCGCCTACCCGGACTACATCGCCGGCCGCGGCGAGGCCGGCGCCAAGGAGGCCGGCCGCATGCGCGTCGAGGGCCGCGACTACCTCGTCCGCGATGGCGACGTCCTGCTGTTCCGGTTCAACGTGTAGGGCAAGCCAGGGGCGGCCGCGTCCGTGCGCTCGCATGGCGCCCCCGGCCCTCACGGCGCCGCTGCCTGCGGGGTCGGAGTCGCGGCCGATCGGTGCTCCGCCATGTCGCATTGCCTTTGAGCCTCGATCACCGCTCGACGGCGGGATCCTGACGATCGATGCCGGATCGCGTAGGCGCCGGCTGAACAGCGTCCGGCCCCGGATGCCGGCAACCATCGTTCTTTATACGATCTTTATTCAATGGTCCGGATCAGCGACTCCGCCTTTATGCGGATCGCGACATGATGGCGTTGCGATCCAACCGCGAGCCGATCTGGATGACCTCGAAACCCGCCAGCCTGCTGCCGATGAGCGTCGCCGCCCTCGGCATCGTCTATGGCGACCTCGGCACCAGCCCGCTCTACACCTTCCAGACCGTCGTCGGCGACGCGGGCGGCAAGATCAGCGCCGACGTCGCGCTCGGCAGCCTGTCCCTGATCGTCTGGGCGCTGATCCTCACGATCTCGGTCAAGTACTGCCTGGTGGTCATGCGTGCGGACAACCAGGGCGAGGGCGGCATCCTGGCCCTGATGTCGATGCTGAGCCGGCCGTTCGAGGGCGGGCTGCTGAGCCGGGGCGGGCTGCTGATCGCCGCCGGCCTGCTCGGCGCCGCCCTGATCTACGGCGACGGCATCATCACCCCCGCGATCTCCGTGCTGAGCGCGCTCGAAGGCCTGAACGTCGCCACCGACGCGTTCAAGCCCTACGTGCTGCCGCTGGCCGTCCTGGTCCTGTTGGTCCTGTTCGCGGCGCAGCCGTTCGGGACCGCCAAGCTCGGGCGGCTGTTCGGGCCGGTGATGCTGGTCTGGTTCGCGGTGATCGGGGCGATCGGCCTGGTCGCGATCGTGCGCAGCCCCGGCGTGGTCGCGGCCTTCAACCCGCTGCTGGGGCTCCGCTTCCTCGGCACCCATGGCTGGGGCAGCCTGATCGTGCTGGGCGGGGTGTTCCTGGCGCTCACCGGCGGCGAGGCGCTCTACGCCGACATGGGGCATTTCGGCCGCCGGCCGGTCCGCATCGCCTGGACCGCCATCGTCCTGCCGGCCCTGCTGCTGAACTACGCCGGCCAGGCGGCCCAGCTGCTGCGCGACCCCAAGCTCGCGGCCAACCCGTTCTTCTCCGAGGTGCCGGGCTGGGGGGTCTATCCCCTGGTCGCCCTGGCGACGGTCGCCACCATCATCGCCAGCCAGGCGATCATCACCGGGGTCTACTCGCTGACGCGGCAGGCCATGCAGCTGGGATGGCTGCCGAACATGGTCATCCGCCAGACTTCCGACGTCGAGTACGGCCAGATCTACGTGCCCACGGTGAACTGGATCATGATGGTGGCGACGGTCGCCATCACGATCGGCTTCGGCAGCTCGGCGCGGCTCACCGGCGCCTTCGGCACCGCCGTCGCGACCACCATGATGCTGACGACGTTCCTGCTCTACGACGTCATGCGCGAGCGCTGGCATTGGTCGCGGCTGGTGGCGCTGCCCCTGATCGGCCTGTTCCTGGTGATCGACGTCACCTTCTTCTGCGCCAACCTGCTCAAGATCGCGGACGGCGGCTTCGTGCCGCTGCTGTTTGGCGGCGCCCTGTTCACGGTCATGATCACCTGGCATCGCGGCGTCGCCCTGGTGCGGGCCGGCCTGCCGCGGGAAACTCATTCCGAGGAGGAGGTGCTGTCGCTGCTGCGACGGCGGGAGCTGCCGCGGACCGAGGGCAGCGCGATCTTCCTGAGCCGACGCGCGATCCAGCTGCCTCCGCTGGTGTCCCGCTACCTGACCCTCTACGGCGCGCTGCCGCGGCAGCTGGCGACGCTCTACATCGAGTTCCTGCCGATGGCGCGCGTTCCCGCGGACAGGCGCCTCCGGATCGAGACCGTCACGGACGGCGTCTGGTACATCACCGTGAGCTTCGGCTTCTTCGAGATCCCCAACCTCGTCGATGCCCTGCAGGGTGCGCGGGCGCAGGGCTGTCCGATCGACCTCGACCGCGCCCTGTTCCTCGCCTCGAACGACGACGTGACCGCGAGCCGGACCGCGCCCAAGCTCGCGTCGTGGCGGCGGATGATGTTCGGCTTCCTCTACCGCAACGCGGTCCGCGCCCCCGACCGCTTCGCACTGCCGCGCGACCGCTTCATTGAGATTGGCCGGCAGGTGGAGCTGTAGGCGATCTCGGGACCGGGGCGGCATGGCGGCGAGGCAAGCGGCAGCCGCAGCCGCAGCCGCAGCGGGAACGCTTGCGCATCGAGCGCGGCCGGTCCAGGTGCTGGGCGTCGGCAGGCAGCCCGGTCGACCCCTCGCGCCGTCATGCCGGAAGCACAGCCTTGACCCAGCCGCCACTGTCCCAGGCTGCCCGCCCGCGCGTGCGCCGCAGCCCCAACACCTTGCTGCGCCACCTGCTCTACTCGCTGCGCGGCGGCTTCCTCGTCCGCCCGATGCTGATCGCCATCATCCTGGGGCTCGGCGGCACCGTGCTGTCTTCGCTCGAGGAGACCTATCCGATCCTGGCGGCATGGGTGCCGACCGTGCTGTTCCCGAGCCGGTCCGATCCGCAGGTGGTCCAGGTCATCCTGGCCGGCATCGCCGCCTCGATCATGACCGTCGTGTCCATCGTCTTCGCCATCCTGCTGATGACGCTCACCCTGGCCTCGATGCAGTTCTCGCCGCGCATCCTGGTCAGCTTCGTGCGCGACCGCACCACGCAGTGGACGCTGGGCCTGTTCCTCGGCACCTTCGCCTACTGCCTGGGCGCGCTGCCCGCCGCGCGCACGGTGCCGTTCGCCTTCGCCCCGATCGCCACCACGGTCGGCGCCATGGTGCTGGCGCTGCTGTGCGTCGGCTGGCTGATCTTCTTCATCCAGCACATCAGCCAGGCGATCAGCGTCAACCACATCGTCGACCGCATCGCCAGCGAGACCGAGGACATCATCGACGCGCTGATGCCGCACGGCCGCACCAGCGACTACCGGCACGGGCTGCCGGCCTTCGAGCTGCACGGCGACATGCGCCCGGTGGCCAACGTCGTGTCCGGCTACATCCGTTACGTTGATACTGGCAACCTGGTCGCCGTCGCCAAGGCGAGCGGCTTCCAGGTTCGCGTGCTGCGCCGGGTCGGCCACTTCGTCCCGGCCGGGATCCCGCTGCTCCAAGTCTATGGCCGGCGGCGGCTGCGACCCGAACTGGTGGCGGCACTGCTGGCCGCCTTCGACATCGGCCCGATCCGCACCCTGCAGCAGGACGTCGAGTTCGGGGTGATCCAGATCGTCGACATCGCCCTGAAGGCGATCTCGCCCGCGGTCAACGATCCCAGCACCGCCATCACCTGCCTGGACCAGCTCGGCCGCATCCTGATCCGCTGGATCTCGCGCTACGGGCCGGAGGTCATCCTGTCCGACCCGCCGCACGTGGTCCGCGTGGTGATTCCGGCTATCGACATGGACGGCCTGCTCGACACCGCCTTCGAGCAGATCCGCCATTACGCGGCGACAGACGTCGTGGTCAGCGCACGCCTGCTCCGCGTCCTGGACGACATCGCCGCCACCACCGGCGATGCCGGGTTGCACGTGCGCCTCGCCGCCCGCGGCCGCCGGGTCTACGAGGGCTGCCGGACCCGTCTCGCGGAGGCCGACCTCGGACTCCTGCAGGATCGGCTGGCACTGCTGCAGGCTCGCCTGGTCGTCGGCCATGCGCCGGTCGCCCTGGCATCCCTGGCGGATGGTGGCTCCTCGCTCGGGCGGATATCGCCATCGGCGCAGTGAGATCGGGGCCCACGACCGGCGGGTCATGGTCCGGGGCGCCGCGACCCGACTCCCCGGCGACACCGCCTGGCCGGCTAGAGCATCATCCGATCGAACGGACTCGTTCGATCGGATGATGCTCTAGACGCCGGCGCCGTGCAGCAGGCGCGGATCGAGCCGGTCCAGCCCGGGCAGCGGCATCGCCAGCACCAGTATTCCGCACCCGTACAGGCAGCGTCCGTCGACGCCGCAGCAGCTTGGCGATCACGCTGTTCACCGGGCGATCCGGGCGCCGACGAAGAGGCCGGTATCGCGGGTGAACTACGCCCGTCTTCGCGAGACCAAGTCGAAGCCGCCGCCGCTCCCAGCCCGGAACCCCTCCACCGCGAGCGGGCGAGGGGGCGACCGCGAACATCGCCAGTGAGTTCACCAACCCGATTATCCGGCTGGCGCCCACAGCCTGACGACCGTCGATAACAGCAGCGAGCCCAGCCAGCACGGCAGGGCCGGCAGGTTGCAAGCCCGGAACAGGACGGATGGCTCCAGCATGGCTTGCCTCTCATCTGGACGGCATCTAGATGAAGGCAGAGGGTAGTGTGAACAGTGTCAAGAAACGGACCGCCAGATCGCGCCTACCATCACGGCGATCTCCGCGCGGCCCTGCTGGCCTCGGCCGCCGCGCTGATCGAGGAGCGTGGCATCGACGCCTTCAGCCTCCGCGAGGTGGCGCGACGGGCAGGAGTGTCGCCGGCGGCGCCCTCGCATCATTTCGGCGATGCGCGCGGGCTGCTGACCGCGCTGGCGGCGCAAGCGTTCCGTGACCTCGGCGATGCGCTGGAGGAGGGCGGCGTCGCGGACGACCCAGAGACCCGCATCCGGCGTCAGGGCATCGCCTATGTCGGCTTCGCGATCGCGCGTCCGGGGCGGTTCGGGCTGATGTGGCGCAGCGCCCTGCTGGATGCCGCCGACCCGGCGTTCGACCAGGCCAGCCGCCGCGCCTTCCGCGCCCTCGACCGGCCGGTGCGCGGCGACGCGGACCCGGCGCCGCCGCACGATCCGGCGTGCGCGCCGTCAATCGCCTGCTGGTCGATCGTCCACGGCTTCGCCACGCTGGCCCTGAACGGCGCCTTCGGTCCCGGGCCCGAGGCTGCCCGGCTTGCCGCCATGCAGATCCTGCCGGCCGTGCTCGGCTATCTCGAAGTCTGATCCGGCTTCAGCGCCTGTTGGCCGCTGCCGCGAAGGCGCGCCAGTCGAACGGCTTCGGGCCCGGCGACAGTCCGAGCTGCTCCATCATTCCGAGATCATCCCTGGTCGCGTAGTGGTCGAGGATGACGCCGTCCCTCACCTTGTACCAGTGGATCGCCTCGGCCGCGAACTGCTTCTGCGTCGGCGGCACGCCGACCAGCATTCCCCCATTGACGGGGATCTGGCCGACGCCGCGATGCGTGCCGGTGGTCATCGCCCGGACGATGACGGAGTCGCCGACGGCGACGATGTCCTCGATCCTCATGTGCCAGTCCGGAAAGGTGGCGTAGATGTCCTGGAAGATCCGAGCCAGGGTCGCCTTTCCGACGGGCCTGCCGAAGTTGCGGGATCGCGCGTCATAGACGTTGAGCGCGGTTCTCCAGTCGCCGCTGTTCATCTCGGCGATCTGTGTCTCGATCACGGACCGGTTGGCGCCCTCGCTGCTCGTTTCGGACGCGTTCGCGGCTGATATCGACAGGAAGCAGATCGATGAGGCGAATGTCGGCCATCTCATGCTGAGATATCCCATTCCGGAACTGTATCATCCCATCGGATCACGTCTCGTTCAATGAGTTTGTCTCCAGGCTCGCAGGCGGCCAACCATTCTCCCGCAGCACGGCGGCGATCGGTGGCAGCGCCCCCGTCCGTTCGGCGATCCGGGCGATCCGCGGCGCATGCCGTTCGAACCACGGCCGCCGCGGCCGCCACGCCACCATCACCGCGAGGAAGATGTCGACCGCCTAGAGATCCGGTCCGAGTGCGAACGGTTCGCAGAGCTCCCCGTCGAGCCAGCGATACAGCGCCTCCCGGCGCCGGCCGGTCGAGGCGTCGAGCTCGGCCGGCGCGGTGTCGACCCAGCGCTCCGGCACATCGCCGTAGGTGAAGGTCGGGTAGACGTTGGCCACCAGCCAGATCAGCAGGCGGTAGAACCGGGTCCGCTCCGGCGTGCAGCACGGCGGCGCCAGACCGAGATGGCCGTCGGCGAGGAACAGCGCGATCGCCGCCGTCTCGGTGAGGATGGTGCCGTCGTCGAGCACCAGTGCTGGCACCTGGACCAGCGGGTTGATGAGCGCCAGCGCGTCGCGGGCCGGTCCGGGCTGCTCGAAGCCGCCGACGTCGACGAACTCGTGCGGCCGCCCTGCTATCGCCAGCATCGCCTCCGTGATCGCCGAGCCGCAGCCGCGCGCGCCGTAGAGCCGCATCAGGGCCTCGCTAGAGGATGATCCGATCGCTTAGGCTCACGGATCATCCTCTAGCTTGTTGTTTGACGAGCATCTTTATCCGATCGAACGAGTCCGTTCGGTCGGATGATGCTCTAGCCCCGGACGCCGGTGCGGCCGGTGCGGGCCGTCACCCGAAATCCTTCCAGCGCCACCGCGCGGCCGGTCCGCGCCACCAGCGTCAGCCCGGCGCCGGCCTCCACCCGCATGTCCGGCTCCGCCCGCCGCGCCGCGCCGGCCTGGCGCGCCTGCACCGACAGGATCAGGAAGCCGTGCTCGGCGCGGCGCTCGATCTCCTGGATGCGGGCGCCGGCGAAGGCGCTGCCCGCCTCCATCGTCAGCACATGCAGCTCGAGGCCCAGCAGCCGCAGCCCGTGCGCCGCCTCTTCATTCTCTTCCGGACGGCGCAGCGCCTCCGACATGTCCGGGTAGAGGATGATCTCGGCGATCCGCTCGGCGCCGATATGGGTCGGCAGCACCACCCGGTCGGCGCCGGCCTGCAGCAGCTTGCGCTCGGTGGAGGGCGCCTCGCCGCGGGCGATGATGGTCAGCGTGTCGTTCAGGCTGCGCGCGCTGAGCGTGATGAACACGTTGGCGGCGTCGTCCGGCAGCACGGTGGCCAGCGCCCGGGCGCGGGCGACGCCGGCCTGCTGCAGCGCGTCCTCCTCGGTGGCATCGGCCCTCATGCACGCGAACCCCTCGGCGCGGGCCTCGGCCAGCCGCTCCTCGTCGCGGTCCAGGATCACGAAGCGCACCCGGCCGTTGGTCAGCTCGTGCGCCAGCATGGTGCCGATGCGGCCGTAGCCGCAGATGATGACATGGTCGGACAGGGCCTCGATCTGGCTCTTCATGCGGCGCGTCCCCAGGATGTCGTTGATCTGGCTGAAGGCGATGAATTGCACCAGCGCGCCGGTGAGGAAGATCGTGCCCGAGCAGCCCAGCACGATCAGCCCGATGGTGATCCCGCGCAGCGCCGGCCCCGTGATCGGATGCACCTCGCCATAGCCGACCGTGAACACGGTGAGCACGGTGAAGTAGAGCGCATCGCCGAACGACCAGCCGCGCGACATATAGGCGCCGATCGCCCCCGCCATCACGCACAGCACGAAGAGGATGCCGCCGATCAGGTTGCGCAGGGGCCGCCCGAGTGCGGTGTTCATGCGGGTGCGTCCATCCGGTGCGTCAGGCGGCGAGCCGCGCGGCGAACGCCCGCCGCGTACATCTTCAGATCACGGGACCGATGGCCTGCAAAGGCAAGACGCACCTCGTCCTCGAACCGGCACGACACGCTCCTGATGCCCTGACGATCGACGGTCCGCCAGGAAGGTCTGGCGGGCCGTGGTATCACGGTCAGCGGCGGACGACCCGTCGGTCCAAAGCGGCCGGGTTCGGCCGTGGCAGATGCGACGCCTCCACTCGCGGGCGAGCGTCCTTCCGGAGCAAGCCGCGAACGGTCGAACCGTCCCATCCGGCGTGCTGGATGACGGACAGCACCGTGTGGGGCGCGCCGTGGCCTCGTGACCGTCGCTGGAGGCGTAGGAGGTCGACGCTGCCGGCGGGCAAATACAGACCAGCGCAGCACGCCGCCCCGGCAGTCGGGCGCCTCCGTCGCCAAGTAGGGCACGGCGACCGGCTCGCCCGACAGCAGCGCCCGACGGATTGCCGAACGCATCGGCTCCCAGTGGGACGCGGTCGGAACCGCGGCCGGCGGCAGGATCATGCTCGGCTAAACCGCTACGGCAGCGAACGATGCCCCCGCGAGGTGGGACGTGTGAGCGTCGAGATGTCCGGTCGGGCAATGCGGCTGCGGCAACGCGGATCGTAGAGATAGGTCACGACCACGTGTCCCCACGGCACTGCGACGATCGGCAGCAGGACCCGGAGGAATGCAATCGCGAGGCTCTCCGCGTTCGAGCCGGCCAGCGTGCCGCGCAGCCACAGCGGCCAGGCACCAGGATGAGCCAGAGCGTCTTGTAGAAGATCTCCAGCAGCATGATCGGGAGCATCCTGAGCGGCCGGGCGATGCCGAGACCGGCAAGCGTGGCGAAGGCGGTCCAGACGCACCAGGCGACGGCGTCGGTCGGGTCCCACGCCCCGCGATGCGTGAGGATGTGGGTCCAGGTGTCACGGCCCAGCACGAGGAACATCAGCGTATAGACGAGGCGCAGCAGCGGGACGTTGAACCGGTTGACGCCGTTGATGCGCGGAAACACCGGGGCTAGTGCGTAAGTTACGGGCATCTCCATGAGGTCGGTGGGACGCGCGTCATGCCACGTCCCTCGGCATCGTCTCGACGGCGCCGAGACGGTTGCCGATGCGGATCATTTCGGCCTCGATGGATGCCAGCGAGGCCGCGGTCTCGGCTTGTGTGGCGGCGGAGCGCTCAGCCAGGCTGCGGGGAGGCATCCGCGCTCCGGATGCTCGCCTGGGCCTGGCGGGCTGCGGTCGGGTACTTTATGGCGAAGACGATCAGGACGGTGCCGAACGGCAGCGCGATGGTGATCAGGTAGACCTGTTCCGACATGCGGATCCGCTTTCATGGCTCGGGTTCTGGCCGGGTGCGGCGAGGGTGCGGACGGCACGGACGAGGGCGCCAGGATCGAGCGCGATGGCGAATCGACCACCGCCACCGCCACCGCCCGGCCGGGCGGCGTCCTGCCGGGCGCAGATCGTGCCGCACCGCGGCGCTGGCCTCGCCGCGGCCGGTCGCGCTAGCCTCGCGCGATGGACGCCGCGATCTTCCGCCTGCCAAACGATCCCGCCGTCGGCGCCGCCTGGCTCGACCATGCGGCGCCGGCCGCCCGCGACGCCGCACGCGCGCTGGCCGGCCTCGGCGCCGATGCCCGCAACGAGGCGCTGCGCCGTGCCGCCGCCTGTCTCCGCGCCGGGGCCGAGCACATCCTCGCCGCCAACGCCCGCGACGTCGAGGCCGCCTCCGGTCCCGCCGCCTTCCTCGACCGGCTCACCCTGACGCCCGCCCGCACCGAGGCGATGGCGCAGGGTCTCGACGACATCGCCGCCTTGCCCTGTCCCACCGGACGAGTTCTGGCCGAGTGGACGCAGCCGAACGGGCTCCGCTTCCGCCGTGTCGCCGTGCCGATCGGCGTCATCGGCATGATCTACGAAAGCCGCCCCAACGTCGGCGCCGATGCCGCCGGGCTCTGCCTCAAGTCCGGCAACGCCGTGATCCTGCGCGGCGGCTCGGACAGCCTGCACAGCGCCCGCGCCATCCACGATGCCGTCGCCCAGGGCCTGGTCGAGGCCGGGCTGCCGGCGGCCTGCGTGCAGATCGCCCCCGACGCCGACCGGGACCACGTCGCCGCCATGCTCGCCGCCGTCAACCGGATCGACCTGCTGATCCCGCGCGGCGGCCGCTCGCTGGTCGAGCGCGTGCAGCGGGACGCCCGCGTGCCGGTGCTGGCCCACGCCGAGGGCCTCTGCCACACCTACGTTCACGCCTCCGCCGATCCCGACATGGCCCGCCGCCTGGTCGCCAACGCCAAGATGCGCCGCACCGGCATCTGCGGCGCAACCGAGACGCTGCTGATCGATGCCGCCATCGCCCCCATGCTGCTGCCGTCGCTCGTGGACGACCTCCGCCGTCTCGGCTGCGACTTCCGCGCCGATCCCGCTGCCCGCGCCATCGTCCCCGGCCTGACGCCGGCCGCACCCGGCGACTTCGATACCGAATGGCTGGGGCCCATCCTGTCGGTCGCGGTGGTGCCCGGCGTCGAGGCGGCGCTCGCCCACATCGCCCGGCACGGCAGCGCGCACACGGAGGCCATCGTCGCCGAGGACGCCGAAGCCGCCGCCAGCTTCCTCTCCGGCACCGATAGCGCCGTGGTGCTGTGGAACGCCTCCACCCAGTTCTGCGACGGCGGCGAGTTCGGCTTCGGCGCCGAGATCGGCATCGCCACCGGACGGCTGCACGCGCGCGGCCCGGTCGGGCTCGAGCAGCTCACCACGTTTCGATACGAGGTCATCGGCAACGGGCAGGTCAGGGCGTGACAGGCCAGGGGCTCTGCCCCTGGACCCCGCCAAAGGCGCAGCCTTTGGAAACCGTCTACAGGGCGTTTCCCCTGAGGGGGGATCGCAGGCGGATCAGGGTCGGGCTGCTCGGCGGATCGTTCAATCCGGCGCATCCCGGCCACCTGCAGGTCGCGCGACTGGCGCGCAAGAGACTGCGGCTCGACCAGGTCTGGCTGCTGGTCTCGCCCGGCAACCCGCTGAAGCCCGCCGACGGCATGGCGCCGTTGCCCGACCGCCTCGCCGGCGCCCGGGCCATCGCCGACGGCCGCCGCATCGTCGCGACCGACATCGAGCGCGTGCTGCGGACCCGCTTCACGCGGGACACGCTCCGCGCCCTGCGCCGACGGTTCCCGCGCGTGCGCTTCGTCTGGCTGATGGGCGCCGACGGACTGGTCGAGCTGCCGCGCTGGCGCCGCTGGCGCGACATCGCCCGCACGCTGCCGATCGCGGTGCTACCGCGGCCAGGGTATAACCATCCAGCGCTCGCGGGCCAGGCTGCGCGCACCCTCCGTGCCGCGCGGCGGCCGGCGCGGGCGGCGCCGGTGCTGGCCCGCGGCGATCCGCCGGCCTGGATCTTCCTGACGGCGCCGCAGACCGCCATCTCCGCCACCGCGATCCGCGCAAGCGGGACTTGGCCGCAAGCCGCAGGCGGCCGATAAGCGGCCTCGAGCCGAAGCACAGGCTTCATGACGGGAGACCGGTTATCGCCAGGAAGCCAATCGCCGAGTCCGGCACCGACACCAGGCGGCCCGCGCCGAACAAGCCGAGCTCCTCGCTGGCCGAGGCCGTCAAGGCGCCCGGCACCCCGCGCAAGAAGGCCGCCGCCGCCGGTCCGCAGCGATCGCGCGGACCGAAGCCGGAGCGCGCCCCGCTCGACGTCACGCTGCTCGACACCTATCTCGGCGTCATCACCGAGAGCCTGGCCGACGACAAGGCCGAGAACATCGTCACCCTGGACCTCACCGGCCGCGCCTCCTTCGCCGACCGCATGGTGATCGCGACCGGCCTCGCCGACCGCCAGATCGCCGCCATGGCGACCCATCTGGAGACCAAGCTGGCCGAGGTCGGGCTGAAGCGGGTGCTGATCGAAGGGGCTGGCGGCTCCGACTGGGTGCTGATCGACGCCGGTGACATCGTCATCCACCTGTTCAAGCCGGACGCGCGCGAGCTCTATGCGCTGGAGCGCATGTGGGGCGCCGAGCTGGACGAGCCCGCCCCTTCCGCCGACCTCGGCCACGACATCTGACCTCTGCCGCGGGACGCCGGACGTCGTGCGGCTGATCGCGGTTGGCCGCCTCAAGCCCGGCCCCGAGCACGCCCTGCTGGATCGCTATACCGAGCGCCTGCGTCCCGCGCTGGAGCTGGTCGAGGTGCCGGAGGCCCGCGGTGCCCCGGCCGAGATCAAGCGGCGCGAGGCGCAGGCGCTGCTGGCCGCCCTGCCGCCCTCGGCCTTCGCGGTGGCGCTCGACGAGGCTGGCGAGCCGCTTGCAAGCCTGGCCTTCGCCGCCCGGCTGGAGGCGTGGCTCGGCCTGTCGCGGCCGCTCTGCTTCCTGGTCGGCGGCGCCGAGGGGCTGGACGCCGCGGTGCTGGCCCGCGCCGACGCCGCCCTGTCACTGGGCGCCATGACCTGGCCGCACATGCTGGTGCGCGGCCTGCTCGCCGAGCAGCTCTACCGCGCCCGCGCGATCGCCACCGGCCACCCCTACCACCGCGCCGGCCGTCCGTGAGACATCCGGGTCATGCGCGACGATGCGCGAGCTCGGGGACCTCACGTCACCAGGGCACCCGGTCCCGCTCAAAGTAGAATCCGCCGGTCGGTCCGGACGGATCCGGCCCGGCCAGCCAGACGATCCCGCGCGCCGCCTCCTCCACCGTCCGGTAGCCGGAATGACCATTGAAGTCGGTCGCGGTATATCCCGGGTCGGCCGCGTTGACCCTGATGCCGACCGGCGCGAGCTCCTTGGCGAGGGAGACCGTCACCGCGTTCAGCGCCGATTTCGAGCTGTTGTAGCCCAGGATGTTGACGCCGTAGAACTCGTTGGCCGGATCGGAGAGCCAGCCGAGCGAGCCCAAGCCGCTGCTGACCATGACGATGCTGGCGTTTTCCGCCGCCCCAAGCAACGGCAGGAAGGCCTGCGTCACGCGGATCGCCCCGAAGACGTTCGTTTCGTAGACGTCGCGGATGTCGCCGATCGCCTGCTGGCTAGGCGTGGCCGCTCGCCTACCGGCGATGCCGGCATTGTTGATCAGCACGTCGAGCCGGCCATCCTGCTCCCGGACCAGGGCGGCGGCAGCCTGGCCGCTGTCGTCGCGTGTGACGTCCATCGTCAGCGCGCGGACATCGTGGCCCTCCGCAGTCAGCCGCCGTGCCGCGGCCTCGCCCCGCGCGGCGTCGCGGCTGCCAAGCCAGACCCGGCAGCCCAGCGTGCCGAGCTGGCGGGCCGTCTCAAGGCCGATCCCCTTGTTGGCCCCGGTGATGAGAACGATCCTTCCGGTCACGTCATGCTCCTGCCTGCCGGGACCTTCCCCGGTCCCGCGTTGTTATCCCTGCACCCGATTGTTTGATAATCGGCCGGGAGCCGAATAGACTGATCGCTATGCCGGACAATGACATGGCCAGCTTCGGCGACCTGTCCGTTTTCCTGAAGGTCTGCGAGACGCGCGGCTTCCGGGCGGCGGCGAAGCGGCTGGGTCTTTCGCCCTCCACCGTGAGCGACAGGATCGCGCAGCTGGAAGCTCGGCTGGGCGTGCCGCTGCTGATCCGCACCACGCGCAGCGTCATGCCGACCGAGGCGGGACAAGCACTCCGCGATCGCCTGTCGCCGCTCCTCGCCGAGACGCGCGCAGCACTGCTCGACGCTGCGAACTCCCAGCGGGAGGTGAGGGGGCTGCTGCGGCTGAACGTTCCTGGTGCGGTGATGGTCGACATCCTGCCGTCGCTGATCGACCGCTTCCTCGCCGCCCACCCGAATGTGCGGGTCGAGCTGGTGGTGGAGGATCGGCTCGTCGACGTCACGGCGGCGGGCTGCGATGCCGGCATCCGCTACGGCGAGCATCTGGCGCAGGACGTGATCGCCGTGCCGATCGGGCCGCGGTTCCAGCGCGTGGCGCTCGCCGCTTCCCCCTCCTACCTGAGCGGGCGCGGCGTGCCGCTCCACCCGCGAGACCTGCTGGACCACGACTGCATCCGGCTCCGCTTCTCGAGCGGGGCGCTCGTCGCGTGGGAGTTCGAGCGCGGCGACGAGAGGGTGACCATCGACCCGCCGGGCCGCCTGATCGTGGGGGTCGACGCGGCCCCGGCCGCGATCGGGCTGGCGTGCGGCGGGCGCGGGATCATCAACACCTTCCAGAACTGGCTCGACCCGCATCTGGACGCCGGTGAGCTCCGGCCCGTTCTGCCGGACTGGTGGATCCGGTTCGAAGGCCCTCGGCTCTATTTCAGCGACAGGTTCATGCCTGCGCCACTGCGGGCATTCGTCGACCTGGTCGCCGCCGAACGGGCCGGATGACGACGTTCCGGCCCGCTCAGCCCGGATAGATCCCCGCGAAACGCAGCGCCAGCGCCGCCAGGGCCGCATCGTCGACGTGGAAATCCGCGCGTTCCGGCGTCTCGCCCGGCCGGTCGATGACGTGCTCGGCCGGCAGGAAGCGCAGCTCGGATGGCGCCTCCATGTAGCTGGGGCTGCTGTAGATCTCGAGGTCGCGCCGGTTGGCGAGGTTCCAGCGTCCGGTGAACACCACGCCGGGCCGGTTGCAGATCCAGCGGTACTTCGCCAGCGCCGCCCCCCAGGGGGCGACAAAGAACTGCGCCCGCCGGCACCAGATCAGGCTGGCGGCGATCGGCTGCCCGACCGTGTCGACCAGACGCACCCCGAGCGTGCGGCAGGCTTCCGCCACCGCGCCGGCGACGGCGCGCTCGGCGGCCAACGGCGATGTCGCCCCCGGCCGGTCGTCGCCGACGCTGCGGTAGGTGATGCCGTCGCTGGCCTGGTTGTAGCCGTCGAGCACGATCACCGGCAGCGGCCGGCCAGGTGCCGCCAGCGCCGCGACCAGGCGGCAGACCAGGCCGGCCTGGTCCTCCGGCGCCCGGTTACCGGCCCGCAGCCCGATCAGCACCACCGGCGTTCCCGGCGGCACCGCGTCGGCCGCCTCCCGTACCGCCCGCCACGCCGGATCGTGGTCGATCGCATCCAGCACCTGCACGCCGACGCTGCGCCGCACGTGGATGCCTGTGATCTTCATCGGCCGCGCCGCCGCCTCATAGAAGGCGGCGATCCCGGCCTTGAAGCCGCCGTCGCGGCGGATCACCCGCCCCGCCAGCGCCGGGTGGATGCCGTCGATCGGGCCGTACATCTCGGCGCCCTGTGCGTGGTCGAACACCACGCAGTGCGGCAGCCGGTCGGCAGCCACGTGGTGCAGCAGCCAGTCGAGCCCGGTCAGGTCCTGCCAGACGTAGTGGCCGACATGCAGGCTGGGCTCGCCGCGGAACACCAGCAGCAGCGGCCCGGGCGCTCCGCCGCGCGCCGCCGTGAGGGCGGCGCCGCGCATGATGCCGTCGCCGTGGGTGGCCAGGTGGCGCCGCAGCAGGCCGCGGAAGTCCAGGCTGTGCTGGCCGATCCGCTCGGTCGCGGCGGCGTCGGCGGCGATCATCAGGTCGAGGCTCGGCACGTAGATGCCGAACGTGCGGAAGTGCCATTCCAATGCCACGACGTGGAAGGCGAGCCCGTGCCGCTCGTCGTACAGCTGGTAGGCGAAGCAGAGGTTGTCGATCACCAGCGGCCGCAGCGCGGTGCGCACCGGCAGCCCATCGATCGGCGACGGCCAGCTGGTCTCGCCCCCGGTCATCACCGCGGCGAAGCTCTCGTGCAGCAACTGTCGGCAGGCGGCGCGGAGGGCTGCCGGATCCAGCACATGGCAGCCGGTCCGGGTCCGCACGACGTGGCCGGTGGCGGTCGGCGTCGGCTCCGAGAGCGTCCATCGCACGCTGCGGTCGGGCAGGCCCGCCGCCGGCCGGCTCTCCAGCATCAGCTCGAGCAGGTCGAGCCGCACCGCGCGCGCCAGCTGGAAGAAGCGGGCCAGGGCAGGGGTGGGGACAGGCGCCGACGCCTCCAGCATCGCCTCGTCCATGGCCCGGAACAGCGGATGCAGCGCGTCGGCCAGCACCGCGCGCGCGGGTCCCGGCAGGCCACGGGCGGACTGTCCCAGCGCCTGGCCGCGATGGTCCAGATACCAGACCGCCGCCTCGCCGCCGCTGCCCTCGAGCTCCAGCAGCAGCGTCGGGAACAGCAGCGTGCAGATCCGCAAGCCCGTCCAGCCGGGCTCCAGCGCGACCGGGTGTTCGCTGTGCCGCATCACCAGGCCGGTGCGCCCGATCGCGAGCGAGGCCGGCTCGGCAGAGCTACCAATCGCGATGGCGAGCGTGAAGCCGTCCGGCGGCGGGCCCGGCGGCGGGTCCGCACGGTCCGGCTCGGGTTCCGGCCGCCGTTCGGTTCCGGCGGTCTCCGCATCGGGCGCGTTGTCCGTGGCGATCCGTCGCAGCGTGCGCCGGAGGCCGGCCGGCAGCGACAGGAAGCTGGCGACGGGCTCCGGCTGGCCATCGGCCAGGCGGTCGTCGACGATCCAGTCGAGCACCGGCCGCAGCCGCACCGCGATGCCCCGCCGCTGCGCCGCCGACAGCCCCTCCAGCCCGCCGGCCAGCCGTTCCAGCCCGGCGTCGAACAGCCAGGGCGGCACGAAGCGGCCATCGGCGTGCAGCTCCAGCAGCAGCAACGGCTGCAGAAGCCGGCAGAGCGCGCCAGGACGCACGCCGCGGCCGAAGCTTGTCACCGGCTGCCCGTCCTGCAGCATTCGGCGAGCGACGCCGCCGCTGCGCAGCCAGTAGGCGCCGTCCAGCAGGCAGACACCGTCGTCTTCCAATGGCACGGCCGGCGTCACGGCCGGGCCCGGCCGCCCGGCCGCCCGGCCCGTCAACACCGCCGGCCGCTAATGCGGCGGTGGCTCGTGTTCGCCATGTGCCTCGGGAGGCCGGCCCGGACCCGGATGCGTGCCTGCGGGTACGCCCTGCGGTGCTGGGCGCGAAGCCTGTGTCGGCTGCACGCGCGCCGGCTGGGTCGGGCCCGGCCGCACGAACGGCGCCGCTTCCGGCCGCGGTCCCGCCTCGGATCTGGGTCCCGGCTCCGGCCCGCGCTGAGGAAACGCCCGGCCGGATTCCGGTGGATGCCCCGGGAACGCGGCCGGGCCGACCGGATGCGCGATCGCCGGCGGGCGACCCCCGTCCTCGCCGCCCGGCCCGCGTCCCTGATCATGGCCGGGAAAGCCGCCCGGCGGTCCGCCGTGGAACCGCTCGCCGCCGCGGAAGCGACCTTCATCGTGATAGAACGGCCGATCGCGATAGTAGCGGCCCCAATACTGGTCGACGTCGAAGCCGATGAGCGGCAGCCCGACGGCGACGCCGTAGCCCGCCAGCGGTTCCGGCTGATCGTCGTAGACCAGCTGCAACCCAGGGCCGGCAACCCAGCCGCGCAGATCCTGCACCGCGACGTCGCACCAGCTCCAGCCCGGCAGGCAGCCGAAGATCTCGGCCTGGGTGCCCTGCGGCAGCTGCGCCACCAGCGGGTAGTCGATCCCCGGGCCGGCCCGCATGTTGATGTTCTGCGTCACGAAGCCGGGCGCCGCCAGCGCCGCCGTCGCGGCCAGAGCCACCCCGGCCAGCGC
Organism: uncultured Acetobacteraceae bacterium; assembly: GCA_937873205.1. Classification (GTDB taxonomy): domain Bacteria; phylum Pseudomonadota; class Alphaproteobacteria; order Acetobacterales; family Acetobacteraceae; genus Lichenicola. Next base: position 27,534 of record CALMVO010000107.1, read on the forward strand.
GATGCCGGCACCCTTGGCCAAACCACCCAGTCGCATGTCGCACCTCGTCCGCTGCGGGGCTCGTTCATCGGACGGAAATACGGCCGCAGTAAGGTCCGGCGAGCAGGCGAGTGACGGAGCCCGCAATACGGATCAGCGCAGCCCGCGGTCGGGCGCGTCGTCGGACAGGCTGGAGACCGACAGGTCGATGCCGCGCTGCACCGTCGGCGCCTCCGCGACCTCGGTGCCGCCGCGCAGGTCGGCCGGCGCCGCATTGCCGGTGCGCGGCACGATCACGTCGCTGCGCGCGGTGATGATGCGGCCGGTGTCGGGGCGCGCATAGATGAAGCCGTAGGTCGGATAGATCGCCCCGAAGCTGCCCTTGCGGCCGATCTCCACCCGCACCGCGGTCCAGTCGTTGTCCTCGGAGACGTCGACCACGGTGACGTCGCGGCTGATGCCGTTGGCGTTCCAGTGCGACTGGTCGATCTGGATCGTGCGGCTGTCCACCACGCCGGTGACCACCGCGACGTGGCCCAGCCGCATGCGCTGGTTGGCGCGGAAGTTGAGCACGCTGCCGGGCTCCGGCGCCGAGCCGCGGGCATACACGCCCTCGGCGTTCTGCCACCAGTTGGCGGCGTTGCCGGCCAGGGCGATATCGGTGTCGGAGCGGGCGAAGGCCACGCACTGGATCACGTGCGCCTGGTGGCCGGCGGCGGCATATATCCTGGAGGTGCCGTGTCGGCTGCCATGGTGCAGCCGGGAATGGGCGCCGGCGGCCTGTCCGAGCAGAAGGCAGGAGCCAGCCAGCGCGACGCTCCGCAACAGCCTCTTGAACGCGATAGCCTGCATTCCCGTCTCCAGCCTCACCAACTCGTGAATGGCTGGTAACAACCGGGATGCAACCCTGACAAGCCGCCGCTGCAAAACGAGCGCCCTGTTACTTAACTTTGCAGAAAATCCGCCATATTCGCAGCGGTTTCTAGGACTATCGTCCCATCGGCTGGTCTTGAACCGCCCTGCTATGATGGCCGCGCCGGTTCTTGTCGATCGTCCGTCGCGCTGCCGCAACTTTAATGTGACATCTGTGGCACGTAGGCCACGGTGCCGGAGTGCCCGCTACTTCGTCATGACCAGCATGATCTCGACCAGCATCCTGGGATCGGCCATCTCCGCCTGCACGCAGGCGCGCGCCGGCGCCTCGCCCTCCGGCAGCCAGTCTTGCCAGACGGCGTTCAACGCACCGCGATCGCCAATATGCTTCAGCCAGATCTGCGCCTGCAGGATGCGCGTGCTGTCGGTGCCGTGCTCCTCCAGCAGCGCGTCGAGCTGCTCAAGCACGTCGCGGGTCTGCGCGGTGACGTCGCCCGCGAGGTCGCGCGCCACCATCCCCTGGGTGAACACGAAGCCATGGTACTCGACCGCCCGCGACATGATCGCAGTGGGCTCGGTCCGTAGGATCTTGGCCATCGGCGTGCTCCTCGTGATGGTGTGACGGTCGGAACCGCTCAGTTCCGGCCCGGCAGGATCGTGGGCGTGGTCTCGGGTGCGGCGTGCAGGCAGTCGTCGACCAGGCGATCGCGGCGGTACTCGTCGTTCAGCCCCTTGTTCGGCACGCCGATCAGGCCGCTCGACGAGAAGGGGCTCGACGACTGGTCCTCCTCCGAGAGCTGATAGCGGTTCTGCTTGTTGAACTCCTGGTCGGCCTGCCGGCCGCAATCCTGCTGACGCTCCAGGTCGGCGCTGCTCTGCGGCACGGTGCAGCCGGCGAGCCCGCCACCGAGGAGGAGTGCTGCGAGCGCTGCCGGCCAAGCGCGACGCGCCGGGCAGGGGGTCACGGGCGGGCTCCGGAGCATGCGGGCGTTCCTCATCGCCGCATCTCTGGCCGGGCCGCGACCCCCGGTCAACGTCCGCTCGCGAAGCCGACCAACCGTTCCGGCGTGTCGAAATCTGCCAGCACCCCTGGGTCGCCGGTCTCCACCTCCAGGCAGCGCAGGCCAGGGGCGGCCAGCAGCGCCCGTCCGCCGGCATCGCCACGCAGCGTGCCGAGCGCCGCGAACAGGCGCCGGTCCCAGAGCAGCGGGTTGCCGCGCCGGCCCTCCGCCAGCGGCAGCACGACATCGACCGCGTCGCCGCCGCGGCGATGGGCCTCGATCAGCCGGTCGATCGTGGCCGGCCGCACCAGCGGCATGTCGCCCAGGCAGACCAGCGCCGCCCGCCACCCGTCGGTGCTCGCGCGGGCGATGCCGGCGCGCAGGCTGGCCGCCAGCCCCTCGGCATGATCCGCCGCCACCACCCGCGGCAGCTCCGGACAAATCTCGGACAGCCGCCCGGCCGCGTGGCCACCGACCAGCACGATCGGCCAGGCGCTGCTGCCCTGGATCGCGGCCACCGTCCGCTCCAGCACCGTGCGCCCGTCCGGCCCCCGTACCAGCAGCTTGTCCAGCGGGCGCGCCCGCAGCCCGGCACCGCCGGCCAGCACCAGGGCGCCGACCCCACTCAGCCGCCGCGGCCGGCCAGGAGAACGGTGCTCGGAACGGCCCCGGGCGCCGCCAGCGCCGCGTCCCGCCGCACCGCGACCAGCTCGGCCAGGATCGACAGCGCGATCTCCCCCGCCCCAATCGCGCCGATCGGCAGTCCCACCGGCCCATGGATCCGCGCCAGCGCCGCCGTGTCGTGCCCCAGCGCGCGCAGCCGCTCCCGCCGTGCGCCCTGCGTGCCGCGCGAGCCGAGCGCACCGATATAGAAGGCCGGGCTCGCCAGCGCCGCGTCCAGCGCCGGATCGTCGAGCTTCGCATCGTGCGTCAGCACCACTACCGCGCTGTGCCGGTCGATCCCCAGCGCGCGCAGCGCGTCGTCCGGCCACGCCGGCACCAGCTCGGTGCCCGGGAAGCGCTCCGCCGTGGCCAGGCCGGCGCGCGGGTCGATCACCACCGCCTGCATGCCCAGCAGCCGCGCCATCGGCGCCAGCGCCTGCGCGATGTGCACCGCGCCCACAATCAGCAGCCGCACCGCCGGCATCGCCACGCCCAGGAACCACTCGTCCCCCGCGATCTCATCAAGGCGCGATCGCCCCGCCGCGACCGCCCGTTCCGCCGCCGCGAGCACGGCCTCGGGTATCGCGCCGTCCTCCGCCAGCAGCTGCCCGTCGCGGTCCCGCAGCAGCAGCTGCCCCCCGTCCGCCAGCCGCGTCGCCAGTACCGCCAGCCCCCGCGCCGCCTGCGCCTCCGCCAGCCGATCCAGCGTCGCCGGCGTCATCGCGCCGCCTTGCTCCGCGACCGGCTGCACGAACACCCGGATGGTGCCGCCGCAGGCGAGCCCGACCGACCAGGCGCTGCCGTCGCTGACCCCATAGGAGAGCAGCTGCGGCGTGCCGTCCCGCACCGTCTCCAGCGCCGCCTCGATCACCGCGGCTTCGACACAGCCCCCGCTCACCGAGCCGGCGATGCGGCCGCCGGCGCCGATCGCCATCACGCTGCCGGCCGGACAGGGGGCACTGCCCCACGTCTCGACCACGGTCGCCAGCGCCACCGCCTCGCCGCCCGCCTGCCAGCGCGCCGCCAGCGCCAGCGGATCGCCGGCGGCGTCGGGATCAGGATCCGCCATCATCGCCTGCTCCGGCCCATATGCCCCACCCTGCTGGATCACCGCCGCGACATCACCCATAAATCTTCCAAGCACGAAGAAGGAGCAGGCGCGATGGCAGCCCCGCAGATCGAGATCGTCGTCGTGACGCCATTTCAGCAGAACTGCCAGCTGCTGTGGGACGCCGGCACACGCAGCGGGATCGTGGTCGATCCCGGCGGCGACGTGCCGCTGATCCTGCAGCGGATCGCTGCCAACCATCTCTCGATCGAGGCGATCCTGCTGACGCACGGCCATCTCGACCATGCCGGCGGCGCCGCCGAGCTGCGCCGGGCCCTGCCTGTGCTGCCGGACGGCGCGCCGGTCCCAGTCATCGGCCCCGACCGACGCGACGCCTTCCTCCTGTCCGGCATCACCGCCCAGGCCACCTCCCTCGGCGTCCCCGGCATGGTTGACGTCGAGCCGGACCGCTATCTGCACGAGGGCGACGTGCTGGAGCTCGCCGGTTGTCGGCTGGAGGTGCGGCATGTCCCCGGCCACACCCCGGGTCACGTCGTGTTCATCGACGCCGCGCAGCGCCTCGGCCTGGTCGGCGACACCCTGTTCCAGGGATCGGTCGGCCGCACCGACTTCCCCTACTGCGACGGCCCGGCGCTGATCGCTGCCATCAAGTCCAAGCTGATGGTTCTGGACGACGAGATCGTCATCATCCCCGGCCACGGCCCGCGCTCGACGATCGGCGCAGAGCGTCGCGCCAACCCGTTCCTCTAGCCGGTCCCTTGCGCGCCGCGCGCCGGACGGCTCCAGTGCGCCCTACGACAATGGAGGATCAGACGGTGCGGCGACATCATCCGGCGACGGCCCTGCTTGTCATGTCGATTGCTCTCTGTGACGGCGGTGCCGCCCTGGCGCAGGACGCCGAGCCCACCGCGGCGCAGCGGACCCTGCAGCAAGTGCCGCTCGCGATCGTCGGCCATGACGGCGTCCGGCACGGCTTCACCGTCGAGCTGGCGCAGACGCCGCGTCAGCAGGAGATCGGGCTGATGTTCCGGACCGCCATCCCGGACGCGAGCGGGATGCTGTTCGTCTGGCCGGTGCCGCAGCAGAGCGAGATGTGGATGAAGAACTGCCCGGTGCCGGAGGACATGGTGTTCATCGGCACGGACGACCGTATCACGCACATCGCTGAGAACACCGTGCCCTTCAGCCTGGCCAACATCGGCAGCCATGGCATCGCCAAGGCGACGCTGGAGCTCCAGGGTGGGCTGACTGCCAAGCTCGGCATCGGAGTTGGTGATCTCGTGCAGGGGAAGGCATTGGCGTCGAAATGAAGGCCAGGGGCTCTGCCCCTGGACCCCGCCAAAGGCTCGCCTTTGGAAACCACTTATAAGATGGGTTCCAAGGGCCGTCGTGCGTCAGCACGCTGCGCGTGACGCCCTCAGGCGCGGTCCAGGGCAGCGCCCTGGCCTTACGCTCGTGCCCCGTGCCCGTCGCCGTCGCGGATCTCACCGGTCGGCTCCTGCACGTGCGCCTCCAGGAACCAGAGCTGCTTGTCGATCGCGCGGCTGACCTCGGTGAGCAGGTCGGCGGTGTCGGGGTCGCCGGCCTCGTCGGTCTCGTCGATGTTCTCGCGCACCGAGTTGGCGAAGACCGAATAGCGGTCGATCAGCGCCGCCAGGTGGTCGGCGATCCGGTAGATGTCGGTCGGGTAGGCGGTGAGCTGGCTGCCGGCGGTGATGGTCTGCGTGGTGCCGAGCGCCGTGCCGCCCAACGCCGTGATGCGCTCGGCCATCTTGTCGTTGAGGTCGTCCTGTTCGGTGCGGAACCCGTCCAGCATCAGATGGATGCCGATAAACTGCGGCCCCTTCAGGTTCCAGTGCGCCTGCTTGGTGATCAGGGAGAGGTCGAGCCCGTCGGCGAGGCGCTTGTTCAGCACCTCGATGGCGACGGTGCGGGCGTTGGACTCGAGCTTGGTGCGGGTCGGATGCAGGCGCTGCTTCGTGGCCATGATAGAGCCTTTCCTGGTTGAGGGGATGGGCGGGCTGCCGACACGCGCGATGCCGGATCCGGGCGGTCGCTGAACGCCGATCGACGCCCAGGGTTCGGCCAGGGTTCGGCCAAGGTTTGGACAGGGTCCTTGCGCTCGGACGCCGCCCTCGCCACAAGCCGCGGGGGACGTGCGGATACGGATCGGATGGCGTCGTGACGGTTCTAGTGACGGGCTGTGCCGGCTTCATCGGCTACCACGTGACGACCGCACTGCTTGTCCGGGGCGAGCGGGTGCTCGGGCTCGACAACCTGAATGAGTATTACGATCCGGCGCTGAAGCGTGCCCGCCTCGACCGCCTGGCCGGCCAGCCGGGTTTCCGCTTCGCCGCCATCGACGTCGCCGACCGCGACGCCCTCGGCCGGCTGTTCCGGGACCAGCCCGACATCGACCGGATCGTGCATCTCGCCGCCCAGGCCGGCGTGCGCCACTCGATGATCGACCCTTATGTCTATGTCGAGGCCAACGTGCTGGGCCACGTGACGCTGCTTGAGGCGGCGCGCCGGCTCGATCGGCTGGAGCACGTGGTGTTCGCCTCCTCCTCGTCGGTCTACGGGCTGAACGGCACGCTGCCGTTCCGCGAGACCGATCGCGTCGACAGCCCGAACTCGCTCTACGCCGCCACCAAGCGTGCGGGCGAGCTGATGTCGCACGCCTATGGCCACCTCTACGGCCTGAAGCAGACCGGCCTCCGCTTCTTCACCGTCTACGGCCCCTGGGGCAGACCTGACATGGCCTATTACGGCTTTGCCCGGGCGATCGCCGCCGGCGAGCCGGTGACGCTCTATGAGGGCGTGGGCCTGGCGCGCGACTTCACCTACATCGATGACGTGGTGGACGGCGTGCTGCGCGTGCTGGACCTGCCCCCCGACCCGGCGGCCGGGTCGCTGCGCCTGCTCAACCTCGGCAACCGGCGCAGCGAGCCGGTGTCGCGTCTGATCGAGCTGCTGGAGCGGGCACTCGGCCGGCGCGCGGTCGTTCGCATGCTGCCGCGGCCGCCGGCCGACCTGGTTGCGACCTGGGCCTCGATCGACGCGGCGCAGGCCGTCGCAGGCTGGACGCCGCAAACGACGCTGGACGAAGGGGTGCCGCGGTTCGTCGATTGGTTCCGGAGCTACCACGGGTTGGCCTGACGGGCCGTCGATGTTTGGCCGTTTGCGGATTTTACCGGTTGACCGCACCGCCGGGCGAGCCTAAATCCCCGTCCACCGCAGCGATGCTGCCGAAAAGAGCTTGGCTCCGGACGGCGCTTCTGCTAGGTTTCTGCCCTCGCTGAGGGCAGGGGCCCTGAGCGGTCTGTTCATTGACAATTATATCTGAGTGGAAGGGATATGTTGGCGGCGTTTCT
>CALMVO010000108.1 GCA_937873205.1 uncultured Acetobacteraceae bacterium
CATCCTCTAGCTTGTTGTTTTGACGAGCATCTTTATCCGATCGAACGGGTCCGTTTGATCGGATAAAGATGCTCTAGTCCCAGCGGCCAGCGGCGTCCTCGTCCTCGTGGCGGGCCTCGACCCAGTCGTAGCTGCCGTCGGCATAGTCCTGGCGCTTCCAGAACGGGGCGCGGGTCTTCAGCCAATCGATCAGGAAGCCGGTCGCGTCCAGGGCGGCGGCGCGATGCGCGGCCGCGGCCAGCACCAGCACGATCGGCTCGCCGATGCCGAGCGGGCCCACCCGATGCACGACGGTGCAGCCAAGCAGGTCGAAGCGCCGCTCCGCCGCCTCGACGATGGCGGCGATCGCGCGCTCGGTCATGCCGGGGTAGTGCTCCAGCGTCAGCGTGCGGAGCGCCCGACCGCCGGCACCGGGATCGGCACGCACCACCCCCATGAAGCAGCCGAGGCCACCCACCCCGACACCGCACGACTCGGCCAGTGCTGCGAGCTCGGCGCCGGCATCGAACGGGCCGGTCTGGATGCGGACGGTCGCCATCAACCGTACGCCCTCAGCCGCCGGTGACCGGCGGGAACAGCGCCACCTCGTCGCCGTCGGCGACGGCGGTGTCGGGGCGGGCGAATTCCTGGTTGACCGCGATTCGGATCGCCCTGCCCTCGCCGGCCAGCGCCGCCAGGGCGGGCTCCCGGCCGCGTAGCCAGCCGAGCAGGGTCGCGACGTCGGTCACCTCTGGCGGCAGCTGGGTATCCTCCTCGGCACGGCCGATGCGGTCGCGCAGCCAGGCGAAATAGAGCAGCCGCACCCGCGCCATGCGCCCCCCCGGGCCCGCTATTTCGGCGTACCCTTCACCGTCTTCACGCTGCCGTCCGGGCTGATGACGGTGCTGGTGCCGTCGCCGTTCGGAATGATGATGTCGCCGCTGGAACCAGACGGCGGATGCTGCTTCTGGAAGCCGCGGGTGGGGTCGGGGACGCTGGCGGCGAGGCCGCCTCCCCCGCCGCCGGAAAAGCCCGAATCGTCGAGCGGCGCGCCGTTATGGATCGATTGCTGCTCGCCGACGCTCAGGCTGCCGCCGGACTTCAGCGTATTGGCCCCCCCGGCGGCGCCGCCCAGCCCGCCATCGAGTTCGCCGCCGCTCTTTGCCACGTCGCTCAGCGTCGGCAGCGGCTGCGGTGGCCCGGGCCAGACGTTGCCGGGCTCCGCAGCGATCGGCGCCGCTGCCGGGTCTTGCCCGCGCGAGCGGAGCAGGTTCTCGCTCGACCCGGTGATGGCGTTCGGGTTCTGTCCCGGCAGCGTCTCGGTATCCCCAAAGAAATGGCCGAGACCAGAGCAGCCGCTCAGCAGCAGTCCAACTCCCAGCAAACCCCAGCGCCGCATCTCGGTCCCCTTCGCGGCCGCACAGGCCGCCCCCACGGCGAATGTGCCCTCAACCGGGCGCCTAGCTCAAGGGAGGCGACGGCGGAGGCGGCGGCAGCGCGGCAATCCAGACACAGATCGACTCCGTATCGTCCAGCTCGAACCGCGGGCCGGGCCAGCCGGCGACCGGGTGGTCAGTGGCCAGCGCCGCGATCGCGGGATCGTCCAGATAGAGCGGCCGCTTGGCCGGAAGCCTCGCGAGCCCCGCCCGCACCACCTCCAGGCGTGGGCCGGGCACGTGGCCGAAACCCTCGACCAGAACCAGGTCGACCGGCGCCATGCGCGCCAGCAGCGGCGCCAATTGCAGGACCCCCTCGGGCGAGGAACCGGACGTCTCGCGCAGCAGCGCCCAGCGCCGTCCGGAGACCAGCAGCACCTCCTCCGCGCCGGCGTCGCGGTGGCGGCGGCTGTCCTTGCCGGGCCGGTCGAGGTCGACCTCGTGGTGGCTGTGCTTGACCGTCGAGACGCGCAGGCCGCGGTCGCGCAGACGGGGCAGCAGCCGCTCGATCAGAGTGGTCTTGCCGCCGCCGGAGCGTCCGACGATGCCGAGCACCCGCATGCACGGCGCCGCCGCGGCGCTCAGCCGGTGCGGCCGGATGCGGTCGGCGCCACGTGCCGCAGGCCGGTGACCAGGTAGTCCCAGCCGGTGACCAGCGTCAGCAGCGCCGCCAGCCAGAGCATCAGCGCGCCGATGGCGCCCACCGGCAGCAGGCCGAGCCCGACCAGCCGCGCCGTGCTGTCGCCGGCCAGAAGCACGCCCAGCGCCCCCATCTGGAACCCGGTCTTCCACTTGGCCGGCCGGGTGACCGGGAGGCTGACACGGCGGCCGGCCAGGTGCTCGCGCAGCCCGCTCACCAGGATCTCGCGCAGCAGGATGACGATGGCCGGATACAGGCTCCAGAGCGGCAGCCGGTGGAAGGCGGCCAGCACCATCAGCGAGGCGCCGATCAGCAGCTTGTCGGCGATCGGGTCGAGCATGCGGCCGAGATCGGAGAACTGCCGGCGGGAGCGCGCGATGCGGCCGTCGAGATAATCGGTGATGCCGGCGGCGATGAACAGCAGACAGGCCAGCAGGTCGGCGGCTGGGCGATGCACCGCCACCAGCGCCACCAGCACCGGGATAGCGGCGATCCGGGACAGGGTGAGCAGGTTCGGCAGGTCGGTCAGCATCGGGAGTGTCCGTTTCCGCAAGGCGCAGTCTAGCCCGGCTTGCGGCCGGCTGATACCGAGCGCGTCCCCTCAGCCGGGGTTCCAGCCCGGGTGGAAGTGGCCATAGACCGACCGGGCGGTCTCGCGGCTGATGCCGGGCGCGTTCTCGAGATCGACCAGTCCGGCCTGCTTCACGCCGCGCGCCGAGCCAAAATGGTTCAGCAGCGCCCGCTTGCGGGCGGCGCCGATGCCCGGGATCTCGTCCAGCTCGCTCTGCACCAGCGCCTTGGAACGGCCGGCGCGATGGGTGGTGATGGCGAACCGGTGCGCCTCGTCGCGCAGGCGCTGCAGGTAGTACAGCACCGGGTCGCGCGGCGGCAGCTGGAACGGCGGGGCGTCGCCGGTGTGGAACCATTCGCGGCCGGCATCGCGGTCGGGGCCCTTGGCGATGGCGACCAGCTTCACGTCGGTGACGCCGAGATCGTCCAGCACCTGCCGCACGGCCGAATACTGGCCGAGGCCGCCATCGATCAGCAGCAGGTCGGGCCAATCCGGACGCGCCGGCGGCGACCCGCTCTCATCCTGCGCGGCCGCCTGCTCGCGGAGCGAGCGGCCGAAGCGGCGCTCCAGCATCTCGCGCATCATCGCGAAATCGTCGCCCGGCGCGATCGGACCGCGGATGCCGTACTTGCGGTAGGCCTGCTTGGTGAAGCCCTCCGGGCCGGCGACCACCATCACGCCATAGGCGTTGGTGCCCATGATGTGGCTGTTGTCGTAGGTCTCGATCCGCTCCGGCGGACCCGCCAGGCCGAACAGGGTGGCGACGCCCTCCAGCAGCTTGGCCTGGCCGGCGCCCTCGGCCAGCCGGCGCTCCAGCGCCTCGCGGGCGTTGGTGGCGGCGTGCTCGACCACCGCCCGCTTCTCGCCGCGCACCGGCACCGCGAGCTCGACCTTGCGGTCGGCCTTCAGCGCCAAGGCTTCGGCGATCAGCTCCGGCTCGGCCACCGCCGCGTTCAGCAGCAGCAGCGGCGGCGGCGGCTTGTCGTCGTAGAACTGGGCGATGAACGCGGACAGGATCTCCGCCGCCTCCTCGCCGCGCGTATTGGCGGGGAAGAAGGCGCGGTTGCCGTTGTTGCGGCCGCCGCGGATGAAGAACACCTGCACGCAGGCCTGACCGGCGGCCAGGTGGATGGCGATGATGTCGGCATCCTCGATGCTGGCCGGGTTGATGACGCCGGTGCCCTGCACGTGGGTGAGGCCGCGGATACGGTCGCGCAGCGCCGCCGCGCGCTCGAATTCCATGGCCTCGGAGGCCTGCTCCATCTCGCCCGCCAGCGCCGCCTGCACCGAGCCCGCCTTGCCGGACAGGAACGCGCGCGCCTGCCCCACCAGCCGGTCGTAACCGGGCTTGTCGATGCGGTCGACGCAAGGGGCCGAGCAGCGCTTGATCTGGTGCAGCAGGCAGGGCCGGGTGCGGGTGGTGAACACGCTGTCGGAGCAGGAGCGCAGCAGGAACACGCGCTGCATGGCGGTCACGGTCTGGTTGACCGCCCAGGCCGAGGCGAACGGCCCCCAGAAGCTGGCGCCCTTGCCGGGCTTGCCGCGGTGCTTGGTGATCTGCGGAAAGGCGTGGCCATCGGTCAGCATCAGCCACGGGTAGCTCTTGTCGTCGCGCAGCAGGATGTTGAAGCGCGGCTTCAGCCGCTTGATGAGGTTGGCCTCGAGCAGCAGCGCCTCGGCCTCGGTGTGGGTGGTGACGATCTCCATCGAGACCGTGTCGTTCACCATGCGGCGCAGCCGCTCGGGCAGCCGTCCGACCTGGGTGTAGGAGTAGACCCGCTTCTTCAGGCTGCGCGCCTTGCCCACATAGAGCGCCTCGCCCCTGGCATCGAGCATGCGGTAGACGCCGGGCGAGAGCGGCATGGTCAGCAACGCGCGCTCGATCGCCGCCACGCCAGCGTGCGGGCGGCTAAACTCGACCGGTTCGGCCGGGGCGACGTCCGACGGCGCTGCGGGCGGGAGGGTGGTGTCGGTCTCCGTCATCGAGCGTCATCTAGTGCCTGCCGCGGCGCTTGCGTAGCCACGACCGGGCGAGAACGGCCAAGGCGGATCGGACGTGTCGTGTTTCGGCTTCTCCACCGCGACTGTGGATAACTCTGTGGGCGAGGTGCCGGCAGATGCCGCTGAAGCGCGGAACGTCGCGGCTTCTTTCGGTTTGCCTAGATTGTAGGCATGACAGTCTAAGTAGTTGATCTTACTGCAATCAGTGAAATCGGGACCGTCACGAGTTTAACATAATCGGGCATTTCGTTGGAAAGATTGCGAGTCAATGGCTGGGCGTGGACAAATCCCGAAGTGGCGTGTCTGTGACCAGGTTCCAGCGGTCCCGCTTTGTTCAAGTTGACACGCGTCGCATGCGTGCCGACGGAGTCGCGGGCATCTCGTCAGGCGGAGGCGACCGCCTCTGCCAGCCGCATCAGGCGCAGGAAATTGCCGCTCCAGAAGCCGGCGATCTCCTGCGCGCCGTAGCCGCGGCGTACCAGCTCCGCCGTCACGGCCGGGGTCTCGGCGGCGTTGCTCCAGCCGGCGATGGCGCCGCCGCCATCGAAGTCGGAGCTGATGCCGACATGGGTGGGGCCGATCCGGCGCACCACGTAGTCGATATGATCCACCAGGTCGCCGACGCCCACCTCCGGGCTCGGCACCTGCTCGCGGCGCGTGCGCAGGAACCCCGGCATCGCGGTCACCTGGATCACGCCGCCGGTGTCGCGCAGCGCGTCGAGCTGATCGTCGTCAAGGTTGCGGCGATGATCGCACAAGGTCCGGACGGACGAGTGCGTCGCCACAACCGGGGTGGCGGACAGCTGCGCCGCCTGCAGCATGGCGGCGCGCGACAGGTGCGAGACGTCGACCAGCATGCCGACCCGGTTCATCTCCGCCACCGCCTCGCGTCCCAGCGGACTCAGCCCGCCGTGGCGGATCTCGCCGTCGCCCAGGTCGCGGCGCGGGATGGCGCTGTCGGCGATTAGGTTGTGGCCGTTGTGCGTGAGCGTCACGTAGCAGGCGCCCTTGGCGCGATACCGGGCGATCACCGACAGGTCGTCGCCCAAGGCATAGGCGTTCTCGATCGCCGGCACGATGGCGATGGCGCCCTCCGCATGCGCCTGCTCGATCGCATCCGCCGTGGTGCAGAGCCGGGTCAGGATGCCGTCGCGGGGCTCGCCCATGGCGGCGATGCGGTCCAGCATGGCGAACGCGCGCGCGCTGGCCTCGGCGTGACCCACGGCATCGAGCCGGCCCTGCGGCACGTAGGCTGCGAAGCAGCCGGCACCCAGCCCGCCGGCGCGCATCTTCGGCAGGTCGACGCGGCGGTTCGGGCTCTCCCGGAACGGATCGTCGCCGTCGGGCCAGGGGATGTCGATGTGGCTGTCGAGGGTGAGCAGACTGGCGTGCAGGTCGGTCATGCGCCCACGCAAAGCGCAGCCGCGGGGCTTTGGCAAGCGATCCGCCCTCCCGCCCGCGGCCGCCCGGGTGCTAGACCGCCGCCATGCGGATCGTAACCTGGAACATCAACTCGCTGCGGCTGCGCCTCGGCCTGCTCGAACGGTTGGTGGCCGAGCTGTCGCCTGACGTGATCTGCCTGCAGGAGACCAAGGTCCCGGACGAGCTGTTCCCCGAGGACGTGCCGGCCCGGCTCGGCTATCCGCATCACCTCCGCCGCGGCATGAAGTCCTATAACGGGGTGGCGATCCTCTCGCGGCTGCCGATGACGCCGGACGACAGCGCGCCAGACTGGTGCCTCCGGGACGACCGCCGGCACATCTGCGGCATCGTCGAGACGCCGGGCGGCCCGATCGCCCTGCACGACTTCTACGTGCCGGCCGGCGGCGACATTCCCGACCCGGCGCTGAACCCGAAATACGCGCACAAGCTGGCCTTCGTGGACGAGGTGACGCGGCACTTCGCTGCGGCGCCGCCGCGGCGCTGCGTGCTGGTCGGCGACCTCAACATCGCCCCCCTGGAGCACGACGTCTGGAGCCACGCGCGGCTGTTGGGGGTGGTCAGCCATACCCCGCCCGAGGTCAAGCGCATGCGGGCCTGGCTGGCGACCGGCTTCGTCGACGCGATGCGCCATTTCGTACCGGCGGACCGCAAACTCTACAGCTGGTGGTCGTATCGCAACCGGGACTGGCGGGCATCCAACCGTGGCCGGCGACTCGACCATGTCTGGGTCACGCCCGACCTGGTGCCGGCGTTGCGCGATTTCATCGTGCTGGAGCGGGCCCGCGACTGGACCCGGCCCTCCGACCACGTGCCGGTCGCGATCGACCTCGACGTGTCGTGAAGATCAGGCGGCGATGCCACCCTCCGGGTCTAGGCGATAACCGCCGCCCTCGGTGACCAGCAGGCAGGCGTTCGTGGGATCGGGCTCGATCTTCTGCCGCAGCCGGTAGATGTGGGTCTCGAGCGTATGGGTGGTGACGGCGGCGTTGTAGCCCCAGACCTCGTTCAGCAGCACTTGCCGGGCTACCGGCCGGGTTCCGGCGCGATACAGGAACTTCAGGATCGCCGCCTCCTTCTCGGTGAGGCGGATGCGCCGGTTGCGGGCCACCTCCTGCAGCAGCTTGGCGGAGGGTCGGAACGTGTAGGGACCAATGGTGAAGACGGCATCCTCACTGTTCTCGAAGATGCGCATCTGCGCCCGCAGCCGTGCCAGAAGCTCCGCGATGCGGAACGGCTTGGCCACGTAGTCGTTGGCGCCGGCGTCGAGCCCGCGTACGACATCGGCTTCCTCGTCGGAGCCGGTCAGCATGATGATCGGCATGCGGCGGCCCTGGCGGCGCTGCTCGGCACAGAAGTCGCGGCCGTCGCCGTCGGGCAGGGACACGTCCAGGATCAGCGCATCGTAGCGCGCGGACGGTTCGCCCAACCGGCTGCCGGCCTGGGCAATCGATTCCGCTTGCTCAACGATAAATTCGCCTTCCAGCTGAAGCTGTTCGACCAGCGCCTCGCGGAGCGCCTGATCATCGTCCACGACAAGAATGGGGCGCTCACCCGCCATCGAAACCTCTTTCACGAACGGACCTGCCGCCAGCGAGACAGCGAATCGCACGAGCCCGACCGAATGGCCGGCTTCGCCAACGATATCACAACGCGGTGACGCGGCCCCGGACACAATCGATGTCATAACAGACACTACAACAATCCGTGACTTCGCCATCAGGATTCCCGAGCCATGACGGTCGCCCACATCGTCGACATCCCGCTTCGGCCGAGCCTCCGCATCGGCGGGCTGCTGGTTCCGGCCGTCATCGGCGCCGGCGGCATTCGCGCCGACAAGCAGGAGGGCGACCACGCGACCCCGACGGGGCTGCTGATGCTGCGCCGCGTGCTCTACCGGGCGGACCGCGGACCGGCCCCCTCGTGCGCGGTGCCGCGCGAGGCGCTGGCGCCCGACGACGGCTGGTGCGACGACGCCGGCCACCCGGACTACAACAGGCTGGTCCGGCTGCCGCACCCGGCGCGCCACGAGCGTCTGTGGCGGGAGGACGGCCTCTACGACATCATCGGCGTGCTTGGCTGGAACGACGACCCGGTCCTGCCCGGCCGCGGCTCGGCGATCTTCCTGCATACGGCATGCCCGGACGGACGGCCAACCGAGGGTTGCATCGCGCTCGCGCCGGACGCGCTGCGCCAGGTGTTGGCGGCCGGGCTGACGGCGATCGGCGTGCCCGGTTGAGCCCCGGGGCAGGCGTCGGACCGCGGCGCCGCGCAGCCCATGCCCTTCCCAAGCAGCCTCGCAGCCGCCGTGGCCGTGGATGCCCCGGACATTACGGGCGAGAGGCCGGTCGCACGCGCAGCATGCGGCGAAAGAAGTCCGTGACCTCGTCGTCGAATTGCCGGTGGAAGGCGACCCGATCGAAGCCCGGGCGGCTGCGGCAGATCATAGGGACCGCTCGGACGAGCAGGTCGGAGCATGGCGCCAGGAAGTCGTAATGGTCGGCGTCGGGGACGCGGTGCATCTCCGGGCTTTCGGGCAATCCTGCCCTCACCGCGTCGGCATAGTCGGGATACGGCAGGACGCTGTCGTCGTCCGCGCGCCAGAGCTGCACCGGCATGACGACGGCCTCGAGACCCTGCCGCGTGAAGGTGAAGCCAAGAGCCGGCGCCGCGACGACGATGGCCCGGATGCGCGTGTCGTGGACGAACGCCGGCCGAGGCGTCTGGGCGGCGACGGCCGTGCCCTGGCCATGGGTCTCGATGAGCCGGCAGTCGTAGAACGCCGGGTGGGCGGCGCAATGCGGCCCGATCAGGCGGAAGTCCGGGGTCGCGCCCGCGGTGACGAGCACGGCGAAGCCTCCGGCGGAAAAGCCGAAGGCGCCGACCCGCGAGGCGTCCACCGTCCCGGGGCGCCAATACGAGACCATGAACCCGATGACCGTCCGGAGCTGACGGGCCCGGTCGGCGATGTCCAGCACCCGGCTCTGGTCACGGAAATTGTCGCCGGTGTGTGTCGGCGCCGCCGCCACGAAGCCGGCCGCCGCCAGGACATAGGCCGTGTCGCTGTGGCCGGTGAGGTCCCCTCCGGTGCCGTGGGAGATGACCACCAGGGGCAGGCGGCTGCCCTTGGCCGCGGCGTCCAGCGCCACGGTCTGGACGAACGGGCCGACCGGCGTCGGTCGGGCCTGCGCATCGGTGGGATACCATATTCCGACCTCGATGGGCGGATTGGCCCCGTCGGGTACGGCGACCCGGGTGAACCCGACGGGGCCGGCGCACGCGGCCGACGCGGCGAGCAGCCAGGCGACCGCCTGGAGGACGAGGAGCGAGGGCTTCATGGAGGCATCCCGGTTGTGGATGGCGAGCCTCTTGCCATGATGTGGCCGTTGCGGCAGCCCACTTCCGCCGATGGGCGAAGGGGTTCGCGAGGCGGCCGACGGACGTTCCCCGGGCGGCCGGCCAGGGGGGAACGACGGGGGCATTCCTCGGAGGTCGACGCGCCTGGATGCTCGATCTCGTCGTCGCGACCTGCAGCGGCCTCTTCGTGGGACTGGTGGGTCCGTTCGGGAGCTACCTGAACGGAGCCCACATGGTGATTGTGGCGTATTGGGTCGGCGCCCTCTGGCCGGGATGATCCTGCTGCTCTGCCATTGGGCGGCGGCGACCCTTTGGCCGGTACAGATCGAACATGTCGGCCTGCTCGCCTAGTATGGGCAGACCCTGGTGATCTCGGTTCCGCTCGCCGCGGGCTGGCATACGGCGGCGCGCGACCGGCGCCCGCTGCGGGATCGCCCGCCGCGGTCGGTCCGCGCGACCCCGTGCCCGACCGTGCCCTGAACCGGTCGCCGCCCGGCCTCGGCCACGAGATCGTTGCCCTGCAGATGGAGGCCCATTACGTCCGGGTGCATACCCCGGGCGGCTCCAGCCTGATCCTACCCCCCCTTCGGCAGGCGGTCGACGAGCTTGCGGCCACGGGGGTCCAGGGCCTGAAGGTGCATCGATCCTGGTGGGTGACGCGTCGTACGCTCGTCGGCGTCGACCGCGCAGGCCGCAATCTCCGGCTGCGGCTGGTCAACGGTCTGGAAGTCCGGTCGCGCGGCAGAGCATCGCCGCGCTGAGGGAGGCCGGCTGGCTGGACGACCAGGCCCCCGGGTCTGGCCGTCGGCCGTCGCCCGCCAATGTCCCGTGAGCGGTGGGAGGTTGCGCAAGCCGCGTTCGACGGCGACGATCTTGCTGGCGCGGCAGTGTCAGCTCGACCGCTGCAGCACCGCCGCGAAGAAGCCGTCGGTGCCGTGCCGGCGGGGCGTCAGGCGCAGGAACGGCAACGCGGGATCGAGGGCGTCCGCGGCCAGCGGTGGCGAGACGGTCGCGGCCTCGCGCAGGTCGAGGGGCGTGAAGCCCGGGCAACGCGACAGGAAGGCCGCCACCTGGTCGGCGTTCTCTTCAGCCAGCACGGAGCAGGTGGCGTAGACCAGCCGGCCGCCCGGACGCACCAGGGCGGCGGCGGCATCCAGGATCGCGCGCTGCTTGGCGATCAGCTCGTCGAGGTCGGCGCCGGTGAGGCGCAGCCGCGCGTCCGGGTTGCGACGCCAGGTGCCGGTGCCGGTGCAGGGCGCGTCGACCAGCACGCGATCGAAGCTGGCGGCACGGCGCTTGGCCCACTTGTCGCCCGGCAACAGCAGGTGCCGCTCGACGTTGTGCACGCCGGCCCGCCGCAGCCGGCGCACCGCCCCATCGAGCCGCGGCTCCGACACGTCGCAGGCGACGACGTGGCCGCGATTGCCCATCGCCATCGCCAGCCCCAGCGTCTTGCCGCCGGCCCCCGCGCAGTAGTCCAGCACGCGCATCTCCGGCCCGGCGCCCACCGCCTGCACCACCAGCTGGCTGCCCTCGTCCTGGATCTCGACCAGCCCGTCCTTGAACGCCTGCGTCGCCATCACCGGCTGCCGGCCGGACACGCGCAGCCCCCAGGCCGACAGCGCCGTCGGGCGGGTGTCGATCCCCTCGGTCGCCAGCGCCGCCGCGGCCTCCTCCCGCGAGCCGCGCAGCAGGTTGGTGCGCAGGTCGAGCGTGGCCGGGGCCGTGAGCGCCGCGATCTCGGCCGCGGTCTGATCACCGAACTGCGCCACCAGCAGCGGCAGCAGCCAGTCCGGCACCTCGAGCGACACCGCGTCGGGCATCTCGGGATGGTCGAGCGTATGACCCTCCAGCGCGCGCAGCACCCGGGCTTCCGCCGGCTCCAGCGTGTCCGGCGCGTAGCGGCCGCCGGAAAAGGCGCGCGCCAGGCTCTCGACCGGACGGCCCTCCAGCACCAGCAGCGCCGCCGCCAGCAGCCGCGGCTGCGCCTCGCCGCCGGCCCGGGCAAGCCACCAGTCGAGGCGCCGCCAGGCGCGCAGCACGGACCAGACCGCGCCCGAGACCTCGCGCCGGTCGCCGCCGCCGATATAGCGGCGCTCGCGGAAGAAGTTGTTGGCGACCGCGTCGGCGGGACGCTTCGGCGTGGCCTCCATCGCGAACAGCAGGTCGATGGCGGCGGCGAGGCGGGCGTTGGGAGTCATTGATCTTTCCCGGGAAGGCCAGGGCTCTGCCCTGGACCCGCCAAGGGCCGCGGCCCTTGGATCCCTTTCTTTAAGAATGGCGTCCAGGGGCAGAGCCCGTGGCCTTCTAGTCCTGCCGGTAGTTCGGCGCCTCGCGGGTGATGGCGACATCGTGCACGTGGCTCTCGCGCAGCCCGGCGCCGGTGATGCGCCGGAACTGCGTGCGCGTCTGCAGCTCGGCCACGGTGGCGCTGCCGGTATAGCCCATGCCGGCGCGCAGGCCGCCCACCAGCTGATGCACCACCGCCGCCATGCCGCCCTTGAAGGCGACCCGGCCCTCGACACCCTCCGGCACCATCTTCAGCGTGTCCTTGATGTCCTGCTGGAAATAGCGGTCGGCAGAGCCCCGGGCCATGGCGCCGAGGCTGCCCATGCCGCGATACGCCTTGTAGGAGCGGCCCTGGTAGAGGAACACCTCGCCCGGCGCCTCCTCGGTGCCGGCCAGCAGGCTGCCGACCATCACCACGTCGGCCCCGGCGCCGATCGCCTTGACCAGGTCGCCGGAGGTGCGGATGCCGCCGTCGGCGATGGCGGGGATGTCGTGATCGTGGCAGGCGGCGGCGGTCTCCAGCACCGCGCTGAACTGCGGCACGCCCACGCCGGCCACGATCCGCGTCGTGCAGATGCTGCCCGGGCCAATGCCGATCTTGACCGCGTCGGCGCCGGCCTCGATCAGCGCCCGCGCACCCTCGGGCGTGGCGACGTTGCCGGCCACGATCTGCACGGCGTTCGACAGCGTCTTGGCCCGCTCGATGGCGCGCAGCACGCCGGCGGAGTGGCCGTGCGCGGTGTCGATCACCAGCACGTCGACGCCGGCCTCGATCAGGACGCGCGCACGCGAGAGCCCTTCCTCGCCGACCCCGGTGGCGGCTGCGCAGCGCAGCCGGCCCATCTCGTCCTTGTTGGCCAGCGGGTGGGCCACCGCCTTGTCCATGTCCTTGACCGTGATGAGGCCGATGCAGCGCCCCTCCGCATCCACCACCAGCAGCTTCTCGATGCGGTTGCGGTGCAGCAGCTGCCGCGCCTCGTCGGGCGTGGCGCCGCCGGTGACGGTAACCAGGTTGTCGCGGGTCATCATCTGCTCGACCCGCGCGGCCGGGTCGACGGCGAAGCGGACGTCGCGGTTGGTGAGGATGCCGACCAGCCGGCCGCTGCCGGGCTCGACGACCGGCAGGCCGCTGATGCGCGCGCGCGCCATGATCGCGCGCACCTCGGCCAGCGTCTGCTGCGGCTGCACGGTGACCGGATTCACCACCATGCCGCTCTCGAAGCGCTTGCAGCGGCGCACCTGCTCGGCCTGCTCGTCGGGCCCCAGGTTCTTGTGGATGACGCCCAGCCCGCCCTGCTGGGCCATGGCGATCGCCATCGCATCCTCGGTGACGGTATCCATCGCGGCCGAGATCAGCGGGATGTTGAGCCCGATCCGTCGCGTCAGCCGGGAGCGCGTGTCGGTCTCGTTCGGCAGCACCTGCGAGTAGCCGGGAACGACCAGCACATCGTCGAAGGCGAGCGCCTCGCGGATTCGATCCGGGGCGGCCGCTTGGGGGCGTGCATCCATGGCGAAGGGCTCCTGTCAGGAGCGCCCGCCTCGGGTTCCCGACCTTTGGCAGCCGCCGATACAACCGGGATCGGCGGGACGCAAGCAGAACGACGGCCGGCCTGGGAGCGGCGGCCGGCGGCGATTGCATCAGGACCGTCGAGCCGGCAGGCTCGGCTCATGACCCATGCCGTCCTGCACGTGGCGCGTTTCCTGGTGCCGACGATGCTGGTGGCCGGCTGCAGCGCCGCCGGCCCGCCGCCGCCGGTGCAGCGCCCCGACAGCCCGGTCTATCGGTGTCCCGACGGCTCCCGCTTCACGCAGCAGTTCGACACCACCACGCACCAGACCGACCTGTTCCTGGCCGGCACGGTGCACCGGCTCGATCCGGTGCCGGATCCGCTCGGCGGCGTGGTGTATCAGGACGCCGACTACCAGCTGCGGCCGACCCGGTCCGACCAGGCGTTCGCGCTGACCGATCGGTCCACCACCGCGCGGCAGGACTGCACGCGATGAACCGCACCTGGGCCCGGACGCCTGCTTTAACCGATCTTAAGGAAAGTTGATCCAGAACGGTCGGGAGCATCGAGCGGGACCGTCGGCAATGCATCACCAGACGACGGAGGAGCAGCACAATTCGGAATGGCTGAGAACGTTGTCGAGCTGCTGCGGCGTCGGGCTCTGGGACGCGCTGCTGCATGACGGCGACCCGATGGATGCGAAGACGCGGTGGACCTGGTCGGGCGAGTTCCGACGGCTGCTCGGGTTCGAAAGCGAGGCGGAATTCCCGAACGCGGTGCAGTCCTGGAGTCCGAGGCTGCATCCTGACGATCTCGGTCCGACGCTGCGCGCCTTCAACGCTACATGCGCGACCGGCGTCGGCTTCGACGTGACCTATCGGCTGCGGGTTCGTGCCGGCACCTATCGCTGGTTCCGCGCCACCGGCGGCGCCATCCTGGATGACAATGGACGGGCGCGGCGGGCTTGCGGCTCGCTGACCGACATCCATGACGTCGTCGAGGCGGAGATCGTGCGCAGGCAGCATGACGCCGCCGTCCGGGAAGGCGAGCTCGTACGCCGCAGCGAGCAACGCCTCAGCGTGCTGATCCAGAACCTGTCGGACGTGATCCTGATCGTCGACGAGGGTCTGGGGATCCTCTACCAGAGCCCGACCGTGGAGACGGTCTGGGGCCATGCGCCGGCAGCCCTCGCCGGGCGGCCAATCGCCGCGCTGGTGCATCCGGCGGACCGTCTGGCGCTCGCGGGCCTGTGGCAGCGGCTGCACGACCTGCCCGGAGTCACGAAAAGCCTGGAGCTGCGGCTGCGGCCACGGGGCGGTGCCTGGCGCCATGCCGAGCTCGTCATGACGAACCTGATCCACGAGCCCTCGATCCGCGGCATTGTCGTGACGGCTCGCGACATCGAGCAGCGCAAGACCTACGAGCAGCGGCTGACCCGGCAGGCCTTCTATGACGACCTGACTGGCCTGCCCAACCGTGCGCTGTGCCGGGACCGTCTGGGCCAGGTCCTCGACGGCAGCAGCCGCAGGGTCACGATCCTGATCATCAATCTGGATGGTTTCAAGCTCGTCAACGATGGGTTGGGTCATCTCGCGGGCGATCAGCTGCTGATCGAGGCGGCGGCGCGGCTGCTGGCGGTGAGCGGGCCGGACGACATGGTGGCGCGGCCGAGCGGCGACGAGTTCGTGATCATCCTCGACCGGCTGCCGGACGAGATGGCTGCGCTGGCGTTCGCCGCGATTGTGAACCGCGCCTTCGAGCAGCCGTTCGTTCTCGACGGGCACAGCCTGACCGTTACGGCCAGCATCGGGATCGCGGTCGGCGATGCCCGGCAGTGCAGTGCCGACCTGCTGCTGCATAATGCGGACGTCGCGATGGTCCGCGCCAAGAGCGACGGCAAGGGCCGCGCGCTGTTGTTCGACACCGGCATGGAGAGGGACAGCCTATCGCGCCTGGAACTGGAGGCCGAGCTACGACGCGCCCTTGAGCGGGAGGAGCTATGCGTCCACTACCAGCCGATCGTCGAGCTGAAGTCCGGCGGTCTGCTCGGGTTCGAGGCGCTGGTGCGCTGGGATCATCCGCAACGCGGGCTGCTGCCGCCGACCGCGTTCATTCCGCTGGCCGAAGAGACCGGCCTCATCGTCCCGCTCGGCCAGTGGGTGCTGGAGCAGGCCTGCCGGCAGGCCGCGCGATGGCAGGCGGCCCGCGCGCTCGGTCCGCCGCTGACAATCAGCGTCAACCTGTCGCCGCGGCAGTTCCAGCAGCCGTCGCTGGACCTTCAGATCTCCCGGGCGCTGCAGCGGAGCGGCCTCGATCCCACCAGCCTCAAGCTGGAGATCACCGAGAGCGTGATCATGAGCGACGTCGAGCGCACGATCCCGGTGCTCCAGAAGCTGAAGGCGATCGGCGTGAAGCTGGCGCTGGACGATTTCGGCACCGGCTACTCGTCGCTCGCCTACCTGAAACGGCTGCCGCTCGACGTTCTGAAGATCGACCGTTCCTTCGTCATCGGCATCGAGCAGAGCGAGGACGACCTGGCGATCGTCCGGGCGATCATCTCGCTGGCGCAATCCCTGCGTCTCTCGATCACCGCCGAGGGCATCGAGACGACCGCCCAGGCGGAAATCCTGACCGCTCTCTCCTGCGATTGCGGCCAGGGCTACCTGTTCTCGAGGCCAGTCGCCGCCGCCGCCGCCACTCGGATGATCGGGGCCGAGAGCCGGCCCGCACCGCGTGCCGTCCCTGTCGTTGGCATCCGCGCCGGTCGGCCCTGCGACCAGGAGCATGCGGTCGAGGCGGCCTAGACCGAAGCCAAGCTTACTCTCCCAACGTCTGCGCATTTCTACTCACGCGCTTTCGCATGTTACTCGCGCGCTTTCGCGTCTTACTCGCGCGCTTTCGCGCGACGCGCGATCAGGTTCGCCACCAATCCGGTCCAGCCGGTCTGATGCGAGGCGCCTAGGCCCTTGCCGCTATCGCCGTGAAAATACTCGTGAAACAGGATCAAGTTGGCGAAGTGCGGGTCCGACTGCTGCGTCTCGCAGTCGCCGTAGATCGGGCGCCGCCCGTCGGCACCCCGCAGGAACAGGCTGCTGAGGCGGCCGGCGATGTCGTCGGCGATGTCCCGCAGCGTCCGGAAACGTCCCGACGCGGTCGGGCACTCGACCAGGAAGTCGCGGCCGTAATAGTCGTGGAACCGGTCCAGCGCTTCCACGATCAGGAAGTTCATCGGGAACCAGATCGGGCCGCGCCAATTCGAGTTGCCGCCAAACATCTCGGTGCGACTCTCCCCAGGCTCGTAGGCGACGTGGATGCGGGCGCCGTCGTTCTCGAACACGTAAGGATTGGCCTCGTGGAACCGTGACAGCGAGCGCACGCCGTGGTCGGACAGGAACTCGTTCGGATCCAGCACGCGCAGCAGCAGGCGCTTCATGCGATGGCCGCGCAGCAGCGACAGCAGCCGGCGCTCGCCGATCCCCGGCTCGTCCCAGCGCGCCACCAGCCCGGCGAGATCGGGGCGCCGGCTCAGGAACAGGTGCAGCCGGCGCGAGAAGTTCGGCAGGCGCTTCAGCATGTCGGGCTCGAGCGTCTCGACCACGAACAGCGGCGTGAGGCCGACCATCGAGCGCAGCTTCAACTCGCGCATGCTGCCGTCGGGCAGGTTCAGCACGTCGTGGAAGAACTTGTCGGTCTCGCTCCAGAGCCCGACGCCGCGCTCGCCGATGTCGTTGATCGCCTGAGCGATATAGAGGAAATGCTCGAAGAACTTCGATGCGATGTCCTCGAACGCGCTGTCGTCCATCGCGAGCTCGAGCGCGATCCGCATCATGTTGAGCGCGAACATCGCCATCCAGGCGGTGCCGTCGGTCTGGTCGAGGTAGCCGCCGGTCGGCAGCGGGCGCGAACGGTCGAACACGCCGATGTTGTCGAGCCCGAGGAAGCCGCCCTGGAACACGTTGCGGCCCTGATTGTCCTTGCGGTTCACCCACCACGCGAAGTTCAGCAGCAGCTTGTGGAAGATCTGCTCCAGAAAGCCGCGATCGCCGTGGCCGGTCTGCTCCTGCTCGATCTGATACACCCGCCACGCGGCCCAGGCCTGCACCGGCGGGTTGGCGTCGCCGAAGTTCCACTCGTACGCCGGGATCTGCCCGTTCGGATGCATGTAGGCTTCCGACGACAGCAGCAGCAGCTGGTCTTTGGCGAACGCGCTGTCCAGCATCGCGAAGGTGACGCAGTGGAAGGCGAGGTCCCAGGCCGCGAACCACGGATACTCCCATTTATCGGGCATCGAGATGACGTCGTCGGCGTTCATGTGCCGCCAGTCGTGGTTGCGGCCGCGCTTGCGGCCGGCCGGCGGTGCGGGCAGCGTCGGGTCGCCGCGCAGCCATCGATACACGTCGAGCGCGTAGAACTGCTTGTTCCAGATCATCCCGGCGAAGGCCTGGCGCTGCACCATCCGCGCATCGGCATCCGGAATGTCCTTCTGCAGACCGGCATAGAAGCGGTCGGCCTCGCCGCGGCGGGACTCGACGATGGCGTCGAAACCGGCGAAGGGCGGGATGATCGGCTCGCCGCGCACCAGGCGGACGCGGATGCTCCAGGCCTCGCCCGGCTCGACGACGCGGCGGTGCCAGGCCGCGCATTTCGTGGCCGGTCCCTCGCTGCGAACGGCGGATTCGCGACCCTGCACGACGCGGTCGTGGAAGCCGTCCTTGTAGACCCCCTCGCCCGGGTCGAGCCCCATGATGCGCGGGTTGGTCTCGTTCTCGCAGAACATCACCGTGACGTCGTCCTCGACGTGGAAGGTGTAGTGCCCCAGCATCCGGTGTTCGGCGACCACGCGGTTCGGGCCGTAGGTGCGCATCGAGGGCTTCGGATGGTTCTCACGCCACGACCAGTGGTTGGCGAAAAACAGCTGCGGCAGGAGGTGCAGCTCGGCCGGCTCGGGCCCGCGGTTGGTAGCCGTCACCCGCATCAGCACGTCGGCCTCGGCTGCCTTGGCATATTCGATGACGACGTCGAAATAACGGTCGCCGTCGAACAGGCCGGTGTCGAGCAGCTCGAACTCGCCCTCGTCGCGCGAGCGGCGCCTGCTCTCCTCGACCAGCCGCTCGTATGGGAAGGCACCGTGCGGATACTTGTAGAGCATGCGCAGGTAGGCGTGCGACGGCAGCGCGTCGAGGTACCAGTAGAGCTCCTTGACGTCCTCGCCATGCGTGCCCTGCGGCCCGGTCAGGCCGAACAGCCGCTCCTTCAGCATGCGGTCGCGGCCGTTCCACAGCGCCAGCGACAGGCACAGGCGCTGGGTCTCGTCGCTGATGCCGCCGAGCCCGTCCTCGCCCCAGCGATAGGTGTGCGACCGCGCCTGCTCGTGCGGCAGGTAGCCCCAGGCGTCGCCGCCCTCGCTGTAATCCTCGCGCACGGTGCCCCATTGCCGGTCGCTCAGATACGGCCCCCACAGCCGCCAGTTCGACATGCCGTGGTTCTGCTCCTCGAGCCGGCGCCGCTCGGCGTCACGGGAGCGGAAATCCATCGAGCGCGCATTGATCATGCTAGGCCGGTCCCTCGAGCCGCCGCCGCCGCTCGGCGCGCAGCACCGCGCCGCGCTCCGGCCGATAGCCGGTGGCGACGACGTAGAGCTCGCTCGACTCCTTGCGGCTCGCCGGCGGCTTGGCGTGGCGCACACTGGCGAAGGCCCTCTTCATCGGCACCAGCATGTCCTGTTCCGACCCGCCCTGGAACACCTTGGCGACGAAGCTGCCGCCCTCCGCCAGGACCTCCATGGCGAAATCCAGCGCCAGCTCGGCCAGGCCAATGATGCGGATGTGGTCGGTGGCGGCGTGTCCGGTGGTGTTCGGCGCCATGTCCGACAGCACCAGGTCGGCCGGGCCGCCCAGCATCTCGCGAAGCCGCGCCGGCAATGCGGGATCGTCGAAATCGCCCACCACGATCTCGGCGCCGCGCACCGGATCGACCGGCAGCAGGTCGACGCCGACCACGCGGCCGGCACCCCGCTTGACCGCGACCTGAGCCCAGCCGCCGGGTGCCGCGCCGAGATCGATCACCCGCATGCCGGGCCGGATCAGGTGGAAGCGGTCGTCGAGCTCGATCAGCTTGAAGGCGGCGCGCGACCGCCATCCCTGCTTGCGCGCCGCCGCCACGTAGGGGTCGTTCAGCTGCCGCGCGAGCCAGTGCTGCTGCGCGCTGGTGCGGCCGCGTGCGGTGCGTAGCGACACCGACTTGGTCCGGCCGGTCTGGGCGGTGGCGGCATCGGTCTCGCCGTCGGCAGCACCGGGGCTGCCCTGGGCCGGCTGCCCCGGCTGCCGTCCGGGCACCGCCGGCCGACCCTTGCCCACGCCGGCCGGGCCGGTGCCGGAACGACGCGCCGGGCCGCCCGCCGGTCGGCCGCCATCACGCCGCGTCACGGACACACCGCCGCCGCGAGCATCGCATCACCGGCGGCGGCCGCTGGGCGGGACCCGGCAGCGGCGTCGAGGCTCGAGTCAAGTCTCGCAACGGGAAGGGGGCGATCGCGCATCATGCGGATCACCATACCACTGCGAAGGCCCCGGTCCGCCATCACCAACCATCCGGTCGACCCGGGCAGCGAAATCGCTTCGAAGACGGAACCGCGAGGCAGCACGAGGCGGCCTTCGGGCTGGACGCCATGCCATACGATCGGTTGCCAGGTGGTCTTGGCGATGCTACATCCCCGCCGCATCCGATGTGATGCCGCTTGGGGGATAGTTTAGCGGTAGAACTTCCGACTCTGACTCGGAAAGCCTTGGTTCGAATCCAGGTCCCCCAGCCACATCAACCACATAGCCGCCGCATCGGGATTTCCGGCCGGTGGTTCATGACGTGGTCCATGCGGTCGGCACTGGCGGCGCGTCTGCGCCGCAGAGACGGCATCTCCCGGTTCCGCCGCCACGTGCCGGACCTGCTGGAGGCTCGGCTCGGCTCCGGCCCACGGCCTGCCGATCCGGCTCATCCAGGCTTGCAGCAGAACCCGAGGTCATCGCCGTCACCAACAGGCCGTCGACCAGGCTCGACGATCAGCTCCATGCGCTCGGAGCCGACCTCCGCGGCCTGATCCACTGGTCGGCGCTCGTATGGCGGGACGCACGGCATGCGATGAAGCAAGCGCCGGCGAGGATCGAGGATCAGCTTTCGCCCACATCACGCTGAGGTCGGCGCCGACCAGCCCCACCGGGCCTGCCGCGCCTTCGGACCGGTGCGGCGATTTCCACCCGGACCGTCTTTCCTGTAAGGGCGGCCCACATCGACGCCCTCGATGAAGATCTGGAAAATGCAATGCGGTCAGCACCAGCTTTGAGCCATCGCTCCACCACCGAGTGCTCGTCCAGATGAGGGTCATCCTCGCCGGAACGCCCATGGTCGGCCACCTCAACCCTCTCCTATCGATCGGCAGGTTGCTGGTGGCCGACGGTCATGAGGTGATCGGCCATACCGCCAGCGCGTACCGGCACCGCTTCGAGGCAATCGGCGCGGCCTTCGAGCCCTTCGCGCCGGCGATCGATCAGGATCTCGGGGATCTGGACACCGTCTACCCGGAGCTCAAGGACCTCCCGCCCGGTCCGCAGAAGCTCGGCTTCCTGTTCATGCATGCCTTCATCGGGCGCCTGGTGCCGCAATATGCATCCCTGGCCTCGCTCCTGGCACGGTGTCCGGCCGACCTGGTTCTGACCGACAACCTGTTCCTCGGGACCTTTCCATTCCTGCTCGGCCCGCACGCCGAGCGGCCGGCGATCGTCCATCATGGCGTCACTCCGCTCTTCAGCAGCCGCGACGACGGTGCGCCACAGGGACCGGGCCTGCCGCCGGCAACCGATGAAGAGACCATCCGGCACTACGCGCTGATCAAGGCGGCGGTCGACCAGGCGTTCTTCCGACCGATCCAGGCCGAGTTCGACCGCGCCCTGGCGGCGGTCGGACGTGGACCGCTCGCCGCGCCGATGAACGACGCCAGCATCATGCTGCCCGACCTGTTTCTCCAGCCGACCGTCGCGGGCTTCGAGTTTCCCAGGCGCCATGCGCCGGCGCCGCTCCGATTCATCGGCGCGTTGCCGCTGCCGGCCGCGGACATACCCCGTCCGCACTGGGCCGCGGACGTGGCGAAAGCGGAGAAGGTCGTGCTGGTCACCCAGGGCACCTTGGCGAACCATGACCTGGGCGAAGTCATCGCGCCGACGCTCGCCGCCCTGGCAGGCCGGAGCGATGTGCTGGTGCTGGCCACGACCGGAGGCCGGTCGCCGGACGCAATCCCGGGACCGATCCCGGCCAATGCGCGTGTCGCGGAGTTCCTCCCTTATGACTGGCTGATGCCGCAGGTCGACCTCGTGGTGACCAACGGTGGTTACGGCACCGTCAACCACGCGCTCAGCCACGGCGTGCCGGTCGTCGTCGTCGGGATCAACGAGGACAAGGCCGAAGTCGGAGCACGCGTCGCCTGGACCGGCGTCGGCCTCGCCGTGCAGGCCGAAACGCCGGAGCCGGGCCTCTTGAGGGAGGCCGTCGATCGCGTCCTCGACGAGACACGTTTTCGCGTGGCCGCTGAAGCGCTGTCCGCTCAGTATACCGAGGCGGACAGCGAACGGACCGTCCTGCAGCTTCTGAAGCGCGCCGCCGCCGACCATTCCGCCGGCCGTTCGCCCCCGCCGACGTGAACGCACGACGCGCCGCCGCCGCCTCGCTTCGAGCGCGATCCGGGGCGATGCGCCATCGGCTGGCTGCGACAACCGACACGGATGACTTGCGTTCGGTTCAGACCGCCAAAGCCGGAGGAGGAACCATGACCGACGGTCCCGATTACGTTCGTTACGCCGATGACCTGGAGACGCCGATGGCGGACGAGGGCAAGGTCATCGAGGGCATCATCGCGTCGATGACCCACGAGAGCCAGATCGTCGCGAAACGGGATGGTCAGACGGTGCGGGCCTCCCACGCCAAGAGCACCGGGCTGGTGAAGGGCACGCTCAGCGTGCTGCCGGGCCTGACTAGCCCGTATGCCCAAGGCCTGTTCGCCGCGGTGCGCGATCATCCCGTCCTGGTGCGCTTCGCGCAGGGTCCGGGCGAAAGGTTGGCCGATAGCGTCTCTACCCATCGTGGCGTCGGCATCAAGGTGCTCGACGTCGACGGGCCCAGGCTGCCCGGCCACGACGACACCACGCAGGATTTCGTATTCGCCACCGGCGCCGCATTCGCGCAGTCCAATGCCGCGACCTTCCTCACCGCGATCAAGGGCATCGAGAAGAACACCGGCAAGCCGCAGGTCGTGAAGCAGGCCGTCTCGACCGCGTCGCGCGCGATCAACGCCGTCTACAACGCGTTGGGCAGCGACAGCCCGACCTTCGGGTTCTTTGGCCACACCAAGCGCAACCCGCTCGCCGACGCCTATTTCAGCCAGGCCGCCCTCCGCCACGGCGACTACGTGGCCAAGATCGGCCTGTTCCCAGTCTCGCCCGAACTGCTGGCGATCGTGGATCAGACCCTCGACACCGGCGCCGACGACGACGCCTTCCGCCATGCGGTGGTGGATCACCTGCGCGGTCACGGCGCCCGGTTCGAGCTGCGGGTGCAGCTCTGCACGGACACGGACGCCATGCCGATCGAGGATGCCTCCGTGCCATGGCCCGAGGACCAAAGCCCCTATGTGCCCGTGGCCGTGATCGCGGTGCCGTCGCAGGACGCCTACAGCCCGGCGCGTCAAGCCTACTTCGACGAGGTGCTGTCGTTCCAACCGGCGCATTCCCTGGCGGCTCACCGGCCGCTCGGCTCCCTGATGCGCGCCCGGCTGCAGACCTACGGGGCGCTCTCGGCCTATCGCCACGCCCAGAACGGCAAGCGCCAGATGGAACCCCCGGCGATCGACCAGGTGCCGGACTAGGTCCAGATGTGAGCGGTGAGCTTGTTGCTCCCGAGGTCGACGCAGACATCCTTCATCGGACTCAGCTCGGACGCTGAGGACGGAGGATGGATCGGGACGATGTCGTCCAAGACATCGTCCGACCCGTCCGCGTAGCTTGCGCCCTGCTTGGCGGTGCGCGATGCGCCCACAGGGTTCGACAACGCGCCGGCACGCCACGTTTTGGTCGGCTCGTTGCCGCCAGCCGTCGGATCCGTAGTGGTAGCCGTCGGCGTGCTCGGCCAGGCATGTCTTTACATAGCCAAGTCGCCTGGGTCCGCAGCCGGCCCGATGGCCCCTACGGAGCGACCTCCCTCGCGGGTGGCGTCGCGCAGCCGCATCCACCTCCGTTTCGATGATCGCCGACAGGACCGGTGAGGCTCGGCCTGATGCTGGTTTCGGTTCGCGTCCTGACCGAACGGCCCGAAACTCACTCCGGCGGAGCGACGTATGACGGACATGCATCAATCCGACATGGCGCCCACATCAGCGCGCCTGATCGGCAGCAGGCCAACGTTCCGCCCGGACCCGGACTTACTCGGCTTCGAGCATCGCGTCGCGACCGTCCAGGGCGTCCGCCCGCACTACGTCACTGGCGGAAAGGAGGACGGTGAAGCGGTCGTCGTGCTGGCCGGGTTTTCCGAGAGCTGGTTCGCCTGGCGCAAGGTGATCCCGCTTCTCGCCCCGACCTACCGAATCATCGCGCCGGTTCTGCCGGGCCAAAGCGATTCTGACCGACCGCAGAGCGGCTACGACACCCAGACCCTTGCGGCGATGGTCCAAGGCCTGCTGCGGCAGCTGGGCCTTACCTGGTACTGCGTGGCCGCTCACGACGTCGGCGCCTGCGTCGCCTATCCCTATGCGGCATTGTTCGGCGGCGAAGTGCGACGGCTGGCGCTGATGGATGCGGGCATCCCGGGCATCACCCTGCCGGACGCCCTGCCGACGGCGCCGGACAGGGCATGGCGCACCTGGCACTTCGCGTTTCACGGTCTGTCCGACCCGCCGGAAATGCTGATCAGCGGGCGGGAACGCCAGTACCTGGACTGGTTCCTGCGCCGGAAGACGGCGAACCCGGGCGCGTTCTCCGACGACGACATCACGGAGTACCTGCGCATTTTCGAAGGATGACGGCCTGCACGCCGGCTTGGCCTATGACCGCGCCGCCTCCCTATCTGCGCAGCAGAACCGGGAATTGGCCGCTCGGGCAAGCTCGCAATGCCGGTCCTGGCGCTGGGCGCCGACCAGGGCTCCATCGCAGACATGGCGGCTACGCTCAGGGCCTATGCCGAAGACGTGCGCGGCGGTGTCGTAGCCAACTGCGGCCATTTCATTCCAGAGGAGCAACCCGAAGTGGCGGCGCCGGAGTTGATCGCCTTCCTCGGTGAGATCTGAGACGAGGGTCCTCACGGATGCTATTCCGTATTGGCCAGGATCGTGCGGGGCGCTTTCCGCGGTCCCGCCCGCAACAGCGTGATGGAGGTTGAGCATGGAACTCAAGCAGTTCAACGTGACCGTACGGTGCTTCGACCCGACCGGACGTTTTGCCGACGGTAAGGACGTCGTGCTGCCCGTGGACAGCCCCGACGAGGAGCATGCGGTCTCTGCCGCGATGTCGAACGCCGTGGCCTTCACGCGCAAGACGGAGGGCAGCGGCGTGCTCCCCGTCGCTTTCGCGTGCATCGCCGTGGCTGGCCGCTGAGCCAGACTGCCGCACCCTGATCGGACGGGCGCGGGCCAATCGGGCGCGGTTCGGCTCTGCCGCCTGAGGCGTTGGTCAAGATTGGCGGTAACCTCGCGGATGCGAGCGGCTCGCAAGCGCGCGTGTAGCCGCACGAGCACCCGGAACCCCGTCTTTCCCAGGAGACGACGTTCGACCATCTATGACACGACGACCATCCCCGAGCGAATGACGTGCGGAACCAAAGATCCCGAGATCGCCGAGCGATTGGAGACCGGCCCGGTGCTGGGCGCGCATACGCCGATCCACGTCCAGCGCCGCGAACGCGACGCCTTCATCGACGCTGACCCAACCTCCGGTCGGCCGCATCGAGCATCTCCGGCTGAAGGGCCCGCACGGCAGGGTGATGGTCCGCGTCTACCACCCGTCCGGAGCCGCTGCCGAGCCATCCGGCGCGTTGATCTATCTGCACGGCGGCGGCTTCGTGGTCGGCTTCCTCGACCAGTTCGAAACGGCGATGCGCCGCCTGTGCGAAGGCGCCGGCATGCAGGTCCATGCGGTCGACTACAAGCTGGCCCCCGGGTGGCAGTGGCCGGTGCAGATGGAGGAAGGCGAGTTCGTGGTCCGCTGACTCCACGCCGATGCGGCCTTGCGGGGCGTCGATCCGGACCGCATCGCGCTTGGCGGCGACTCCGCTGGCGGCAACATGACCTGCACCATCTCGCTGAAGCTGCGCAGCAAGGGTGGCCCGCGGCTCGCCCTTCAGATGCCGCTCTACCCCGAGGCGGCGATGCCGTTCGAGACGCCGGCCGGCGTGGAGAACAGGACCGGCGGCTATGTCGACACCGCCGGCATGCTGCTGTTTCTCTGGAGCCTGCTGCCGCAGGGCACGGACTATACGCGAGCCCATGTGACCCGATGAACGCTGCGAGCCACGCCGACCTCCCGCCGGCACTGCTGGTGACCTGCGGCTTCGACATGCTGCGCGACGTCGGCCATGCCTATGCCCGGAAGCTGGCTGCCACGGGTAACGACTTGACCGATGTCCACCATCCGGACCTGCCGCACGGCATCGTCGAGATGACCATGCACTCCCAAGCCTGCCTGGAGGCGACCGGGTCCATCGCGACCCTATTGGGCGAACGGCTGGCAGCACGCTCGTAGAGCCTATCGTTTCGACGAGCATCCGCTCGAACGGTCCCGTTCGCTCGGATGATGCTCTCGAAGCCAGCGAGGCGCGACGAAATCCGCATCGTTGCGCGAGCGATGTCGAACTCCGGACGTCCTCGCCTCGTCAATCCTTCAAGCGATCAACTCTCAGACCGGAACCCAAGCATGCGATTGCCTCCGTTGGCGCCCGGCGCCATGACGTCCGACCAGCAAGCACTGCACGATGCCATGTCGCCGGTCATCGCCGAGCACTTGAAGGGTTTCGTGTCCAAGCGCAGCGACGGCGCGCTCGTCGGGCCGTTTCCACCGATGTTGCACTTCCTCCAGTTTGGGCAGCCGGCCTGGGAATACACCCGCGCATTGATCGAGCAGGCAAAGCTGCCGAAGCCCGCGCGGGAGGTGGCGATCCTCGTCGTGGGAGCCTGCTTCAATTCGCGCTACGAGCTCTATGCCCACGAGCACGTCGCCGAGGGCACCGGGCTGTCGCCCAGCAAGATCGCGACGATTGCCGCCGGGCAGCGCCCGGCCGACCTGAATGCGGAGGAGGCGGTCGCCTACGATGTCGCCGCCACATTGGCGGGCGGCAAGCAGCTGGCCGGATCCACCTACCAGGCGGCGGTCGATGCCTTTGGCCGCGATGGCGTGGGCGAGCTTGTCTACCTGATCGGCGGCTACTGCCTGGTGTCGGTGCTGCTGAACGCCTTCGACATGTCGGTGCCCGGCAGCGAGGAGGGACTCGGCTGATGGCGGACGAGGCGGCGGTGCAACCGAACGAGGAGGCCGCGAATCACCGCGCGGCCGTGGCGCCCAAGGGTCAGGACACCGGCGGGTAGCCCACCGCCGCAACCCCGGACCAGGCGGCTCGTCAGGGCGGCGGCGGGGCTGACCCCGAGCACCCGCATCTGTTCCATCTGGCCGGCGCGGCCGGCAGCGACGACGCGGGCGGCAGCCTGCAGGGTGCCATCGCCGCGAACTGGAGCATCCTCGACGGCCAGCAGGGCTCGATCTACCTGGCGCGCCTGAAGCCCGGCGGCATCCGAGTGCCTGGGAGCTGAACTTCGTCATCTCCGGCGCCGTGCGCTGGAGCCTGATCGGACGAACGGCACCCACGACGCCTTACGGGCGCCGCCGGCGACCTGGTGTTCGCGCCGCAGGGCCCCTTCCACTACTTCGAAAACGCCAGCGGGACGGAGGATCGGGTGGTGCTGATCGCCTTCAACGCCAGCAGCTCGGAGCCGGAAGACGATATCGGCATTGCCGCATCGATGGGCGCACTGCCGACCGACGTGCTCGCCGCGGTGTTCGGCCCGGTCTTCGGCGCCGCGCCCGATCTGTTCGAGAATCTGCCCCGCGCCACCGAGCGCGTCGTGATCGCCCGCAAGCCGGGCTACGAGGACGGCAGGCCATAATGGATCCGACGGCGCCGTCCCGTCAGGACGGCAGGGTAGCGGTCGGCATGGGCGCCGCTCGCGCATCGGTGGGACGGTGGGCCCGCGGCGAGCGATAGCGGAAGTCCTGTATGAAATCCTGCGTTGGCTCGTCACCTAGAGGATGATCCGAACGCTTAGGCTCACGGATCATCCTCTAGCTTGTTGTTTTGACGAGCATCTTTATCCGATCGAACGAGTCCGTTCGATCGGATGATGCTCTAGCGCGACGTCCTAACCCGATGGCTGTCGATCCCGCCCGGCACGTTGGCGAGCCGTTGGGTTGCGGCGCAGGAAAGTCGTCCAGAGCGGTCGGATCACCCATCGCAGGCCATGCTCGTCGGCCTGCAACCGCGAACGTCCGTGCCGCCCTCGGCGATCGTCGCCCTCGTCTGCCGGATGCTCCGGTTGCGACGCGCGACCGCACGAACGCCCCGCCGCCAGGCGTGGGCTCCTTCCCGAAAGAGGCGTCTAGTCCGCCATCATGCGGCCGACGGACCGACACGCGTGGAGCGCATCGAGCACCACCACAGGCGCGACCGCCAGCGTCGCCAGCATCGTGCGTTGTCGGTCGGGGTTACCGGCTCGCAGGCCCACGGACAGCAACAACCCATCGAGAGCGTCACCCCCCACGCGCGCCCACAGCCACGCCTCCGGATCCTCTGCCGCCAGGATAAGCGCGCCCGACACGATCTCGCGAGCGCCGAACACCTGAAGCAGCCCCTCGCGCCCCCGCAACCCGGTCGCACGGGCGACGATCCGAGGCGCCAGCAATTCCGCCAAGCCAAGTCCGATGCCGAACCAGGCCAGCCCATGCGCAACCCTGCGAGAGTTCATGCCAATCCTCCATCATCCCGTCGCGGACTGAGCCAAGCCTGGAACGCGCACTGCCAGTCCGGGGAAAAAGCCCGACGCTCACGTCAGACGAACTTCCGACACCCGCCCGCTGTTCCATCCCCATGCTGACCATGAAGACCGACGAGCTTGCCATCGCGTACGAGGACAGCGGCAGCGGCGCACGGGGCACCGTCGTGCTGCTGCACGGCTGGCCCGACGATGCGTCCACCTGGGCTGCGGTGGCGCCGGCGCTAAACCGCGCCGGGTTGCGCACGATCGTGCCGACCTTGCGAGGGTTCGGCGACACGCGCTTCCTGACGGCCGCCGCACCTCGCACCGGCAACAGCGGCATCCTGGCCATGGACGTGATTGCCCTGATGGACGGGCTCGGGATCGACCGCTTCGCCGTGGCCGGACACGACTGGGGTTCGAACATGGCGGAAGCGCTGGCCGTGGGCTGGCCCGACCGGGTCGAGCGCATCGCCATGCTATCCACCCCGCCACGCCTGGGCGGAATGCCGACGCCGCCCTTCTGGCACGCGCAGCTCGAATGGTATCACTGGTTCATGGCCACTCCCCGTGGGGCACAGGCGGTGCGGGACGACCGCCGTGGCTTCGCCCGCATCCATTGGGAGAATTGGGCTCCCCCGGGCTGGTTCGACGAGGCGACCTTCGACCGGGTCGCGCGCTCGTTCGACAACCCGGACTGGGTCGACGTCACGCTGCACAGCTACCGCTCCCGCTGGGACGTGGCGGCACCCGACCCGCGCAGCGCCTCGCTCGAGACCAAGGTCAAGTCGACGAAGACCCTGTCCCTGCCTGCCATCTACATCCAGGGCGCGGTGGACGGCGTGAATCCGCCGGCCGCCGCGGCCTCGGTGCCGCAGAAGTTCACCGGCCCGTTCGAGTTCGTGCAGCTGCCCGGCGTCGGCCACTTTCCGCAGCGCGAGGCTCCGGATGCCGTGGCCGATCGACTGCTGACCCTCTTCGCCGGAACGCCCCCTTGAGGGTCCCGCTACGGTTCTCGGGAAGACCTGCGTGCATCACACTCGGCTTTTGGACCGAAGCCAGGCGTCACGTACCGAGACCGGCCGGCATTCGCCGTACGTTAAACGGAGGCAAGCACCTATGGACAGCAGATATCTCGCCGGAGCGATCGCAGGCAGCTTGGTTGCCGGATCTGGCATCACGGCGATGATGATCGCGGGCGAGCGGAAGAGCGGCAAGCCGTCCGAACTCATCGATCTCCAGCGCAACAGCGCGCGCAAGCTCCGCCTCCAGGCTCCGGATGCCACGAGGCTGCCGACGGATACCGAACAGGTCGTCGCGCAAGGCGGGCATCTCCTGCTGTCCGGCATCGCGGGAACCGCCTATGCCGCCGCGACCAGCAAGGCTACGAATCCTCTTGTCGGCGGGGTCGTATTCGGACTTGCGTTCTATGCCTTGGCGCACTGGCTCGTCGGGCCCCTGCTCGGCGTCAAGGCACCGGAATGGACGGAGGACCGCCGAACGATCGCGCTGCACGCCGCCAACCACGTCGGTTTTGGTCTGGTCACGGCGTTTGCCGCCGCGACCTCGGCACGGCTTTGAAGCGATCTGAGGCAACGGCCTTCTACCGATGAGCGCCGGCGAAGTGGTTCCGCCTTAACGACCGTCGATCAGATCCTTGATCCGACTGGCGAGCGCCGTCATCGCGAACGGCTTGGTGAGCACGTGCATGCCGGGCTCCAGATGGCCGTGGTTGATCGCGGCGTTCTCTGCATAACCCGTGATGAACAGCACCTTCAGCGCCGGCCTTATCGCCCGCCCCGCGTCGGCCACCTGCCGGCCATTCATCCCGCCGGGCAGGCCGACGTCGGTCACGAGCAGGTCGATCCGTACCTCGGACTGCAGGATGCGCAGGCCAGCCGGACCATCGGCCGCCTCGATCGCGGTGTAGCCGAGATCCTCGAGGATCTCCGTCACGAGCATACGAACCGTTGGCTCGTCATCGATCACCAGCACCGTCTCGCCCGCGCCGGCGGTGGATATCTCCGGTCTTTCCACCGCAGCTTCCAGGTCTGCAGCCGCACCGAGATGCCGTGGCAGATAGAGGCACATCGTGGTGCCTTGGCCCAGCTCGGAGTAGATGCGCACGTGCCCGCCGGACTGCCTGACGAAACCGTAGATCATGCTCAGGCCAAGCCCGGTGCCCTGGCCGATCGGCTTGGTCGTGAAGAAGGGATCGAACGCGCGAGCGATCACGTCGGTGGTCATGCCCGTGCCGGTGTCCGTGACGCACAGCGAGACATACTGCCCAGGCGGCAGCTCGCGCTCGCGGGCCGCTCGCTCATCGAGCCACGTGTTGGCGGTCTCGATGGTGATCCGGCCGCCGTCCGGCATGGCGTCGCGTCCGTTGATGCACAGGTTCAGCAACGCGTTCTCGAGCTGGTGGGCGTCGATCAGCACGGACCAGAGACCAGCGGCCCCGACGACCTCGATCGCCACGGCTGGCCCGACCGTGCGCCGGATCAGCTCCTCCATGCTGGTAATCAGGCGGTTGACGTCGGTCGGTGTCGGATCGAGCGTCTGCCGGCGCGAAAAGGCGAGGAGGCGATGGGTGAGTGCCGCCGCGCGCCGCGCCGCTCCCTGCGCCGCGCCGATATAGCGATCGAGGCCGTCGAGGCGCCCCTGCGACACCCGCGTGCCCAGGAGCTCCAGGCTGCCGGTGATGCCGGTGAGCAGGTTGTTGAAGTCGTGCGCCAGCCCGCCGGTGAGCTGACCCACCGCTTCCATCTTCTGCGATTGGCGCAACGCCGCCTCGACGCGCATGAGCTCGGCCGTACCTTCGGCGATCCGCTGCTCCAGCGTCTCGTTGAGGGCGCGAAGCGCCGCGGCGGCCCGGTCGCGCTCCGCCTCGATCGCGCGCCGTTCCTCCACGTCGAGCAGCACGCCGGGGAAGCTTATCGCCGTGCCGTCGGGTGCGTGCTCGAGGCGACCGTTCGCCTCGATCCAGTAGTAGTGTCCGTCGGCACGCCTCACCCGGTACTGGTGCGCGTAGGCGCCGCCGCGGGTGACCGCCTCGCCGATGGTCTCGATCAGGCCCGACTTGTCGTTGGGATGGACGGTCGAGACCACCTGATCGAGGCGGAGGCCATCGCGCCCGAGCGCCGGATCGAGACCGACGGCGCGGGCGAAGGCCTCGTCCACCGTGAAGCGGTCGGCGGCCAGATCCCACACCCACGTGCCGATGATCGCGCCCGCGGCGAGGGCCAGCTGCACGCTTTGGATGTTCTCCCGCGCCAGCGCCTCGCTGGCCCGCAGGGCAGTCTCCGCCTGCCTGCGTGCCGTCACGTCGCGGAACAGAACCGACACCTGACGACGGCTCGCCGGCTCGATCCGGGCCGCCGACACGTCGATGTGGCGTCCCGCCGCCACGAAGGCGCGCTCGAAGCGGATCGGCTGGCCGGTGCGCAGCACGCCGCCATAGAGCTCGACCCATCCGTCCGCCTCGTCCGGTGCAAGCTCCCGGAGCGTCCGCCCGACGACGTCCGGAATGCCGGTATGCCGCTGGTATCCGGGATTGGCCTCCACATGGACGTAGTCGCTGCAGGGTCCGTGCGGCCCATCGAAGAACTCGATGATGCAGAAGCCGTCGTCGATGGCCTCGAACAGGGCACGATAGCGCTCCTCGCTCCGGGCCAGCGCCTCGAGCGACGACCGCTGATCGGTGATGTCCCGCACCACGCCGAAGAAGCGCACCACGCGTCCCGCCGCGTCACGCTCGGTCTCCGCCCGTCGACATAGCCAGCGCAGCTCGCCGGTGTCGTGGCGGCGGATGCGATATTCGACCTCGGGCGATACCTCGCCGGCGCTGCGCGTCGCAGCACTGGACATCAGGGACGCGTCCTCCGGCAGGACGAGGCGCTCGATCTCCCCGGGTGGCAGCCGGTCACGCACCGGCACGCCATACAGCCGACAGAATTCGGAGGTCGCGTTCAGGACGTTGTCCGGGACGTCGATCGAGAACACGCCGACCCCACCTGCGACCTGAGCGCGCTGCAGGGCCGCCTCGGCCTCGCGCAGGGCCTGGCCCGCCCGATGCTCGGCCGTGCGGTCCCTCAGGATCTTCACGAATCCGACATGGACGTCCTGGCCATCGCGGAGAGGCATCATCTCCCCGCTGGCCCAGAAGCGGCCGCCGTCCCGCCGCAGGTGCCAGCGCTCGTCGCTGGTCCGGCCGTGCTCGAGGGCAAGGCGCATCTCCGTGGCCACCCGGTCCGCCGCCCTGTCCTCGCGCGTGAAGATGCGCTCGACCGTCTCGCCCCGTATCTCGTCGGCCGCCCAGCCGAGGATGCGTTCCGCCCCGGCATTCCAATCCGTCACGCGGCCGTCGCGGCCGGTGGCGACGATGGCGAAGTCCACGGCGCTGTCGAAGATGGTCTGCTGCCGCCGCGCGCTGGCCAGCACGGTCCTCTGCGCCTCGGCCGCGCGCACCTCGGTCAGCCCGGCGGTGGCGACGCCCGCGAACAGCTTCACCACCTGCAGGTCACGGCGGCCGAAGGCGCCCGGCCTGCTCGACTGCAGCTTGAGCACGCCCAGCACCTGGTCTCCGCGCGCCACCGGCGCCAGCACAGCGGCGCGCAGGTCGAGCCGCTCGACGAGATGATGGGCGGTGCGAACGTCTTGCCGGACGTCGTCCACCAGGATCGGCTCGTTGGTCGCAGCGCAGGTGCCGGCCAGGCTGCCTCGCAGCAGCACCTGCAGGCCCTTGTGCGCCCCAAGCGTCCCGCCGACGGCGCTATAGGCCAGCATGCCCCCTTCGATCAGCCCCAGGACGCCACCCTCGGCGGCCGGCACCGCCGCCAGCACGTTCTCCACCAGGGCCGCCAGGATCGTGTCCAGGTCGCCTTCCGCCGCGGCGATGGCGGCCTGCACCAGGGCCAGGGCGTCGCGCTCCCGCAGGCTGGCCTGCTGCTCGGCCAGCAGCGCGTCGCGCTGAGCCAGCGATCGTCGCAGCTCGAACTGGCTGATCACCTGCGCGGAGACTGTCCGGAGCACGTCCAGCTGAACCTGCGTCAGGCCATCCGGACGAGGCACCTTGTCGAGCACGCAGAGGGTGCCCAGCACATGCCGCTCGTCCGTGCACAACGGCATCCCCGCGTAGAAGCGCACGCCGCCCTGCCGGGTGGCGGCGTTCTCCGCATGTGCCGGGTCGGCCAGGGTGTCGGGGATGACCATCGGCTCGCCGCCCTCGACCACGATGGGACAGAACCCGACATCCAGGGGAGCCGTGGCGGGCCCATCGACACCGATCCGGGCCATGAAGAACTGGCGCGCCTCGTCCACCAGGGTGATCAAGCCGATGGGCGCGTCGCAGAGCTGGGCGGCGAGCCGCACCAGGCTGTCCAGCACGGCCTCCGGCGCGGCGTCGAGCACACCGTAGCTTTCCAGTGCACGGAGGCGGCTGAGGCGGGCGACCGCCACATCATGGGGGGGAGACGTGTGATCGGGCATCAGTCCAGGAGATCAGCAACGGGTTGACGATCATTACCCGGTTCAAGCCGCGACGTCAGGTTTCCAAGCCCGCCTCCGCATTTGGCCCCCTCCCCGTACCGGAAGATGGCGCGCGGGCGGACGGCTCGACATGGAGGCAGGCCAACACCACCTCTTCGTCGGGAGGGCTCAGCATGGCGACATACCAGAGGCCCGCCGACGCCGAACCCTGGGCGCTATCGCGTGATGCAGCTCACCGGCGCGTCGCTGTCGAACAACCGGCCGGAATGGTTCGCACGGACCACGTCTTCGACGACGGGCCTGGCGACCAACGCGGCCTGCGCTCCCGCATCAACTCGGCAGGGCATGGCATTTATCTACCGCAATCGAAGGAGGTTTAGGTGATGGAGGAACGTGCCGTTCTGGCGGGTGGCTGCTTCTGGGGAATGCAGGACCTGATCCGCAAGCTGCCCGGCGTGGTGTCGACGCGCGTTGGCTATTCCGGGGGCGAGGTGCCGAACGCGACCTACCGCAACCACGGCAACCATGCCGAGGCGATCGAGATCGTGTTCGATCCCGCGACGATCGCCTTCCGCGACCTGCTGGAGTTCTTCTTCCAGATCCACGATCCCACGACGCCCAACCGGCAGGGCAACGACCGCGGAGCCAGCTACCGCTCGGTCATCTTCTATGCCGACGAGCGACAGAAGGCCGTCATCATGGACACGATCGCCGACGTGGACGCATCCGGCCTCTGGCCTGGCAAGGTGGTGACGCAAGTCGTGCCGGCGGCACCGTTCTGGGAGGCGGAGCCCGAGCACCAGGACTATCTGGAGCGGCTCCCCAACGGCTACACCTGCCACTTCATCCGGCCGAACTGGAAGCTCCCGCGCCGCGCGGCCGCCTGACCGCGTGGCCAACGGCACGCTCAGGTCAGGACGACGATCCTGCCGCCGGCCCGGTTCTCCTCCATGCACCGATGCGCGTCGGCGATCTCGTCCAGCCGGAAGACCCCGCCGATCGGGATGTGCAGCTCTCCGGCGACGATCTGTCGGCCCAGCTGGTTCCGCGGCGTCCGCATGAAGTCCTCCGCGCCGCCGCCATAGGTGGCGGACCGCGGTCGGGATCAAGCCGATCGGGCTGAAGTCCGGCAGCACGCAGAACCTTCGACTCCGCCGGTAGCGTCCGGCCTCACCTGGGTCGCGACGGCGCCGGTATCGATTACGACCTGATCGATGCAGCATCACGTCGCGATCGGGTCGGCGCGTGGTCGCCATCACGAACGCGCCGCGCGCCTTGGCCGGGGCGGCGGCGGCCTGGCCGACCGACGTGGTGCCACCGCGGATCCCCCGCCTCGAGCCGCAACGCCGTGAACAGCGAGCCTCAGGCCGTCTGCGGCATCTCCAGGCAGCGCGCCAGCGTTCCCAGGGCATCTTGGTGCGGACCGCCTGCACCTGCGACGCCGGCACCAGCGTGTATTCGGCGTAGCCGCCGTCGAATCGCCGCCCCATGCCGTCCATCGCGGTGCCACCGTCTCACCTGGCCGGAACTCGCCGCCCGGAGCGTCCTCAACGGTGCCCGCCGCCTCGATGCCGAGCACGCGCGAGAACGCCATGTCGGGCGACAGGCCCTGGCGGGTGAACAATTCCGAGCGGTTGAGCCCGAACGCCCGCACCCTGATCAGGACTGGCCCGGTTGCGGCACCGACACCGGCATCGGCAGCCGCTCGACGCGAAGCACCTCGGCGCCGCCCGGCTCGCGGATCACGACGACCCGCATCGTGGTCACGGACGCCGGCTCACGCCTCGGTCAGCCATTGCGGGTTGTGGTTGGTGCCGTCGAAGTGCTCGGTGGTCTTGTAGAGCTCGGTCAGGCCGGTCATCGCCACCGCGGCGCTCCGGGCCAGCAGTGCCGCCCGCTGTTCCGGCGTCGGCGGCACGTAGCTGCGGACCGCGTCCAGCGCCTGCGCCAGGATCGGCATGCCGTCGATCCCGGTCACCTGGATGCTGATCGGCAGGCTCATCGGGTACTGCAGCATCTGGATCGGCGACACCACGCGGGACTTCAGGATGTAGTTGTCGCCGAACGCCTTCATGCCGATGATGCCGGTGCCGCGCGCCACCGCCATCGGCACCACCGTCCGCTCGAAGCTGTCGTAATGCGCGTCCATGACGTTGAGCGGCATCTGCACGGTATCAAAATGGAAGCCGTGCCGGTCGGCCATCTCGAACATGCTGGCGTGGATTGCCGGGCTCTTGTGCCCGGTGAAGCCGATGTAGCGGATCTTGCCCTGCGCGCGAGCCTGCAGCACCGCCTCGAGGGCCCCGCCCGGCGCGAACACCCGCGCCGGATCGTCCGGGCGGATGATCTCGTGGAACTGCAGCAGGTCGATATGGTCGGTCTGGAGCCGGCGTAGCGAGGTCTCAAGCTGCCCGGCCGCCGCCGTCGCGGTGCGGCCGTCGATCTTGGTCATCAGGAAGATCTTGTTGCGATAGCCGCCCTGGGCCAGGGCACGCCCGAGCCGGAGCTCGCTCTCGCCGCCGTTATAGTCCCAGCAATTGTCGCAGAAATTGAGGCCGGCATCGAGCCCGGCATGCACCACGCGGATCGCCTCGGCATTGTCCATGCCGCCGGGCTTGGCCAAATGGTAGCCGCCCATGCCAACCAGCGACACCGCCTCGCCGGTGGCGCCGAGCGCCCGGTACTTCATGTCCGGATGCGGCGGGATCGATGCGATGACGCTGCCAGCCCTCGGCTGCACGTGCTCGTCGGGCGCGGCGTACGCCTCCAGCGGCAGCGTGCCTGCCGCGGCCACCGCCGCCACCGTCCTGATGAAACCGCGTCGATCCATCGCTCAATCCTCCCGCCCGTCCTGGCCGGCGTCCAGCGCCAGAAGCGCCAGAAGCGCCCGAAGCGCCACGCAGGCGGCGCCGTAGCCGTTGTCGATATTCACCACCGAAAGCCCTGGCGCGCAGGAGGCCAGCATCGCATCCAGCCCGGCGCGGCCGCCCGTCGCCACGCCGTAGCCGACCGAGGTCGGCACGCCGACGATCAACCCCGGCAGCAGCCCCGCCACCACCGAGGGCAACGCCGCATCCATGCCGGCGACGACGATCACGATCGGATGCGCGCGCAGCTCATCGACCCGCCGCAGCAGCCGCCACAGCCCGGCCACGCCCACGTCGGCGATCTCGGTGGCGCCATGGCCCGAGAAGCGCAGCGTGCGCGACGCCTCGCGCGCCACCGGCAGGTCCGACGTGCCCGCGGTCACGATCGCCACCTGGCGCCGAGGCCGCAGCGGCGCCGGCTCGCCCTGCCAGGCGGTGCGCGAAAGCGGATCGTAGTCGAGGCCGGCCTTGACCGTATCGGGCAGCGCCTCGAACTTCGGCAGGTCGAGCCGGGTCAGCAACAGCGGCGCATCCGCCGCCGCCTGCAGGATGTCCCGGATCTGCGCAGCCGACTTGCCGGCACAGTAGACCGCCTCGCCGAAGCCGATCCGCGCCGTGCGCTCGGTATCGAGCACGAACTCGCTCACGTCCCGGCCCGCATGGCTTCTGAAATTTCCGGACGAAGGAACGCGCTGCCGATGCGGTAGGGCGCGAACCGCAACGGCCGGGCCGGTTCCCCCGCCGCCGCGGCGAGACCCGCGATCGCTTCGCGCAGCAGCGCCTCGGTTCCGGACCGAAGGCGCTCCAGCGCTGCCTCGTCGAGCTCGACCACCAGACCCTCCCGGCGGATCCGGCACCGCACCGTCGCCGGTGCCACGCGCTCGGCGAGCAGCCGCTCCACCGCATGCACGAGGCCGAGCGTCCGCGGCTCGATCGCGAGCCCGGTCTCGATGCGGCTGGACAGGCACGGCGCCGACGGCAGCTCCGCCAGCGCCGCCAGCCCGACCAGCGGCGCGATCTGCCGCAGCATCGGCTTGGAGATGTCCGCCTCAACGAACGGGTGCCGCACCCCGTGCTCCGCCGCCGCTTGCAGTCCCGGCCGATAGTCGCCGAGATCGTCGGTGTTGGTGCCGGACAGCACCAGCGTGCCGGTGCCGCGCAGCGCCTCGGCGATGGTCCCGTAGAGCTTGGTCTTGCAGTGCAGGCAGCGATCGACCGGGTTGGCGCGATACCGGGCGTCGGCGAACTCGCCGGCATCGAACACCACCAGCGCGGCGCCGAGCTGCTCCGCCAGCGCGCGTGTCCGCGCCGTCGCCTCGGGCGGCACCGCCGGCGAGGTCGCGTGATGCAGCGCCACCCG
Source organism: uncultured Acetobacteraceae bacterium (assembly GCA_937873205.1). Taxonomy (GTDB): domain Bacteria; phylum Pseudomonadota; class Alphaproteobacteria; order Acetobacterales; family Acetobacteraceae; genus Lichenicola. The sequence continues at coordinate 37,985 of CALMVO010000108.1, forward strand.
GTCGCCCAGCGTCGCGACCGCCGCGGCCGCCAGCGTCAGGCTGTCGATGCCGCCGCTCACCGCCACTGCCAGATGCTGCGCCGGCAGTCCGCGCAGCACCGATCGCAGCCGCGAGAAGGCGGCCTGGGCCGCGTCGGTCATGCCTCGCCCCCAAGCGCGATCGCCTCGGCCCGCCGTCGCACCCGGGTGCGGGCGGCGTGGCCGTCCAGTGCCGACAGATGGTCCGACTCCGCCTTGGCCGTGTGCCCGTCAGGCCGCCGCACCAGCTTCACGTCGATCGCCACGCCGTCGATCTCGGTCCGCGCCATCTGCCGCGGCAGCGCGCGGCCCTGCACCAGGTGCGTGCGCAAGCCGATGGTGGTGGTCTCCCGGAAGCAGGCGGCGACGGCCTCTGCCAGCCGCTCCGGCGCCACCAGCACCTGCACGTGCACAGCGATGCGGCCCTTCTTGCCGACCGCCATCATCTGCACGACGTCATGGATGCCGGATACCGCGCGCACACGGTCGAGCCCGGCCGCGAGGTCCTCGCCGGACTGGTCGTCCACCTCGAACGAGATCACCGCCAGCTCGCGATGCGCGCCGGCCGGCTCGCCCAGCGGCGCGGCGGCGGGCTCCAGCACCAGCGCGCGCAGGCAGTTGCTGATGCCCGGCAGCCGCCTGGTGCCGAACCCGATCCCGGTCCCGGCGAGCCGGCCGGCCGGTCGCGCCACCAGCAGGCCGCACCGCCTCAGATAGGCCAGGATCGCCGCCCCGGTGGGCGTCACCCGCTCGCCGCCGATGCCGTCATCGACCATCTCGACACCCTGCAGCAGCAGCACGGTCGCCGGCGCCGGCACCGGCATCAGGCCGTGCGCGGTCCGGATCCGTCCCGAGCCCAGCGGCAGCGCCGACACGCTCCAGCCAGCCGCGCCGATCCGGTCGATCAGCACCGCGGCCGCGACGATGTCGCCGATCGAGTCGGCGGCGCCGACCTCGTGGAACGCGACCGCCTCCGGCACGCAGCCGTGCACCCGGCCCTCGGCCTCCGCCAAGACCTCGAAGATGCCCACCGCATGCCCGAGCACCGCCTCGTCCAGTCCGCATCGCCGCAGATGCGCGCGGATGTCGCTCCAGGCGCGATGCCCGTGCGAATGGTCGTGCGCGTCATCATGATGATGATGCGAATGGTCCGGGGGCGGCGCGTCCGCCGGCCGGCCGTCCGCCTGCTCGATCCGGAACCGCCATCCGGCGAGCACGCCGTCATCGTGCGCCAGCAACCGGCAGCGCACCGGCGCCGCCCGCGACACCGCCGCCTCGACCGCCGCCTCGTGCTGCGGGAACGCCGCCAGCAGGCAGGCCGCGAACATGTCGCCGGCCAGGCCGCCCAGCGGGTCGAGATGCAGATGCGTCATGACCCGATGATGCGCACGCCGACCCGCCTTGTCCAAGCGAGCCGACGCCGGCTCACGACCTCGTGGCTTGCGCGGCGATCCGGCACCTTCACCCTCCGACGGGCGGCGAGCGCGCGTGCGGCGCGGCCTCGTGCCCGCAGATCCGAACGGAGCGTTCCGATGACCCCGACCACCTCTGGCAGCCCCGGCGCGCCGGCGCTGCACGACCCGGCGCTTCCGGTCAGCCGCATCGCCGATCCGGCGGCGCTGCCCGCCCTCGCCGATCCGGGCGAGCGCCGCGGCGATATGCTGTATCGCCGCTTCGGCCGGACCGACGAGATGATCTCGGTGATCGGCATGGGCGGCTTCCACCTCGGCAAGGGCGCCGTCACCGACGACGAGGCGGCCCGGCTGGTGCACGAGGGCATCGATCGCGGCATCAGCTTCATCGACAATTGCTGGGACTACAACGGCGGCCGCTCCGAGCTGCGCGTCGGCGTGGCGCTGTCGCAGGGCGGCTATCGCGACCGGGTCTTCCTGATGTCGAAGATGGACGGCCGCTCGAAGCAGGAGGCCGCGCGCCAGATCGACATCTCGCTGCAGCGCATGCGCACCGACCGCATCGACCTCGTGCAGCATCACGAGATCCTGCGCTACGACGACCCCGACCGCATCTTCGCCGAGGGCGGCGCGATGGAGGCGTTCCTTGACGCCAGGCAGGCCGGCAAGATCCGGTATATCGGCTTCACCGGTCACAAGGATCCCCGCGTGCACCTGCAGATGCTGGCGGTGGCCGCCGAGCGCGGCTTCCACTTCGACGCGGTGCAGATGCCGCTCAACGTGATGGACGCGCATTTCCGCAGCTTCGCGCATCTGGTGCTGCCCTACCTGGTCCGGCACGGCATCGCCGCGCTCGGCATGAAGAGCTTCGGCGACAGCGTCCTGCTGAAGAGTGCCGCGCCGATCGCGCCGATCGAGTACCTGCACTACGCCCTCAACCTGCCGACCTCGGTGGTCATCACCGGCATCGAGAACCAACGTGATTTGGACCAGGCCTTCGAGGCGACGCGGACGTTCGCGCCGATGTCCGGCGAGGCCGTCGCAGCGCTCCTCGAACGCAGCCGGCCCTATGCCCTGGAAGGCCGCTACGAGCTGTTCAAGACCAGCGCCACCTTCGATGGCACCGCCAAGAACGCAGACTGGCTGGGCGGCGAGGTCGAGGGCGTCGAGGCCCTGGCGCCCATCATGGAGTAGCCCTCATCCGCCCATGCCCCTCGCCGTCCGGCAGGGCCTCGAGACGCTGCGGCACCGGCCCCGCCGATCGTTGCGCATTGGCCTCGGTCTGTCGGTAGCGCGGGATCAGCGTGACGCCGGCGGCGCTGAGCGGCCTCGCCACCGCCGACACCTTCAACGGCGCCACCAGGAGCCAGGTGCGCGACAGGGCATGCCGATCTCGCATCCCGTGCGCGGTCGCGTCGTGCTCGGTGATCGGCTCCCTCCGCCTCGGCAATAGGCGCTGGCCGTTCCCTCATCCGGCACGATGGTCGTGCTCCGCCAGGCGAATATCACCGCGGTCGGCCTGCTGTCGTTCGGCGGGGCGGAGGTCCGGCTGGCCCTATTCAAGATCGTCGACATCGTGGGCTCAGTCCGCTGCAGCGGGCCGCGGTCGTCGCACCGCATCGCATGGAGCTCGCGGATGCCCTTCTCTCCGACATTCGATTCTCGACGACATCAGCTCGACCAGCCTGGCTGATCTCCTCGCCATCCTGCCGATCGCACTGTTTCCGGTCGGTGGAACCCATCTGGTCAGCCTCGCCGCAGCCGGCGGCGCCGAAGCTGATTTCCTGGCCGAAGGTCGTTGCGAGATCGGGCTCGTTCGTCACCGTGCCGAGGGCGACCGGGCATTCGGCCCGCCACCGACCTGCCGAAGCCATGCGCTCGATGCCGTCACCCGGTTCTGCGACGGGGTCCCGTCGGCGCCAGCCGCGAGCGGTATGCCGGCGAGCCCAAGCGATCGCAGCGGACCTGAGTTTCCATCCAGCCCGTCCCGGTCTCGATCGTCGCCATCTCGCGCAGGATCGTGCTGAAGTCCCGATCTTCGGACTCCCGCGGAAGGGACGGCGCTCGTCATCGCCGTGAATCCGAGCTTCACCGTCATGGCACCTTGCCGCGACCGCCGGGCGCGTGGTGGAAACGCAGCGCAGTCCCACAGCCCGGACGCCGATCGCAGCCAGGCTGCGCCGTCCTTACATCCGCAGCCTGTCGTGAAGGACGGCGTCGCGACCGGGCATTTCGGGATCCGGCCGGCCAGGTCGTTTCGTCACGAGACGTGCGGACGTCACGGAATGTGCGAGACGATCTTGTAGCCGATGCGCCGACGTTCTACGCACATACGAGTCTCAGGCAATTCCGGAACACCCATGGCACGCATGATCAAGACCCGCACTTCGGCAAAAACGGCGCCGGCCGCCCCTTCGCCCGCAAAACGACTCGGTCGGCCAGTCGGCTCCAAGAACAAGACGTCTTTAAAAAAGACTGCTCCAGCCGCAAAGCGGTCGGCACCCAGGAAGACGGTCAAGGCGACCGCGTCGGCGGCGCCGAAGATGAGCAAGGCGGATCTCGAACTGCACGTCGCGAAGCTGGAGCGCAGCGTCGTCCGCCTGCGGAAGCAGAACGCCGAACTGAAGACCGCACGCGACGACATGGAACAGGCACCCGCCCCGAAGGCTGCTCCGAAAGCTGCCCCAAAGGCCACCGCCGCGAAGCCCAAGCGCGGTGCAGCGGCCAAGACCCGGCGTCAGACGGGCAAGATCGCGGAGACGTCCCCGGTCCCCGCCGATGACGACGCGGACATGCATTCCGACGAGTGAGTCGATCAGCATCCCCAACGGCGACGGCCTCGTCTCATCGCGCGGCATCCCCGCGTCGCGGCAGACGTCCTGGCGATCCAAGCGTGATCGTCCAGGACGCGGGCCTGTGATGTGTCAGGCCCGACAGGGCGCGTTCCGGACCCGTGATCGGCGACGTCACGACATTGGTCAGCCGATCGAACGCGATCGGATACTGCGGCGCGATGTCGCCGGCGGTCGGGATCGTGATGGTCGGCTTCGGAGCGGCTGACGGCATAAGCGGCATGGTCGTCCACACGGTCTGCTCGCTCGCCAGTCGAACGACGTCATTTGATTCGACAGAGATGGTCGTCAGAACATCAAGCCAGAGCAGGATTCGTGAGCGCATGCGGCGCCGCCGGGACGAGATCGGATGATGCTGGTGGGGCGGTCGGCGTGGTGCTCGACGCGCTCATGCGCCTGATCGGCCGGACCCGCGAACCGGGCCGGTGACGGGCTCCGGCGCGGGCCGCCATGAAACGCCCGCACACAGAGCCGCCCTGTCGACCACGATCGTGGCCGAGTGGGCCACCGGATCGTAGCGCCACCCGTCCGAGTCGGCCGAGGGCGGCACGTCGTGCAGGATGACGGCAATCTCGCGCCACCAGGGTTGGAAGCTCCCCTCGGCCGACTCCTCGCGCACCGCCAGCCCATCCGCCGACCACTCGCCGCGATATCGGCAGCGCAGGAACCCCCCGTCGCGATAGGCAAAGCCGATGCCGTCGTCGGCGTAGACCGATCCCCGGCATTCCGCCGCCGGAAAGACATGCAGCTCGAGCGGCCCCTGCGGCACCTCGGCGGTGCTCTGGATCACGCCGTGCCGCGGAACGATGGCGCCGGCACGCACATAGACCGGCAATGTCTCCCGACGGGGCGTCACCATCAGCAGGCGCAGGCCCGTGCCGCCGCCGCCGCTAGCCGGCCGCAGCCGTCCCTCGACCATCACCTCCGCGTCCCGCGCGCCCGTGACCAGGCGCCCGGTCCAGTAGTCGTACCAATCCCCCGGCGGCAGCAGCACGGGGTACGGTGCCGGCGACTCGCCGTGTGGAGCCGGCGCCACCATCAGGTCACGGCCCCACATGAACTGCCCGGGCGCCAGGTGATCCAGCGTCCAGGCGCCGCCGGCGTCGGGGAACTCGAGGAACAGCGGCCGCATCATCGGCACTCCGGTCCGCGACGCCGCCTCGGCCGCGGTATAGATGTAGGGCAGCAGCCGGTAGCGCGCCTCGATCGCCTCGCGACGCAGCGACTCGTGCGGCGCGCCATGCACCCACGGTTCCTGCGCCGGCGTGCCCTTATCGGTGTGGTCGCGGCTGATCGGGTTGAACATGCCGAGCTGCAGCCACCGCGTCAGCAGCGCCGGCGACGGCGTGCCGGCGAACCCGCCCAGATCCACGCCGGCGAACGGCATCCCCGACAGGCCCAGGCTCAACAGCATCGGTGTGCTCAGCCTCAGGTGGTTCCAGCTCGACGAGTTGTCTCCGGTCCAGGTCACCGCGTAGCGCTGCGTGCCGGCGTAGCCCGCCCGCGTCATCACGAACGGGCGCTCGTCCGGCCGAAGCCGCAGCAGCCCGTCATGCGTCGCTTGCGCGTTCAGATGGCCATACAGGTTGTGCGCCTCGTGCTGCGTCGCCCGCCGAGGCGCGTGGCCCGGTTCCTCCACTCGACCCCAGACGTCCAGCGGGATGGAGTGGGTCACGGTGTCGAACACGGACGGCTCGTTCATGTCGTCCCAGAATCCGGCGGCGCCGGCTTCGCAGAACGCCCGATACAGCCCGCCCCACCAGTCGCGCGTCGCCGCCCGCGTGAAGTCCGGGAATAGGCAGGGGCCTGGCCAGACCGGCCCGACATAGTGGCTGCCGTCCGGGTTGCGCAGGAAATGGTCGCCGGCGACGCCGCCGTCATGCGGCGCGTAACCGGCGTCCGGCAGATGCGGCACGTGCATGTCGGCGATCAGGATGGTGCGGAACCCCTGCGCGCGAAGCTCGCCCAGCAGGCCGGCCAAGTCGGGGAACGCGCGCGCGTCGACCGTGAACGGCCGGTTGCGGTCCTGGTAGTCGATGTCGAGCCACAGCACGTCGGCCGGGATTCGCCGCTCCCGGAACGACGCCGCCACCGCACGCACCTGGACGGCGTCGCGGTAGCTGTAGCGCGACTGCTGGAACCCGAACGCCCACAGCGGCGGCAGCGGCGCCGGCCCGGTGAGCCAGGCCAGCCGCGCCAGCACCGCCTTCGGATCCGGTCCGTGCAGCACGTAGTAGTCGAGCGGCCCGCCGGCGGCGCCGATGCGCAGCTCGCGCGCGTCGGTCTGCCCGGCGTCGAACGTGGTGCGCCAGCTGTTGTCGAGCAGCAGCCCGTGCGCCTGGCCGTGCCGCATGCCGAGCAGGAACGGAATCGCCTTGTAGAGCGGGTCGCTGCCCTCCTCGTAGCCGTAGGCATCGGTGTTCCACAGCGTGTGGCTGCGGCCGCACCGACCGATCGGCCCAGCCTTGTCGCCCAGCCCGAACAATTCCTGCCGCTCCGGTAGCCGACGGCGCAACGCGAAGCCGCCGTTTCGAAAGACCGGCCCGATACCGGCGATGTCGGCCGCGACCAGCCGGCCACCGTGATCGTGCACCGACACCGCCCCGCTGCGCCGGTCGACCCGCACCCGCAGCAGCGTCGTATCGAAGCCGACAGTCCGCCCCGCGCGCACCGTCACCACCGGCACCCGGGCGGTCCGCGCCGATGGCAGTACCGCCCAGGACGCGTCCTCCGGCAGCGTGGCGCCACTGCCGCCGCGCACCCGGATCACCGCGTCGTCCAGCGCGGTGATCTGCAGGATGCCGATCCGCAGCCGCAGCGTCAGGCCGTCCGCATCGTGCCGGCAGCGCGCCGGCCGCAGATGCCGCGCCGCCGCCAGGCCCATCGCCGCGCCCGCGAGCAGGGCCGCCATGGCGGGCGTTCCGGACCCATCTCTCCGCTGGCGCATGCTGTGGTTCCCGGCCGTCCGGCGGCGACCGTAGGACGCCTCCAGCCCTTCGTCTCCTGCCCCGTCAAGCCAGGCCGCCGTCAAGGAGCGCCATCCGCGGCCCCTCGCCACCGCTAGAGCATCATCCGATCGAACGGACTTGTTCGATCGGATAAAGATGCTCGTCACCAACAACAAGCTAGAGGATGATCCGTGAGCCTAAGCGATCGGATCATCCTCTAGAGCATCATCCGATCGAACGGACTCGTTCGATCGGATAAAGATGCTCGTCAGAACAACAAGCTAGAGGATGATCCGTGAGCCTAAGCGATCGGATCATCCTCTAGAACAGCAGGCCCTTGCGCAGCATGCCGTGGATGCCCTTCTCGCCGTTCACCGTCTGCGTCACCCGGAAATCCACCGCCAGCGAGCAGAACTGATACGCCTCCTCCGGCGCGAGCGCCGATCGCTCGACGATGAAGCCGATCATCTGGCGCAGCGCCATCCGCATCGCCTCGTCCAGGTCCTCGTGCAGCCCCATGCTGATCCAATGCGTCGGAGTCTCCGCGCGCGGGAACCGCAGCCCCGTCCGCTTGTGGAGCAGAAAGGTGAACCGTCCCTCGAGATTGGTCTCGAGCGCGTTGATGCAGACCTCGCCGTCTCCCTGCAGCCCGTGGCCGTCGCCGGCCGAGAACAGCGCGCCCGGCACCCAGACCGGCAGGAACAGCGTGCTGCCGGCGACCAGCTCCTTGCAGTCGAAGTTGCCGCCATGCTCGCGCGGCTCGATCGAGCTGATCGCCCCGAACGAGGGTGGCGGCGCCACGCCCATCACCCCGAAGAACGGCGCCAACGGCAGCTCGACCCCATAGGGCATGCGGCAAACCCGGCGGACACGGTCGATCGCGATGTGGGTGAGCCGGCCTTCCGGGAAATCGCGCGGCAGCGTCCCGCGCAGGGGCCGGAAACCGCAATAGCCCCAGTCCTGCGTCGGCTCGACCGTCTCGATCCGCACCTCCAGCGTATCGCCAGGCTCCGCGCCCGCGATCGCCACCGGCCCGGTCAGGATATGACCGGGACCCTGCACCAGGCTGGCATGAATGCGCCGCAACCGTGGATCGACCGCAAAGCCGCTGGCCGCGTCGGGCATCACGCCGGGCGTGCCGGAGACGCTGCCGATCACCACGCTGTCGTCCGGCTGCACCGTCAGCACCGGCGGCATGGCGGCGTCGAACAGCCCCCAGCGACAGGTCTCCACCGAAGGATTGAGGCGGCGTAACGTCATTTGTCAATCCAATCGAGAAGGCCAGGGGCGTCACGCGCCAGCGTGCTTCGCACGACGCCCCTGGACCCCGCCAAAGGCTCGCCTTTGCAAACCACTTACAAGATGGGTTCCAAGGGCCGTCGTGCGTCAGCACGCCGCGCGTGACGCCCTTGACGGGTCCAGGGCAGAGCCCTGGCCTTACGCCGTCAGGTGCGCGCTATCCCCGCCGGTCACCTCGAACACCGAACCGCTGACCATCCGCGCCGCATCGGAGGCCAGGAACACCACCATGGGCGCCACGTCCTCCGGCGCGATCCACGGCACGCCGAGCGGGGTCTTCTTCAGCTGCGCCTGCCGCGCCGCCTCCTCGTCCCGGGATTCGTTCCCGGTCGGCGTCTGGCCGCTGGCCGCGAGGGCCGCGGCATAGCGGTCCTCGTGCCGGGTCAGCCTGGTGTCGATCAGCCCGGGGATCAGCGCGTTCACCGTGATCTTGTGCGTGCCGAGCTCGAGCGCCACCGACTTCATCAGCCCGATCAGGCCCCACTTCGAGGCGGCGTAGGCCGACCCGTTCTTGGTCCCTTGCTGCCCCTGCGTCGACGAGGTGACGATGATGCGGCCGCCACCGCGCCGCACCAGCGCCGGCGCGAACGCCCTGAGCACGTTGGCGGTGCCGGTCAGGTTGACGTCGATCTGGTCGTGCCAGTCTGGATCGTTCATCTCCAGCAACGGCTTGAACGCCTGGATGCCGGCATTGGCGAACAGCACGTCGATGCCGCCGAAGCCGGCCTCGATGGTCTCGGCCGCCTGCCGCAGCAGCGCGATGTTGCGCTGGTCGAGCTGGATCGGCAGCCAGCGTGCGCCGGCCGCCTCCACCAGGGACCCGGTCTCGGCGAGCTCCTGCTGCGTCGCCGGCTCGAAGTCGAGGATCGCGCTGACCGGCCCGTTGATGTCGATGCCGACCACCGCCGCGGCGCCCGCCTCCGCCAGCGCCACCGCGGAGGCGCGACCGATGCCGCGCGCCGCCCCGGTGACGACGACGACCTTGCCGGCCAGGCTGATGCCGAGCCCGCCTGCGTCGGCCCGCGTTGCGGTCATACCCATGATCTCTCCAGAGGCTGTTGTGCCGCCGCATGAACGCGGCTGCCGCACCCGGACGCAGCGTCCCGGCGCCTCTCCCGCACACGTGATGCCGGTCGATGCCCTGGCGACACCCCGCCAGCGCGCTCATGATGGCCGCACCGAAGCCCGGGGGACGCCTCATGCTGCATGTCGTCGGGCTGATGAGCGGTACCTCGCTCGACGGGGTCGACGCCGCCCTGATCGAGACCGATGGCGAGGCGATCGGCCGCCGCGGCCCGGCGGTCGGCCTGCCCTACCCGCCGGAGCTGCGCCGCCGCCTGCGCGACCTGCTGGATCGCGCCGACGGCCTCGACCCGCAGGATGCCGAGCTGTGCGGCGTCGAGCGCGCGCTGACCGTGGCCCATGCCGACGCCGTGCACGCCCTGCTAGATCGGGCCGGCCGGCCGGCCGACCTGGTCGGCTTCCATGGCCAGACCATCCTGCACGCGCCGCAGCGCCGTCGCTCCTGGCAGATCGGCGATGCCGCCCTGCTGTCGCGCCTGACCCGGCTGCCGGTGGTGCACGATTTCCGCAGCGACGACCTCGCCGCCGGCGGCCAGGGCGCACCGCTGGTGCCGCTCTACCATGCCGCCCTGCTGGGGGCGGGCGACGGCCCTGTCGCGGTGCTCAACATCGGCGGCGTCGCCAACCTCACCCTGGCAGGCGGCGCCGGCGGAGTGCAGGCCGGCGACACAGGCCCCGGCAACGCGCTGCTGGACGATTGGGCCGAGCGCCACACCGGCATCCCCTGCGATCGCGACGGCCGGCTGGCGCTGGCCGGCCATGTCGACCACGCCGTGCTGGAGACGCTGCTGGCCGACCCGTTCTTCCGCCGGCCGCTGCCGAAATCCCTCGACCGGCAGAGATTCGCCGGTGCATTGCAGGCGGTCGCCGGGCTCGGCGCCGAGGACGGCGCCGCGACGCTGGTCGCCTTCACCGTCGAAGCGGTGCGGCGCACCCGCCTGCCGGAGACCCCGCTGGCCTGGCATGTCTGCGGCGGCGGCCGCCACAACCCAGCGCTGATGGACGGGCTCCGGCGCGCCCTCGATGTGCCAGTGGAGCCGGTGGACCGGCTGGGCTGGGACGGCGATGCGCTGGAGGCCGAGTGCTTCGGCTTCCTCGCCGCGCGCAGCCTGCGCGGCCTGCCGCTGTCGATGCCGGCGACGACCGGGGTACCGCGGCCGCTTACCGGCGGACGCCTCACCTGCAGCGCGCTGCCGCCGCCGCTGCGCATCGCGGCACCGTAGGCGTCGGGCAACTCCGCCGTCCGCTCGGCCTTCCTGCCTCATGCTGAAGCTGCTGCTGGCGCCGGCGGCGCTAATCCTGATCGTCATCGTGCTGCAGGACGCGTTCGAGGTGATGCTGCTGCCGCGTCGCGTGGCCCGCCGATTCCGCGCCGCCCGGCTCTACTTCCGCAGCGCCTGGATGATCTGGACGCGGCTCTCGCGGCTGTTCCCGACCCCCGCCGCGCGCGAGCATATGCTGAGCGTGTTCGGGCCGCTCTCGATGGTGGTGCTGTTCTCGCTGTGGGCGCTCGGCCTGATCCTGGGCTTCGGCGTGCTGGACTGGATCTGCCAGTCCGGCCCGGCCGAGCACTCGCCGCTGGTCGACCAGATCTACATGAGCGGCGTCACCTTCTTCACGCTCGGCTACGGCGACATCGTGCCGCACTCCCACCTGACCCGGGGGCTGTCGGTGGTCGAGGCCGGGCTCGGGCTCGGCTTCCTGGCGATGGTGATCGGTTACCTGCCGGTGCTCTACCAGCTGTTCTCGCGGCGCGAGGCGCACGTGATCCAGCTCGACGTGCGCGCCGGCACCCCGCCCTGCGCCTGCACCCTGCTCAGCCGGCACAGCGAGCCCGACGGCCTGGTCAAGCTCGACGATCTGCTGCGCGAATGGGAGGTCTGGGGTTCGGAGCTGCTGGAGAGCCATCTCAGCTACCCGATGCTGGTCTATTACCGCTCGCAGCACGACAGCCAGTCCTGGCTGTCCGCCATCGCCGCGGTGATCGACACCTGCGCCGTGATCCTGGTCGGGCTCGAAGGCACCCGGCCGCTGCAGGCGCGCATGACCTTCACCATGGGCCGCATGGTGATCGTCGAGATGGCCCGCTCCTTCGCCGTCAGGCCGTCGCGCTACGACGGCGGCGACCGCCTGGACGATGCCGGCTTCGAGCGCCTCACCGAGACCATGGCCGCGTCGGACCTGCACTGGAAGGCGGACGACGCCCAGCAGACGCTGGCCGCGCTGCGGGCGACCTACGAGCCGCTGCTGGATGCGCTGGCGAACCGGCTGGTGCTGACGCTGCCGCCCTGGATCTCCGACGGCGACGCCCCCGACAACTGGCAGGTCGGCCATCGCGGCCTGCTCGCCACCCGCCTGGTCGAGCAGCTGGCCGTACAGGCCGACCCGCGGGACGCCCAGTCACCGGGCCGCCTCTGGCGCCGCCTGCGCGCGCGCCTCGATCCCTGAACCGCCGCCCGCTCGCGGCTCAGCTCGCAGCACGCAGGCGCGGGGTGCCCAGCATCTCCCGCACCATCGGGAGCACGGCGCTGCCATACAGCTCGATGCCGCGCAGCAGCCGCTCGTGCGGCATCGGGCCGGAGCAGTATTTGAGGTCGAACCGCGACAGGCCCAGCACCGTCGCGGTGGCCACGATCTTGCGGGCCACCGTGTCCGGTGCACCGACATAGAGCGACCCCTGATCGACCTCCTGCTCGAACTCGTCGCGGCTCATCGGAGGCCAGCCGCGCTCGGCGCCGATGCGGTCGCGCATCTGCCGGAAGTCCGGCCACAGCTCGTCACGCGCCCGCGCGTCGGTCTCTGCCACATAGCCCTGCGACTGCACGCCCACCGGCTGCGCCGGCCGGCCGCTCTGCGCGAACACCCGGCGGTAGAGCTCGACATGCGGGACAAACCGGCGTGCCTCACCGCCGATGATGCCCAGCATCATCGGCAGCTCGTGACGTGCCGCCCGCACCACCGATTGCGGGCTGCCGCCGACGCCGACCCATGTCGACAGCATCCGGTCGGGACGGGGATAGACGGTCTGCCGGTTCAATGGCGCCCGCACCGTGCCGCTCCAGGTCACGATGTCCTGCCGCAGCAGCGTCGCGAACAGGTCCAGCTTCTCCTCGAACAGGCGCTCGTAGTCGCCGAGCTCGTGGCCGAACAGCGGGAACGACTCGATGAAGGACCCCCGCCCCAGGATCACCTCGGCCCGCCCCGACGAGATCGCGTCCAGCGTGGTGAAGCGCTGGAACACCCGCACCGGATCGTCCGAACTCAGCACCGTCACCGCCGAGCCCAGCCGGATCTGCCGGGTCCGCGCCGCGATCGCCGCCAGCACCACCTCCGGCGCCGACACGGCAAAATCGGCGCGGTGGTGCTCGCCGATGCCGAAATGGTCGACGCCGAGCCGGTCCGCCAGCACCGCCTCCTCGATCACGTCGCGGATCACCTGGCCATGCGAGACGGGTCCACCGTCCGCACCGGTGCTGACGTCGCCGAACGTGCCGAGGCCGAGTTCGAGCGCCATGCGGTCCTCCGGGATCAGCGGATGGAGCGGCGGCCGACGATCGCGTGGTACGCCACCAGGACAATCACCGCGCCGATGACGGCGACGATCAGGCTGTAGATGTTGAGCCCGGTGACGCCGCTGGCGCCAAAGGCCCTGAACACGAATCCGCCGACCAGCGCGCCGACGACGCCGAGCACGATGTCGAGCAGCAGCCCCTCTCCGCTCCGGTTGACGAGCTTGCTGCCGATGAAGCCAGCGATCAGGCCGAGGATGATCCAGGCGATGATGGACATGGGGCGCTCCCGAGCGCTGTTGCGCGCAAGCCTATATCACGGCTGAAGATCGTCTCCATGCCGTCGGTCCGCGAATTCTGGCAGCCCCACCAGGCCACCGTCCCGGCCAGCCCCTCGGCGAGTCCGATCCGCGGCCGCCATGAATCGTCCGGCAGGCGCAGCGTCGCGTCCGGACGCCAGTCGCGGTGCAGGATCTCGCGCGCCTTGCCGAGGCCGAACACGCCCGCCCGCCCGGTCGCGCGGGCCCAGACGTCCGCCGCGAGGCCGGCGCCGAGCAGCGCCAGGTCCGGCAGGACGACGAAGCGCGGCTGACGACCCGCCGGCGCCGCCGCCCGCACGATCTCCCGCCATGGATGTCCGGCGAGGCGGCCGTCGCAGATCTCGTAGAGCCGGCCCGGGGGCGCATCGGCGCAGCAGGCGACGATCGCCGCGGCGGCGTCGCTCGCATGCAGCATGGCGATCACGGGCTCCGGTGCGGCCGGCACGGGCACCAGCCGCCGCCGCGCCAGCCGCAGCAGCGCCAGCCCCTCGCGATCCCAGGGGCCGTAGACCACGCAGGGCCGCACGATCACGCGGCGCGCGGCCGGCAGCAGCGCCGTGACCGCATCCTCGCCCGCCCGCTTGCTGGCGGCATAGCCGGACAGGCCGGGCTCCCGCGCCGCCTGCGACGAGACCTGCACCAGGCGGGCCTTCGGTGCCGCGCCGGCGACCGCGGCCGCCAGCCTGGCGCTGCCGTCGCCGTTGACCGCCAGGAACGTGGCCGCGTCCCGCGCCTTCACCAGACCGGCCAGGTGCACCACCGCCGCGGCACCGTCGACCAGCCGCGCCAACGCCGCGGCGTCGCCGAGGTCGCCCGGCACGATCTCGTATCCGTCCGGCCCGCCTCCATCCGGCATCGGGCGCCACGGCTCCGGCCGGACCAGCAGCCGGACCCGCCAGCCCGCCGCGTCCAGCGCCGCCGCCACGTGGCGTCCGAGAAAGCCGGTGCCGCCGGTGACCGCCGCGACCGGCCGCGTCACGTCACGTCACGCCGGGACTGGGGCGGCGAGCGACCCGGCCAGGTAGGACTGGCGCGCCGCCGACCGGCTGAGCTTGCCGGACGAGGTGTAGGGCAGCATGCCCGGGGGCAGCAGCACGACGCGCCCGTCCAGCCCGTGCTGCGCCCGCACGGTATCGGCGATCGCCGCCGCCAGCACGCCGCCGGCGGCGCGGTCGGGCGGCACCGACTCGGCCGCCAGGATCAGCACCTCCTGCCCGTCCTCGTCGATCGAGAACGCGGCGACGTTGCCGGTGCGGATCTCGGGGAACGCCTGCTCGATGGTCCACTCCAGATCTTGCGGCCAGATGTTGCGGCCGTTGATGATGATCAGGTCCTTGGCCCGGCCGGTGATCGCCAGCGCGCCGTCCAGCAGGTAGCCGAGGTCGCCGGTATCAAGCCAACCCTCCGCCGACAGCACCGAGGCGGTGTCCTCCGGCCGGCCGTCGTAGCCGCGCATCAGGCTGGGGCCGCGCACCAGCACCCGGCCGACCCGCCGGTCCGGCAGGCAGCGCCCGGCGACACCCAGCGCGGGGTCGCAGATCCGGATCTCGTGCTCCGGCAGCGCCCGGCCGCACAGCACCACGTCCCGGGCACGGCCGCGCGCATCGCGGGGCGCCATCGCGACATCCTCCTGCTCCAGCCGGTCGAGGTCGACCGTATCGGTCTCGATGCCGCGCCCGACCGGCGCGAAGCTGATCGCCAGCGTCGCCTCCGCCATGCCGTAGCTGGGCAGGAACGCCTCGGGCCGGAAGCCGCAGGGGGCGAACGCCGCGGCGAACCCGGCCAGCACACGCGGCCGGATCATGTCGCCGCCGATCCCGGCGATACGCCACGAGGACAGGTCGAGCTCGGGCATCGCCGCCCGGCCCTGGCGGCGGGTGCAGAGGTCGTAGCCGAAGCTCGGGCTGTACGAGATGCTGGCCTGCCGCTGCGAGATCATCGACAGCCACAGCATCGGCCGGCGCGCGAAGTCGGCGGTGGCCAGGTAGTCGACGCTGATCTGCCCGGCCAGCGGGCTCAGCAGGAAGCCGACCAGCCCCATGTCGTGGTAGAACGGAAGCCAGGAGACCGCCCGATCCCCAGGCCGGACCTGCAGCCCATGCGTCAGGATGCCGGCGATGTTGGCCATCAGCGCCCGGTGCAGCACCACCACGCCGATCGGGAACCGCGTGCTGCCGGACGAGAACTGCAGGTAGGCGACGTCGCCCGACGCCACCGCGGGTAACGCCGAGGGGTCCGGGGCCGCGCCCTCGCCGAGCTCCGCCACCGTGCAGCACAGCCGCAGCCCGAGCTCGGCCGAGAGCGGCCGCAGCCAGTCGATCAAGCCGGCGGGCGCGATCAGGGCCGCCGCCTCGGCACCCTCCATCAGCCGGCGGACATGCGCCACGTAGCCGGCACGGCCGCCGAACGCCTGCGGCAGCGGCAGCGGCGCCGGCACCAGCCCGGCATACTGGCAGGCAAAGAAGGCCTCGACGAAGTCGGGCCCGGTCGATGCCACCACCGCCACCCGCCGGCTGGGGCCGAGGCCATGCGCGATCAGGCGGCGGGCCAGCCCGACCGCGGTCTCGCGCAGCCGCCGATACGGCAGCGTCGCCGCCAGCTCGCCCCGCACCGAATAGAAGTCGAGGCCGCTCTCGCCGTCTGCCGCGTAGTCGAGGGCCTCGACCAGCGTGGAGAAGTCGCCGTTGCGCGGCGGCAGGCCGCTGGAGGTGGGGGTGAACCCCGGCATTCGGGTGAGCTCCGAGCTACGCTGGCGGGCGACGGCCGGACCGGGACCGGCCGCGCCGGAGTGCCGTAGCCACCGTCCGGGCGCGCGTCAAATGCGGCCGCTCACGAGGCGAGAGACTTCTCGTACACCCGGTAGGTCTTGTAGGCGCGGCCGCCGACCGCCTCGGCGAGGTGGCGCATCGGCGCGTTGCCCGCCAGCACCCAGGACATCTCGACCGCCTGGATCCCCATGGCGGCGGCCTCGCGCCGCAGCGCCTCCACCACATGCAGCGCCAGCAGCCGGCCGGTGAGCGTGCCGGCGTGGCGCCGGCTGACCCCCATCAGCGGCACCCGCGCGGTCTGGACCGTACCCCGCTTCAGCCGCCACAGCAGCTTCGCCCAGCCGAACGGCAGCAATCGCCCGGACAGGTCGCGGATCGCCTCGTTCAGGTTGGGCAGGCACAGCCCGAACGCGCCCGGCACGCCGTCCACCTCGGCGAACCAAACCAGGCGCTCGTGCAGCAGCGGCCGCATCGCCTTGGCCATGTGCGCCACCTCGTCCGCGGTGATCGGCACGAAGCCCCAATTCTCCGACCAGGCCTCGTTGAAGATCGTCACCAGCGCGGCGACGTCGGCGGCCAGCGATTCGCGACGCATCGGCCGCAGCGTGACGTTGGCGGGCAGGCCCCGCGCGACGATCGCCGCGGCCGCCGGCGGCAGGGCCGCCGACGCGTCGCAGAGATAGGCCAGCAGGTCCTGCGCCCGGCCGTAGCCCAGTGCCGCCAGCCTGGGCCCGGCATAGGCGGGATCGTGCGGCATCATCAGCATCGGCGGCGTGTCGAAGCCGTCGATCAGCAGCCCGGCCTCCTCGTTGATCGACAGGCTGAACGGGCCCTGGATGCGCGCGAAACCGCGGGTTCGCGCCCAGTCCTCGGCCGCGCCCAGCAAGGCTGCGAACACCTCGGAATCGTCGATCGCGGCCAGCATGCCGAACTGCGCCAGGTCACGGTCGCGGCCGAGCCGGTCGTGCTGCGCGCTGATCCGGCCCACCACCCGGCCGCCGCGCACGGCAAGCCAGAACGCCGCCTCGGCATGCCCGAAGAACGGATTGCCACGCGGGGTGAGGGCGGCGCGGCGCTCGGCGCGGAGCGGCGGCACATAGTGCGGATCGGCGCGGTAGAGCCGCTCCGGCAGGCGGATGAAGCGTCCCAGCTGGGACCGGCTTCGGACCGGCAGCAGCGAGACCGGCCGCGCCAGCATCATCGCGCGGAGGCCGGCTGGCTCCCGACCGGCTGGCTCGCGACCGGCCCCGCCTCCGCCGGCTTGGTCCGCAGCGGACGCGCGCGCGGCGGCCCGCCGGACAGGCTGGCGACCCAGGGAAAGCGCGCCGCCTCGTCGGTGTCGTAGCCGAGGTTGAAGGCGTGCGGCGACCGCGCGCGCTCGGCCGCGCGGCCGTAATAGGTGCCGAACAGCCGGTCCACCCCGAAACTGGTGATGCCGAAATTGCCGTGCTCGTCATGGAAGTGATGGGCCAGGTGCAGGTCCTTCATGCGCGCCAGCAGCCGGCTACGCGGCCGAACGTTCAGGTGCTGCACGCAGTGGCAGAACTCGTACACGCAGGTGATCACCAGCCCGGCGCAGACGGCCGCCGACGCCGACGCCCCGGCCGCGCCCTGGCCGCCGATCAGCCAGCCCAGCGGCAGCAGGATCGCCAGCAGCGTCGGCAGCGTGTTCAGCGGCGAGCCGAACAGGACGTCCATGCGGTGCGGGTCCTGGTGGTGGTCGAAATGGATCCGCTTCCAGAGCGCCGCGGTGAGCCGGGAGCGGTAGAGCAGCCGGCTGTGCAGAACGAAGCGATGGATCAGGTACCAGACCATCGGATAGGCGGCGACCGTCGCCAGCACGGCCACCGCCGGCCGCCAGGACCCGTGGTCGAGCATGGCGGCCAGCGCGCCCGAGACCGACGCCCCGACCACATAAAGATGGACTGCCGGATGGCTGGCGTAGGCGGCGACCAGGCGGCCGACGCTCATGCGGCCCAGGTCGAAGCGATGGCCGTGCCGGCGCCAGTTGGAATAGATCATGCTCGTCGAGTGCAGCCGGGACCAAGCGCTGTCAAGCGACGCCTTCGGCACCGCCGCGCATCCGCGGCGGCGGCCAACCCCTAGTCGGCGGCGGCCGACAGCTCCGCGCTGCTGCCCGGCACCAGCCCCAGCGTCCGCCCGATGCCGGCGATGGCGTCCACGGCCCGGTCGATCTGGGCTGCGCTGTGCACGGCGCTGACGCTGGTGCGCAGCAGCGACTTGCTGTCCGGCGTCGCCGGCGGCAGCGCCAGGTTGACGTAGATCCCGGCCTCCAGCAGCGCGGTCCAGAACGTCATCGCGACCTCCGGGCCAGGCAGCCGGATTGAGACGATCGGGCTGACCGTCGGCCCGAGCTGGAACCCGGCCGCGGTGAGCCCGCAATACAGCCGCTCGGCGTTGCGGGCCAGCCGCCAGCGCGGCGCCGGCTGCTCCTCGACCAGCTGCAGCGCCCGCGACACCCCGGCCACCACCGAGGACGGTAGCGAGGCAGTGAACATGTAGGCACGGGACGCCAGCCGCAGCAGCCCGAAGTCCGGCGCATCGGAGGCGCAGAAGCCACCGATGCCGCCCAGGCTCTTGCTGAAGGTGCCGACGATGAAGTCGACATCGGCCTCGACCCCGGCCACCTCGACCAGCCCGCGCCCGCGCTCGCCGAGCACGCCCAGCGAATGCGCCTCGTCCACCAGCAGATAGGCGCCGGCTTCGCGCCGCACGGCGGCGATCTCGGCCAGGGGCGCGATGTCGCCCATCATGCTGTAGATGCCCTCGACCACGATCAAATTGCGTGACGGCACGCGGCCGGGCTGGGTCGGCTCGGCGCGCTCGTCCAGGATCCGGAGCCGGCGCCGCAGGTCCTCGGGGTCGTTGTGGCGGAACCGCGTCACCCGGGCGCCGCTCAGCCGGGCGCCGTCATAGATGCTGGCGTGGCTGTCGGCGTCGAGCAGCAGGTTGTCGTCGCGACCGGCGAGGCCGGCCAGCACGCCAAGGTTGGCCTGGTAGCCGGTGGTGAACAGCATCGCCTCACGCCGGCCCAGGAAGCCGGCGATCTGCGCCTCGAGCGCGGCATGGCGGCCATAGGTGCCGTTGGCGATGCGCGATCCCGTCGTGCCGGTGCCCTCGGCGTCCAGCGCCGCGGCGGCGGCCTCGATGCAGCTCCGCTCGAAGGTGAGGCCCAGGTAGTTGTTGGTGCCGAGCAGCAGCACCGGCCGACCGTTCAGCATCGCCTCGGTGGGCGACAGCATCTGCTCGAACGCCACCGAGAACGGGTTCCGGCCACCGGAGCCCAGCCGGGCGTAGGCCGCCTGCAGATCGGCATATTTCTCGAGCATGGACTAGCGGCCGGCCGCGGCATGCGTTGGTCGCGGCAACGTCGGCTGCAGCAGACGGGCGAGGTCGCCGATGGTCTCGACCCCGGAGAGCGCGTCGATCGGGATCACGGTATCGAACTCCGTCTCCAAGGCCATCACGAAATCCATCACCGCCAGCGAGTCCAGCTTCAGATCCCGCACGATGCTGGTCTCGGCATCGATCTCCCCCGCACGCTGCGCCACCGGATCCGCCATGCCGCCCAGGACGCTGGCGATCCGGACGATGACATCCGCTTGATCAGACAACAACAGGTCTCCCGAGATGCCTCTACCGTGTCCCGCAGGATGATCAATCGGCACCGCGTTCACGATATTATAGGAAGAGAATGCGACGACCAACTCCCCCGGGAGTTCCGCCCCGCCCGGGCCGGCACGCCGCGACCGGCTGGCCACGTTCGGCGCCTCAGCCGGCCTAGCGCCCCATCGCCAGATACTTCTCGCGCCGCTGCGCCCGCAGTGCCGCCGGATCCAGTGCGCAGAGGCCGGGCAGGGCCGCGGCCAACAGCTGGCGCACCGAGGCGATCGCCGCTGCCGGGTCGCGGTGCGCGCCGCCCAGCGGCTCGGCGACGATCTCGTCCACCAGCCGGAACTGCTTCAGGTCCTGCGCGGTGAGCCGCAGCGCCTCCGCCGCCGCCATGGCTTGCGTGGTGTCGCGCCACAGGATCGAGGAGCAGGCCTCGGGCGTGATCACCGAGTAGATCGCGTGCTCCAGCATGAACACGCGATCACCGGCGGCCAGCGCGATGGCGCCGCCGGAGCCGCCCTCGCCGATCACGGTCGCCAGGATCGGCACCGGCGCGGCGAGGCACACCTCGATGGAGCGCGCGATCGCCTGCGCCTGGCCGCGCGCCTCCGCATCGATGCCCGGATAGGCGCCCGGCGTGTCGACGAAGGTCAGCACCGGCAGGCCGAAGCGGGTGGCGAGCTCCACCAGCCGCACCGCCTTGCGGTACCCCTCCGGCCGCGCCATGCCAAAATTGTGGCGCAGCCTGGTTTCCAGATCGACGCCGCGCTCGGTGCCGATTACCACCACCGAGCGGCCGTCGAAGCGTCCCAGCCCGCCGACCACCGCCTCGTCCTCCGAAAACGCGCGGTCTCCCGCCAGTGGCACGTAGTCGGTGATGAGCCCGGCGATGTAGTCGCAGGCATGCGGACGCTGCGCATGGCGGGCGACCTGTACCTTCTGCCATGGCGTCAGCCTGGCATAGGTGGCGCGAAGCTGCTTCTCCGCCTTCTCCTCGAGGCGGCCGACCTCGTCGGCGATCGACAGGCCGGACGCGCCGCCGGACGCAGGGCCGGGATCGGTGGCGGCCGGCATCTGCCGCAGCTCGTCGATCTTGGTCTCGAGCTCGGCGATCGGTTTTTCGAAGTCGAGGAACTGGCGCATCGGGGCCGGGCTTTATCACGTTTCCCGGGCCGGCCAAGGCCCGGCGGCCGCCAGCGGATGATGCGCCTGTACCAGCCGCTGCAGCCGTTCCGCCAGCACGTGCGTGTAGATCTGCGTGGTGGCGATATCGGCATGGCCGAGCAGGCGCTGCAGGCTGCGCAGATCGGCGCCATGCGCCAGCATGTGGCTGGCGAACGAGTGACGCAGGACGTGCGGCGACAGACGCTCCGGGTCCAGGCCGGCCCGCAGCGCCACCTCGTGCAGGATGCGGTCGAAGCCCTGGCGCGTCATCGGCCGCGCCGGATCGCGGCCCGCGAAGAGGTAGTCGGAGCGGGTGACGCCGTCGCGGCCGGCCTCGTGCCGCAGCAGCGCCTGCGCCGCCGCCCGCGCCGCGTCCGACAGCGGCACCAGCCGCTCGCGGCCGCCCTTGCCACGCACCATCAGCACCAGCCCGTCGCCGGAGAGCTGCCGCCGCCGCAGCGACAGCATCTCCGAAATGCGCAGACCGGTGGCGTAGAGGATTTCGAGTCCGGCCAGGGCCCGGTGCTGACGCGAAGCGGGCAAGCTTCCCTCGGGGCCGGCCGCGCGCAGCAGCGCCGCCACTTCGGCCTCGCCGAGGAAGCGCGGCAGCGTGCGGCCCGGCCGCGGCGCCTGCAGCCGGATCGTGGGATCGTCGCCGCGCAGCCCCTCCTGCGCCAGGAAGCGATGGAACTGGCGCAGGCAGGATAGCCGGCGCGCCGCCGTACGAGCCGAGAGACCGGCCTGTGCCAGGGCCGCCATATAGGTGGCGAGCGTCGTCGGCGAGGCCGAGGCCGCGGTCTCGCCGGCGGCCCGCGCGTGAGCGGCGAAGTCGGCGAGATCGGCGCCGTAGGCCCGGAGCGTGTTGGGAGCGGCTCCACGCTCGGCCGCCAGCATCTCGAGGAACGCCTCCTGGTGGCGCCAGCCGGCCGGATCGGCCGTCACGGCGACCAGCTCCCTAGTGTCCCGGCGTCACCGGCGCAGGAACCGGAGCCGTGGCTGGCGACGGGGCAGGTGCAAGGACCGGAGTCGACGGCGGGGTGGCGCCCTGAGCTGGAACCGCTGCCGGCACGGCCGCCGGCATCGGCACCGGCGGCAGCACCGGCACCGGTGGCGCGTTGGCCTGCTCGAGCCGCTGCGTGGAGACCGTCTCATGCACGAGCCGCGCCGGGGCCTTCGGTGGGAAGGCGCCCAGCGCCAGGAAGCCTCCGCCGAGTGCGATGACCACGACCCCGAACAGGATGGCGAGAATCCGGCGCATGACGTCTCCATTGTCGGTCCGCCGAGGCAGGCGCCGCACCAGCCGGGCCGCGCGTCGCCCGTGCGATCCGAGCCGACTGATAAGGCTGCCGTTTTCGATGCACAAGCCGCGCCGAGGGATCGCTGGCGCATCATGGAAGCGTCGCCGCCGCCATGGTAGCCTGGGCCCATGTCACGCCCGCTCCCAGCGCCGCCGCAGCACGAGATGCCCGCCGGGTCGGATGCCGGGGCTGCGGTTCCCGGCTCCGGACGCTCGGTGGTGCTGGTCGGGCTGATGGGGGCGGGCAAGACCACGGTCGGCCGCCGTCTCGCCTCCCGGCTCGGCATCCCGTTCCGCGACGCCGACACCGAGGTCGAGCGCGCCGCCGGCATCACCATCTCCGAGCTGTTCGCCCGCTACGGCGAGGCCGAGTTCCGGCGCGGCGAGCAGGGCGTGATCCGGCGCCTGCTGTCCGGGCCGCCGATCGTGCTGGCGACCGGCGGCGGCGCCTTCATGGACCCCCTCACCCGCGCCGCCATCCGCGACGCCGCGACATCGGTGTGGCTGCGCTGCCCGCTCGACGTGCTGGTGCGGCGCGTCAGCGGCCGCCAGCACCGGCCGCTGCTCGACGGCGCCCGGCCACGCGAGGTGCTGGCGGCGCTGATGGAGCGGCGGCAACCCGTCTATGCGGAGGCCGACCTCACCGTGGACTGCGGCAGCGACGGCCCCGACCACACCACCGCGAAGGTGCTGGAGGCGCTGGACGCGCACGCGGCCCCGCACCGGCTCGCGGTCGCCCTATCCCGGGCCCGTTACGAGGTGGTGATCGGCAGCGGCCTGCTGGCACGGGCCGGCGCGCTGCTGGCGCCGGTGCTGTCCCAGCAGGGGGTGCAGCACCGCGCCGTCATCGTTACCGACGAGACCGTGGCCCGGCTGCACCTGCCGGCCCTGCTGGCCTCGTTGGCGGAGACCGGGATTGCCGCCGACAGCATCGTCGTCGCACCCGGGGAAGCCTCCAAGAGCCTGGCCACCTTCGGTGAGGTGACCGACCGGATGCTGGCGCTGGGTGTCGAGCGGCGCACGGCGGTGGTGGCACTCGGCGGGGGCGTGATCGGCGACCTCGCCGGGTTCACGGCGGCCACGGTGCTGCGCGGGCTGCCCTTCGTGCAGATCCCGACCACGCTGCTGGCGCAGGTCGACTCGAGCGTCGGCGGCAAGACCGGCATCAACACCCGCGCCGGCAAGAACCTGCTGGGTGCCTTCCACCAGCCGATCGCGGTGCTGGCCGACACCGCCGTGCTGGCCACCCTGCCGCCGCGCGAGCTGCGCGCCGGCTACGCCGAGATCGTCAAGGCCGGACTGATCGGCGATCCCGCACTGTTCGCATGGTGCGAGGCCAACGGCGCCGCCCTGCTCGCCGGCGACCCCGCGCTACTGGCGGACGCCGTGCTCCACGCCTGTGCCTTCAAGGCCGCCGTCGTCGGCGACGACGAGCGGGAGGAGAAGCCCAGCGACGGCCGCGCGCTGCTCAACCTCGGCCACACCTTCGCCCACGCGCTGGAGGCGGAGATGGGCTACGACGGCACGCTGCTGCACGGCGAGGCGGTCGGCATCGGCCTGGTGCTGGCGCTTCGGCTGTCGGTGCGGCTCGGGCTGTGTCCAGCCGAAGACGCCAACCGGCTGGAGCGCCACCTGCGCGGCGTCGGCCTGAAGTCCACGATCGCCGAGTGCGGCCGCCCGGCCGCCGCCACCGCCCTGCTGGCGCACATGCGGCGCGACAAGAAGATGCGCGATGGCCGCCTCGCCTTCGTACTGGTCCGCGGCATCGGCTGCGCCTTCACCAGCCGCGACGTCGAACCGGAGGACGTCCTGGCGGTGCTCACGGGAGAACCGGAACGCATGGCAGATATGTCACCAGACCTGTCCAGGCCGTAACAATTCGGCAACAGGCGCTCACGCTATCGTGTGAGTGAGGTCAGGGTTTCGTTGCAAAATCCATATCGCAACCAAGACTCGGGGTTCGGCCGGCGATCGTTTGGCACCCGGACTGAACTGTGGCCTCATCGCCACGGTCGCCACCATGAATGGTGCAAGGCGGCATTCACGCACTCTCCATGAGCAACCGAAGGAACTATAGGGTGCTTACGCATCCCGATGAGCCTGTGCCGCCGATGGTTGGTGGCCGGACGAACGGACCCTAGAAGGACGAGACAATGCGTCTGCGCACGGCACTACTTGCAACGACCCTGCTGGCGGCGACCACCGTCGCGGCCACGGCCCAGCCGATCACTGGCCCCTACGTCAGTCTCGGCGCAGGCTACAATCTCCGCCAGGACCAGGGCGTGCAATACAGCCCGACCACGAACGCGGCTGGCAACAACAAGTCGACGACGGGCGTCGGCTCCAAGTCGACGTTCCGTTACGGCGACGGCTTCAATGGCGAGGGCTCCGTCGGCTACGGCCTCGGCAACGGCCTGCGCGCCGAGTTCGAGGGCGCCTACTACTACAACAACGTGAACCACCGTCGCCTGACCTCGGTGCCGGGCATCACCAGCGGCCACGGCGAAACCTATGGCGGCCTCGTCAACGTCCTCTACGACATCGACCTGAACAAGTATGGCCTGGCCTCGCCGGTCACCCCGTATGTCGGCGTCGGCGCCGGCTACATGTGGAACCACCTGTCGCCGTTCACCACGACCTACACCAACGGCAACATCGACCGCACCGGCGGCACCAACGGCTCGTTCGCCTACCAGGGCATCGTCGGCGCGGCCTACAACATCGCTCCGGTCCCGGGTCTGGCGGTGACCGCGGAATATCGCTTCCTCGGCCTGCTCGACGAAGACGCCTACCAGTCGACCTCGTTCAATCCGAGCGGGCTCCACAAGGGCAACGCGGACTTCAACCAGCAATTCAACCACAGCTTCATGCTGGGCATCCGCTACGCCTTCAACACCGCACCTCCGCCCCCGCCGCCGCCGGCTCCGGT
>CALMVO010000109.1:0-28505 GCA_937873205.1 uncultured Acetobacteraceae bacterium
GCTCAACACCCAGCATTCATGGGCAAGCGGGCTCTGGCTCGGCAGCGTGGGCACGATCTCGCCCGGCCAAAGCCCCACGTCCCGGCACGGTAGCGGCAGCTCGGCGGGGCCGACGGACCCGGTCGCCGGCCCGGGACCGGTGGCAAAGATCAGCCCGGTCAGGCTCGGGTCGCCCGCCGCCCCAGACATCCGGTAGAACATGTCGGTTTGCGGAACGTCGCTCTCGCCGCCCCTCATGATAGCGAGCTCGTGCCAGGTGCCAGCCGGCAGCGGCAGCAGCCGGCCGGCCAGATGGGTGAGGCCCTGCCGGGTCGGCGCTTCCGCCGGTGCGTACAGCTCGGTGCCGGACGGCGGCGGCGACGCCGTGCGCGACGCATAATGCGCGCTGCGGCCCAGGGACGGCCAATGGGCCGGCAGGCTGGGCGGGAACATGGCGGCGAGCCCGGTGCAGGCCAGCGCCGACACCAGGCAGAAGCGCCAGGCGGGCGCGCGGCGCCATAGTCGTCCGACCACCGACATACGCTAGGGGCGCGCGACCAGGACGGCCGGCCTCTCGTCCGCCTTCAGCACGATGTCGGCGATGCGGGTCACGATGCCGGTGTCGCTCTTCTCCAGCCGGACCATGTGCGCGCCCTTCTGGCGAGCCTCGATCAGCCCGTCGCTGACCATCTCCTCGATCGAGCGCACCAGGTCGCGGGCGCTCGCACCCTGCCCCAGCCGGTCCTGACGCTGCATCACCTCGAACAGCAGGGCCGGATCGATGCCGCCGCTGGCGATCTCGAGGCCGTAGCTGGCGATCATCGCCTCGATCTCCAGTGCCGCCACGCGGGCGACGTCGAGCCCGCCCAACGCGCGGAACACGAAGATGCGGTCGAGCCGGTTCAGCACCTCGGGCGCGAAACCGGCCTGGCGCAGCGCCTCGACCGAGGCCTGCCGCATCGCTTCCGGATCCTCGGCGTAGCGATCGGCGATCTCGCCCAGCGCCTCGGTGGCGATGTTCGACGTCAGCACGAAGATCGCGCGGGTGGTGGAAATCTGGGCACCGTTCGAGGCCTCGGTGACGTGACCGTCGTTCCACGCGCTCAGGAACTTCTTGAACACATCCGGATGCGCTTTCTCGATCTCGTCGAGCAGCACGACGGCGTCCGGCACCTCCTTCAGGCCGCCGGTCAGCTTGCCGTAGCTGTCGGAGCCGACATAGCCCTTCGGCGAGCCGAACAGCTGCGTCGAGGCGTGCGGGCTGCTCATCTGCGTCATGTCGAAGTGGAGCAGCTTGCGGCCGAGTGCCACGGCCAGCCGCTTGGCGAGGTAGGTCTTGCCGGTGCCCGGCGGCCCGGCAAGCAGGAAGATGCCGACCGGCTTGCCGCGCACGTGCAGCGCCAGCCGGCGGCGTAGCTGCTGGGCGATGTCCTCGCAGACCTGGTCCTGGCCGATCACCTCGGAACGCAGCGTCGCCGACAGCGCCACCGCATCGATGACGACCGCCTTGTCCTGCTTGTCCAGCATGTCCTCGAGGGCGGCGCGATTGGTCAACCGGGCCAGAACATCCATCATCCATCCCCGTTGCTTGCGGCGCGCCCAGGCGTCGACATGGCTGCGGCGGCCAGCCAGCCCGGCCCGCGCCGCGACCCGGGTCGCGCGCCACTCATAGCCGATCCCGCCCGCCACCAGCGACCAGCAAAGTGCGCCCAGCACGACATACATCGGCCCCAGCCGCGTCATCCAGGAGAGCACGACCTCGAGGATATGCGCGGGCGACAGGTGCAGCGACAGCAGGATCTGCACGGTGGCCAGCGTCAAGAACGCCAGCATCATCAGCGGCATCAGCCGGGTCGCGGCCGGCAGGAGCCCCTTCATTGCGCGATCACGCCCACGTCGAGCCGCTGTCCGACGGCGATGTCCGGCAGCTGCAGCGGCCCGGCCAGCGTCAGCATGCCGACGGCGATCGGATCGGACGACCCCGCGCCGGCGGTCCGGAACGAGATCGTGCCGACGCGATCGATGGGCAGCATCACCAAGGTCGGCGTCCGTGTCAGCGTGACCAGCCGGCCGTAGCCGCCGGAGCTGACCGAGACCAGGCGTGGTCCGGCGCCGCCGGCGCCGGCATCGAACAGCGGCACCTGCACCAGCCGGATGCGGTCGCGGCGCAGGTCGGCCGCCATCGCGGCCGCCTGGTCGCGCGGCAAGCCCATGCCGGCGAGGGCGGCCGCCTCCGCGCCGGGCGCCAGCAGCGCCAGCTCGGCGAGGCTGGCCGGCTGCCCGGCCAGGGCCGCCCGCTCGGCGATCCTCTGCACCACCGGCGAGGCGAGGCCCGGCGAGAGCTCGGAGAGGCGGTCGTTGAACCGGATCCAGGCGCCGGACAGCAGCAGCACGGCCAGCAGGCCGTAGGCCATGCGCTGCATCGACCCCGACCCGGCGGCGGGGGAAGGCTCGAGCTTGGGCGCCAGCATCTCCATGCCCATGATCAGATCGGAGTGGCGCGCCGGATGCAACCGCGCCCATCGTGTCGAACCGTAAAACTTACAGGCCGGGTCGCCGGTCCCCGGGACGACCCTCCGGTCCCAGTGGGAGACATGGGATGCCGCTACGCCTCCCTGGTTCCGGTCGCTCTGGATGGTGTCTCGGCCGCATCGCATCGCATCGCATCGACACGCACCACTACTTCTTTCCGCCGGCCTACGTCGCCGCCATCGGCGGCCCCGGCGTGATCGGCGCGATCAGCGCCTCCGGGGTGGCGATGTCGGTGCTCTCGATCTCCACGCCCGGCCTGGCGGTGGGGTCGGAACCGGAGGCCGTCCGCCTCGCCCGGATCTGCAACGAGTACGCCGCCGATCTCTCGACGAAGCATCCCGACGCGTATCGACGGCATCCTGCAGCGGGGCGCCGACGGCGCGCCCACCCCGTGCGCCGGCGGGGAGAGCTGGCTCGACGCGCCGACCGGCGGCGGCTTCGTGCTGATCGGCCGCGGGACGATGCAGTCGCCGGATCGGCATCCGGACGGGCTCGACATCCACATGATCGACCTGGCCGCGGACGGAACGGTCGATCTGGACGGGCGCTACGAGGCGTTCCTCAAGGAACACGGTCTTGCCGCCATGCTGGTGCGGCCGGACTTCGTCGTGTTCGGCGGCGCCGCCCGGATCGAGGAGGCCGGCGCGCTGCTCGATCGGCTCGGGACGCGTCGCCTGGACCAGACCCGGTGGCGCGGCGGCGAAATAGGGGGCAGGGCGATCCCGCGACGACCTGATCCCAGGCCGGTCGACGCCGATCCTGGACGGGATCAACGCTGACCGGACATCCCGGCGCCGTTTGCGTCCCACAGCAGAAGCAGGCTTGAGATGGCGGCCTCGATCGCCGTCAGCGGGACCCCGTCGCGTGCCTGGACCGACATGCCGACCAGGAGCGCGTCGGCCAGGGTTGCCAGACCGTCCAGGTCGGCGTCGGGACGGAGCTCTCCCGAGGCAACGGCACGGTCGAGACAATGCCGGACGCCGTCCCGGGTCCGCTGCCGCTCGGCGGCGACCAGCGCCTGCAGGTGCGCGTTCTCGGGCGAGGCGTTGGCGGCGGACAGGACCAGCATGCAGCCCTTCGGCAAGTCCGGATCGGTCTGCAACCGGGCCGACTGCCGCAGCGCCCGTTCGAGTGCCGTCCGGGGCACGAGCGTCTCGTCGCGCAGGGCCGCGATCACCTGCCCATGCATCTCCATGTAGTGGGACAGGGCCTCGCGGTAGAGGCCCTCCTTGGAGCCGAACGCGCCGTAGAGGCTCGCCGCCGACAGTCCGCCCATCGCCTGCTTGAGCTGGTTCAGCGACGTCGACTCGTAGCCCTGATGCCAGAACAGCCGCATGGCCGCGTCGAGCGCGTCATTCCGGTCGAATTGTGGGGGCCGTCCGGTCCGCGTCATCTCGTCATCCCGATCTGCTTCTAGAATGGTCAATCCGAATATCGTTGACGAGGACGGCGCGCGCCCTACTTATGGATCGGTCGGTCCCGAAATCGGAACACGACCACCGGTCCCAGGAGAATGGTGATGGTCATGGCGGCGACTGAGATCGTTCGGACCCTGCTGGGAAACCCGACCGATCCCGATTTGGTGCGCAGGCTGGTGGCACCCGACGCCACCTACGTTTCGCTCAACCACGACAACCCCGAGCTGCGGCGGATCATGCCCTGGGCCGGCACCCGCACTGGCCCGGACGCGGTGCTGGACACCTACACGCAGGTGCGCCGCTATTGGAGCAGCGAGGCGTTCGAGATCGACGAGCTGGTCGGGGACGGCGGCACCGTCGCCGTGTTCGGCCGCTTCACCTATCGCTCCACCACGTTGGGCCGCGCGGTCAGCTCGCCCTTCTCCATCCTGGCCAAGATCCGGGACGAGCGGATCGTCTTCATGCAGTTCATGGAGGACACGTTCGGCACCGCGTCGACCTTCCGCAGCGGCGGCGTCGCCACCTATTGGAGCGATCCGGACGGCGGCGAGATCACGCTGTGAGCGGCCCCTCGCCGCGCGAGGTGATCGAGCGCTTCCACGCGGCGGAGGACGCCTACATGAACGCGGGCGGCGCCGACGCCGGCGCCAGCTTTGCGGGCATCGCCGCCACGCTCGACCCGGACGTCGTGCTGCACCAGTCGCCCGACCTGCCCTGGGGCGGCGAGTTCCACGGCCACGCCGGCTACGAGGACTGGGCACGGCAGATGAGCCGGGCGTTCGACCGGCTGGAGGTGCGCGACGCCCGCCCCTTCGAGGAGGGTGACACGGTGGTCATCATCTGCCGCCTCGTCACCCGCTCCCGCGCGACCGGCGCGACGCTGGACCTGCCGATGGCCCAGGTCGTGCGCGTGCGCGGCGAGCGCATCGTCGAGTTCCGGCCGTTCTACTGGAACGTGCCCGCCTACCGCGACGCCGTCGGCAACGGGCCATGAGCCCGGTCCCGGCCGCCACCCCGTCCGCGCGGGAGGGCATCGCCGGTCCTGGATCCTGCCCAGCATCCCGAACGTGACCGCGAATTCCTGAAAGGGGAGATCAACCATGCCAAACGAGACCGTCCGCGGCCTGGACCACATCGTGTGACCGTGCCGACCCGTCCGTCGCCTGCAGCGCAGCCACGGCGGCAGCGAAGGCTGAGCGCGGCGGATGAGCCAGGCGCTCGATCGCTCCGGGTGCGGGCCACACGCTTCTTCGAGGAGGATGACATGGCGATCGTCACCGGCCGCCTGATCCCCCGCTCGCGCGCGTCCGGCGAGGTGCTCGACCCGCCCATGGCGCGGATCGTGCGCGCCCACGGCGACCGCATCGTCGCGGTCCGGCCATTCGACCGGGACATGCCGATCTGTGGCGACGGCATCGGGAGCGCGCCATGAGCCGGCAGGACGGCGCCCGCCCGTTCTGGGACGGCGTTCCCGCGCGGACGGTCCGGCGCGGCCATTTCTGGATCGCCGGCGAGCGCGTCCTGCACGACGGCAGGACGTATCAGCGCGGACCGATGTTCGCCGAGTGGGAAGCGCCCGAGCGAGTGACGCGCCCCTATCCGGTGGTGCTGGTGCACGGCGGTGGGTTCCAGGGCACCGAATGGCTCGATACGCCGGACGGCCGGCCCGGCTGGGCGCAGCGGCTGGTCGAGGCCGGCTACGCGACGGTGGTCGTCGACCGCCCCGGCCACGGGCGATCGCCGCTGCATACCGCCATCGTCGGGCCGATGGGACCGCCCTTCTCCTACGAGGGCGGACGGCAGATCTACTGCCCGCCCGATCCGTCGGGCGCGCATACGCAATGGCCGTTCGCGCCCGACGACGCCGACGCCATGGATCAGTTCATCGCCGGCTACGGCCCGCTACCGGCCGACCTCGCCGTCTCCGAGGACATGGACGCCGATCGGCTGGCCCGGCTGCTCGACCGGATCGGGCCGGCGATCCTGCTCACCCATTCGGCCTCCGGCCCGGGCGGCTGGCTGGCGGCCGACCGTCGGCCGGGGCTGGTCCGCGCCATCGTCAGCGTCGAGCCGATGGGGCCGCCCTTCGCCGACATCCCCAACATCGGCCGGCTACTCTGGGGGCTCGCGGCCGCACCCCTCACCCACGATCCGCCGCGGGCAACGCCGGACGCGGTCCGCGACGCCGATCCGGCGACGCTGCGCCTGCCGAATCTGGCTGGCCTGCCGATCGCCTTGGTGACCGGCGACAGCTCGGCGTTCGCGGCCGCCGGCCTGCCGATCGTCGCCGCCCTGGTGGCGGGCGGCGCCGCGGCGGAGCTGCTGCACCTGCCCGACCATGGCGTCACCGGCAACGGTCACGGCCTCATCTACGAGAAGAACTCCGATGCGGCGCTGGCGCCGGTGCTCGATTGGCTCGATCGCCATGCCGGCGCGGCCGCAACACAGGGAGATGCATGATGGATGTCGGTTTCATCGGTCTGGGCGCCATGGGCAGCGCCATGGCGCGCAGCCTGGCAAAGGCAGGGCACACGGTCCGCGCCTGGAACCGCTCCGGCGATCCGGGCATCGAGGGCGTCGGGATGGCGTCCAGTCCCGCGGACGCGTTCGACGCGGAGGCGGTGTTCACCATGCTGTCCGACGACGCGGCGATCCGCGACGTGCTGCTGGAGTCGGGCGTGCTGCGGCAGGCGAGGCCCGGCCTCGTCCATGTCGTGACCTCGACCATCTCGATCGCCTTCGCGCGCGAGCTGGCGGCGGCGCACGAGGCGGCGGGGGTGGCCTACGTGTCGGCGCCGGTGCTGGGGCGGCCGGACGTGGCCGCCCGCGGCGAGCTCAACATCCTGGCGGCCGGGCAGCCCGAGGCCGTCCGGACGGTGCACCCGCTGCTCGAGGTGCTCGGCCGAAAGGTCTGGGACCTCGGCGAGGCGGCGCCGCGCGCCAACGCCGCCAAGATCGCCGCCAACATGATGATCACCATGGCGATCGAGGCGATGGCGGAGGCGGCGGTGCTCACCGAGGCGAACGGCCTGCCGCGCGCAGACTTCTTCGAGCTGATCCTGGGCACGCTGTTCGGCGGCCGCGCCTACGAGGGCTACAGCGCCAACATCGCCAAGGAGACCTACGAGCCCGGCTTCAAGGCGAGGCTCGGCCTGAAGGACCTCCGGCTGGCCACCGAGGCCGCCACCGAGGCCGGCCGCCGGCTGCCGATGCTGGACGCGGTGCGGACGCGGCTCGGCGAGGCGGTCGAGGCCGGGCTCGGCGAGAAGGACTGGTCGATCATGGCCGACTACACGCTGAAGGGAGGCGCGTGATGCCATGACGATCCTGTACGTCACCTATCCCGACGACGCCTCCACCCGCTTCGACCGCGAGTACTATGTCCGGCACCATCTGCCGCTGGTCATGAGGTGCTGGGGTCCGCTCGGGCTGGAGGATTGCGCCGCCTTCTGGCCGGCCGAGGACCGGGCCGGGACGATCGCCATCGCCGAGTGCCGGTTCCGCGACGAGGCGGCGATGCGGGCGGCCCTCGCCTCGCCGGCGACGGCGGAGGTGATGGCGGACATTCCCGGCTTCACCGAGGCGACGCCCAGGCAGAGCCTGGCCGGTCCGGTCTGACGCCGGGATACGGCCACATACCGATGGCGACAGGAAGGCCAAGGGCGCTGCCCTTGGAACCCGCCAAAGGCTCGCCTTTGGAAACCACTTGTAGATTGGGTTCCAAGGGCCACGGCCCTTGGCGGGTCCAGGGCAGAGCCCTGGCCTTGCTTCCCCGCCCGCCGGGATCAGGCCGTCTGCAGGTAGGGAAACATCTTGTCCGGCGTGATCGGGAAGCTGCGCACCCGGATGCCGGTGGCGTTGGCAACCGCGTTGGCGACCGCGGCACCCGAACCGCAAATGCCGAGCTCGCCCACGCCCTTGGCGCCGATCGGGTTCACCAGCCCGTCCTCCTCGGGCACGAACAGCACCTCGACGACGCCGACATCGGCCTGGATCGGCACGTGGTAGGTGGAGAGGTCGCGGCTGGCGAAGGCGCCGAGGCGCGGATCGACCGCGTTCTCCTCGATCAGCGCGCTGCTCAACCCCCAGATCATGCCGCCCAGCAGCTGCGAGCGCGCGGTCTTGGCGTTCAGCACGCGGCCGAGCGCGAACGCACCCAGCATCCGCCGCATGCGGATCTCGCCGGTGACGGCATTCACGCCCACCTCGGCAAAGTGCGCGCCGAACGAGGCCTCCACCTTGCCCGCGGGCTTCTCCGATGCCGAGACGGGCCCCTGCGCCACCACGCCGCCCGGCTAGAGGCGGCCGGCGTGGGCCGCCAGCAGCGCGCCGCTGCCGCCGGACACGATCTGGCCGTCCGCGAACACGAGGGTGGCGGCGTCGGCGCCGTGCAGCGGCGAGCGCGCGTCGGCGAGGGCGGCGGCGGCCAGACGGCCGCGCAGCGCCTCGCAGGCGCGGAACACCGCCGAG
Organism: uncultured Acetobacteraceae bacterium; assembly: GCA_937873205.1. GTDB lineage: Bacteria > Pseudomonadota > Alphaproteobacteria > Acetobacterales > Acetobacteraceae > Lichenicola. The sequence continues at coordinate 8,400 of CALMVO010000109.1, forward strand.
CCCGAGGTCTCGGCGCCGAACGAGCCGCCGGAGCCGGCGGTGGGCGGGAAGTCGGTATCGCCCATCAGCACCCGCACCTGGCCGGTCGGCAGCCCCATGCTCTCGGCGGCGATCTGGGTCAGCACGGTGTAGCTGCCGGTGCCGATGTCGGTCATCGCCAGCCGCACGGTGAGCCGCCCCGACGGGTCCAGCGTCACCTCGGCCGACGCGTTGCGCAGCATGTTGCCGCGGCAGGCGGAGGCCATGCCGGTGCCGATCATCCAGTCGCCGTCGCGGCGCGACCCCGCCTGCGGCCGCTGCGCCCAGCCGAAGCGGTCGGCCCCCAACTTCAGGCAGTCCGCCAGGCGGCGGCTGGTATAGGGCAGGTTCCGGGTCGGATCGACCATGGTGTCGTTGCGCAGCCGCAGCGCCACCGGGTCGAGGCCGATGCGCTCGGCCAGTTCGTCGAGGGCGCATTCGAGCCCCATCGAGCCGACCGCGTCGCCAGGCGCGCGCATCGAGTCCGACGGCGGCAGGTCGAGCGGCACCACGCGGTCGTCGGTGGCGATGTTGGCGCAGCGATAGAGCTGGCGGGTGGGCTGCACCACGTTCTCGACGAAGTTGTCGCCGCGCGCGGTCTGCGACCAGGCCACGTGCGACAGCGACAGCAGCGTGCCGTCGCGGTCGGCGCCGATCTGCAGGCGCTGGAAGGTCTGGGTGCGGTGCGTGGTCAGGTGGAACATCTGCTGGCGGGTGAAGGCGACCTTGACCGGGTGGTCGAGCCGCTTCGCCGCGATCGCCGCCAGCACCTGGTCGGCGAAATAGGGCAGCTTGCCGCCGAAGCCGCCACCAATGTAGCGGCTGACGATGCGGACGTTGGCCTTCGACATCTGCAGCGTGGCGGCGATGCCGGCCTGGTGGCTGTCCACCATCTGCGACGAGCAGTAGATCGTGACCCGGGGCCCGTTCCAGATCGCCAGGCTGGCATGCGGCTCCATCTGCGCATGGTTCTGGTACGGCGTGTCGTATTCCGCATCGATGCGGATCGGCGCGGTCGCGAACGCCGCGGCGGCGTCGCCGATCTCGCTGCGGGCCGGCTGGCCGCCATCCATCTTCGACAGCGTGCGGCCGTCGGGCAGCGACCGCAGCAGCTCGGCATCGAACGGCTCGGGCGCGTAGCGGACCCGGATCGAGAAGGCCGCCGCCCTGGCCTGCTCCAACGTGTCGGCCACGACGAAGGCGACCGGGTCGCCGTAATGGCGCACGACGTCGGAGGCCAGCATCGGCCGGGCGCGGGCGAAGCGGTCATGGGCGTCGAGCGGACCCCAGGGCGCCTGCGGCGGCGCGTTGGCATGGGTCAGCACCAGCCGCACGCCGGGCGCCCGCTCGGCCGCCTCGCTGTCGATGGCGACGATACGGCCGCGGGCGATCTCGGCCGGCACGATCCAGCCGACCAGCGGCGGCGGGCCGTCATACTCGGCCGGCTGGTATTCGTAGGCGTAGGGGGCGGCGCCGGTCACCTTCAGCCGGCCCTCGACCCGGTCGATGCCGGGGCCGATCGGGCCGGCCAGAGTGGGCGCGCGCAGGCCCGTCGGAGCCTCGTCAGCCATGCCGCGTCTCCTGGCCGGGGCGAAGCGCGGCGGCCACCGCATGGCCGAGCAGACGGCGGGTGAGCGGCAGCTTGAAGTCGTTTCGGCCATGGCCGGCGGCATCCGCCAGCAGCAGGTCGCCGGCGCGGCCGAGGGAGGCGGCGTCGCCGCGCGTGCCGGCCAGCGCCGCCTCGGCCGCCGGCACCCGCCAGGGGCGCGGCGCGATGCCGCCGACCGCGAAGCGGGCCCCACGCACGGTCTCGCCGTCGGCGTCGATCACCGAGGCGACCGAGACCAGCGCGAAGGCGTAGGAGGCGCGGTCGCGGACCTTGGCGTAATGCTGCCGGCCAGGCGGCGGCGGCGGCAGGGTGACCGCGGTGATCAGCTCGCCCGGCGCCAGCACGGTCTCCAGCTGCGGAGTCGTGCCGGGCAGCCGGTAGAACCGCGCGATCGGGATGGAGCGGGTGGCGCCGTCGGCGGAGACGGTCTCGATCGCGGCGTCGAGCGCCATCATCGCCACCGCCATGTCGGACGGGTGCACGGCGATGCACTGCGCGCTGCCGCCGACCACCGCGTTCATGCGGTTGTAGCCGTCGAGTGCGGCGCAGCCGGAGCCGGGATCGCGTTTGTTGCAGGCGGTCCCGGTATCGTAGAAATACACGCAGCGGGTGCGCTGCAGCAGGTTGCCGGCGGTGGTGGCGCGGTTGCGCAACTGCGGCGAGGCGCCGGAGAGCAAAGCCTGGCTCAGCAGCGGGTAGTGCGCACGGATCGCCGGGTCGGCGGCCAGCGCGCTGTTCCGGAGGCCGGCGCCGATGCGGACGCCGCCCTTCGGCGTGCGGGCGACGCCGCCGGGACCGAGCGGGCCGAGATCGACCAGCCGGGCCGGCGCCATCACCTCCAGCTTCATCAGATCGACGAGGTTGGTGCCGCCGGCGATGAAGCTGCTGCCCGTTGCGCTGGCCGAAGCCGCCGCCGCCTGTGCCGAGGTGGCGCGCTCGTAGCCGAAGCTCCTCATGCCGGGATCTTCCCCTGGTCATGCACGTCCCGGATCGCCGCCACGATGTTGGGATAGGCGCTGCAGCGGCAGATGTTGCCGCTCATACGCTCGCGCAGCTCGGCGTCGGTGAGTGCTGGATGGGGCTCGGCGACATCGGCGGTGACCCAGCTCGGCTGCCCCTGCGCCTGCTCGCGCAGCATGCCGATGGCCGAGCAGATCTGTCCCGGCGTGCAGTAGCCGCACTGGTAGCCGTCATGCTCCAGGAATGCCGCCTGCATCGGGTGCAGCGGGCCGCCCGCCGCCGCGTCCGGGGCCAGGCCCTCGATGGTGGTCACCTCGCCGCCCTCGTGCATCACCGCCAGGCTGAGGCAGGCGTTGATGCGCTGCCCGTCCGCCAGCACCGTGCAGGCGCCGCACTGGCCGTGGTCGCAGCCCTTCTTCGATCCGGTGAGATGCAGATGCTCGCGCAGCAGGTCCAGCAGCGTGGTGCGGGCGTCGACGACCAGCGCCTGCCGCTGACCGTTCACGGTGAGCGAGACCGGCAGCGTCACCACCGGCGGGACGCTCGGCGACAGCTGGGGCATCGGCATCGGCGCGGTGCCCGGGGCCGCGTCGGCGATGCCGATGCCGCCAGCCAGACCGGCGCCGACCGCGGCCCCCGCCTGCAGCAGGGTCCGGCGCGAGACCGCCGTCACCGCATCCGCCTGGTCGTGCTGTCCGGTCATCGACCCTCCGGCTGTGTTGCCTGAACCCGTGCTGCATACGCCAAGCTTCGTTCGCGCGCACCCCATTTGCGACGGTTTGACGATCGCCGCGGTTGCTGGCTGCCGCCTTGCGGCCTCGCCGGTTTCATGGCTGTTGAGCTCGAACCTCCAGGACATCAGACGATCGTGATCTTCGAGCTGCCCGACGCCCGCCCTGCCGTCCGTCGCGCCCGCAGGCGGCACCTGCTTCTGGCCGGCGCCACCTGCCTCGGGATGGCCTCCACCCCGCGTCTGGCGCGGTCGCAGGAACAGCCGCAGATGGCTGCGACGCCGACCCCGGGCCCGATCCCGACGCCGCAGGACCGCCCCTACCCCGGCACCATCACGCTCAGGATCGACGCGACCGACCTCGATCGGCACATCTTCACCGCGCACGAGACCATCCCGGTCTCCGGCGCCGGCGACCACGTGCTGCTGTTCCCGAAATGGCTGCCCGGCGACCACTCGCCGACCGGCGAGCTCGACAAGTTCGCGAGCCTGGTGATCCGCGCCAACGGCCAGGACATCGCCTGGGTGCGCGATCCGGTCGACGTCTATGCCTTCCACGTGCCGGTGCCGCCAAGTGCGACGGCGCTCGAACTCGACTACCAGTACCTGTCGCCGGTGGCCTCGAACGAGGGCCGGGTGGCGATGACGTCCACCATGCTGAGCCTGCAGTGGAACAACATCCTGCTGTATCCGGCCGGCTACTTCACCCGCGGCATCACGATGGACGCCAGCATGACGCTGCCGGCCGGGTGGCAGTTCGGCTCCGGGCTCGACGTCGCCTCCACCGCCGGCGCCGTCACCCGCTTCAAGCCGGTGGGCTTGAACACGCTGGTCGACAACCCGGTGCTGGCCGGTCGGAACTTCCTGCGCGAGGACCTGGCACCAGGGGCGGCGGTGCCGGTGCATCTCGACGTCGCCGCGGACGCGCCCGCCGACCTCGCGGTCACGCCGGCCGAGCTCGGGTTCCATCGCAACCTGGTGACGCAGGCTGGCCTGCTGTTCGGCTCGCACCATTACGACCATTACGACTTCCTGCTGTCGCTGTCCGACGAATTGGGCGGCATCGGACTGGAGCACCACCGCTCCTCCGAGAATGGGACCGGACCTGGCTATTTCACCGACTGGGACAGGTTCGTCGCCGAACGCGACCTGCTGCCGCACGAGTACACCCACAGCTGGAACGGCAAGTTCCGCCGTCCGGCCGACCTCTGGCAGCCAAACTTCAACACCCCCGAGGGCGACACGCTGCTCTGGGTGTACGAGGGCCAGACCCAGTACTGGGGCAAGGTACTGGCGGCGCGCTCGGGGCTGTGGACCCGCCAGAACGGGCTCGACGAGATGGCGCTGATGGCCGCGACCTACAGCAACGGCATCGGCCGCAGCTGGCGCGACCTCGAGGACACCACCAACGATCCGATCATCGCGCAGCGCCGGCCGATCCCATACCGCTCGTGGCAGCGGTCGGAGGACTACTATGACGAGGGCGCGCTGGTCTGGCTCGACGTCGACACCAGGCTTCGCAGCCTGTCCGGCGGCAAGAAATCCATGGACGATTTCGCGCACGGCTTCTTCGGCATGAACAACGGCAGCTTCGTCACCAAGACCTATGCCTTCGCCGACATCGTCAGCGCGCTGAACGCGGTCGAGCCATATGACTGGGCCAAGTTCCTGAACACCCGCCTTTACGCCACCGGGCCGCAGGCGCCGCTCGACGGCATCACCCGCGGCGGCTACCGGCTGGTCTTCACCGAGACCGAGTCACCGTTCCAGAAAAGCGCCCAAGGGCTGCGGCAATTCACGGACCTGCTGTTCTCGCTCGGCGTGGCGCTCAAGGGCGACGGCACGGTGCGCGCGGTGATCTGGGGCAGCCCCGCCTTCAAGGCCGGCATCATCGTGGGCACCCAGATCGTGGCGGTGAACGGCGTGGCGTTCGACGTCGACACCCTGAAGCAGACGCTGAAGGCGAAGGCTCCGCTCGACATCCTGATGAAGGCGGACCAGCACTACCGCAGCGTCACCGTCGACTACCAGGGTGGCCTGCGCTACCCGCATCTGGAGCGGATCGCCGGCACGCCGGCCTATCTGGACGATATCCTGGCACCGAGACGGTAAGGCCGGGCCGGGGCGCTCCCCCGGGCTTGCTGCCCCTACACCAGGATCTTCCCCGCCTTCCAGTCGAGCCGCAGCCGATCGATCAGCTGCGGCGGAGTGCTCCACTTCTCCTGCGGACGCGGCACGGTATAGGTCTCGACCGACAGCTCCGACGCCGAGACTTCCAGGCGCATGAAGCCGAAGCGGTCGTCGCAGTAGCTCTCCAGCGTGGTCGTCGCATCGACGGCATACGGCGTCATAATCGGCTTGCCCCCGACCGTCACCATCCTGTGCAGGTTGTGGTAGCCGCCCTGCCCGGCCACGACGAACGGCGTGACGCGGCCGTTGGCGCCGGTCACGCTGAAGCGCTGGTAGTTGTGCACGTGGCCGGAGAAGACGATGTCCGGCTGGCGCCCGGCCGCGGCGGTCGCCGTGGCGAGGACGGCGGCCATCGTCTTGCTCCCGGAATGATACTGGTCGAGCGAGTAGATCGGATGGTGCATCGCGACGATGAGCGCACGGTCGATGGGGGCGGCGCGCAGTTCGCCGGCGAACCAGGCAGCCTGGTCCGGCTGCACGACGCCGCCCTCGGGAACGTTGGTGTAGAGCCCGACGATGGTCGCGAACGGCGTGTTCAGCGTCCAGTACACGTTGGGCTGGATCATCGCGGTACGGGCGGTCTCGCCGGCGTCGGGCGAATGCGTACCGGGCTCTGCCGCACAGAAGTTGCGCACGAAGGTGGCGAGCGAGGGCAGCGGGTTGGTGCGGGTGCCGTCGTCGAGGACGTCGCCGTCATGGTTGCCGGGAATGCCCATCATCGGCAGGTCGTAGAGCGTGTAGGGATCGTAGAACTGCGGCAGGTACTGCTGCGCCTGCCCGTCGAAGTAGATGACGTCACCCAGATGGTAGAAGAAGGCGGGCCGGCCATAGGTGCCGGCGATGGCGGCGTCCGCCTCGAGGCCATGCGCCACCAGCGTCTGCGGGTCGGGGTCCTGCACGCCGCCGGTGTCGCCGACCATGTGGAAGGCGATCCCGCCGGCCTGCTCGGCGGCCGCGACGGCGTCGGGCACGATCGCGGCGAGATCGAGCCGATACGGAGGCGCACCGATGGCTGGCGGCAGCGGCTGGAACGGGCTGCCGGGGAAGACCGGCGACTGCTGCGGATGCGGCGGATCGGTGCGCGGCCGGCCCTGGGCAAAACGATGCGCGGGCTTCGGACGGATCGGCGGAGGGGTCATGACATACTCACGTATTGTGGGGATCGACGCTCCTGAAACCATAGGTCTCGTAGCGGGTCGCGAGCCGGTTGCCCTCGACGGTGACGATGGTGAAACCCTCCGGCGTGCCCAGGTGGGTGCCGTGCCACCAGTTGCCGCTGACCGCACCGCCGGTGATGTACGGAACGCTATGCCACAGCACGGTCTCGTTGATGTGGGTGTGGCCCTGCAGAACGCCCAGCACGTTGTGGCCGGCGAACAGCGGGATCACCTGCCAGGCGTTGAGGACGCTGTTCTTGTGGTGCGTGGGAGCGGACTGCAGCGGGGGCGCATAGCTGTCGAAGGCGGTCGCCAGCGGGATGTGGCTGACCACGACGATCGGCGTGCCGGCCGGCAGCGATGCCAGATCGCGCGACAGCCAGGCGATCTGGTCGGCATCGATGTGGCCCTCGTAGTCGCGATCGGCGGTGATGCCGATCGAGTCCAGCACGATGAAATGCACGCCGCGATGGTCGAAGGCGTAGTAGAGCCGGCCAAAATGATCCTCGAAGAACTTCTTGCCGTAGAGCGGATCGGTCGGCAGCACGCCGCTCCTGGCATAGACGCCGAGGCAGTCGTGGTTGCCGATCGTGTGGCGCACCGCCATGCCCAGATCCTGCTCGGTGCGGGTGTAGAGCCCGATCAGGTCGTCGGCGCGGGGTCGGGCGACGCCAAGCGCGTCGAACACGTGGTCGCCGCCCTGGATCGCGAAATCGGCTCCCATCGTGCGAGCCTTGGCGAAGCAGGCATGGCAGCCGCCGGCGGCATTGAGCTCGGGCTGCAGATGGGTGTCGGTGATGAACAGGAACGAGAAGCGGTCATGCGGCCTCGCCACCGGCTCTCCGGCAGCGCGCGCCGGCAACAGGCCGGTCGAGGCGAGACCGGCGGTGGCGGACAGCGACAGGAAGCCGCGCCGGCTCCAGGATTGCGACATCACACTTACCCCCGGCCACGAGGCCAAGCCGATACGGGAACGCGAGCACCGGGTAAAATGACGGTTTGATGGCGTTATCACGTGCGGGGCTGCGGTGCGGACATCTCCGAAACGTCTCGGGGCCGTCACCGGCCCGACATCGAAGATGACTACGAGCAGGGCTCTCGGAAGAACCGAAGGGCCCATTCCATGCAACCAGCCGACCGCCGCGCGTTCCTGAAGCTGATGGGGTCCGGCGCCTTCGCGGCCGCCATGCAGCAGAGCATCGGCCGCGCCCTGGCGATCCCGGCGGATAACCGCACCGGCACCATCGACGACGTCGCCCACATCGTCGTGCTGATGCAGGAGAACCGCTCGTTCGACCATTACTTCGGCACGCTGCAGGGCGTTCGCGGGTTCGCCGATCCCCGCGCCGTGACGCTGCCGTCGGGCCGGTCGGTCTGGTACCAGCCGGTTGGCGCCACCTACGTGCTGCCGTTCCACCCGACTGCACCCGATCTCGGGCTGCAGTTCATCGAGGATCTGGCGCACGACTGGGAGACCACCCACCTGGCCTGGAACCAGGGCAATTGGGACCAGTGGGTGCCGCAGAAGGGCACCACGACGATGGCGCATCTGGACCGGTCAGACATCCCGTTCCACTACGCGCTGGCCGACGCCTTCACGATCTGCGACGCCTACCACTGCTCGCTGCTTGGGCCGACGGATCCCAACCGCTACTACATGTGGACCGGCTGGGTCGGCAACGACGGCAGCGGCGGCGGCCCCGTCGTGGACAATGCCGAGGCCGGCTACGGCTGGTCGACCTATCCGGAGCGGCTGCAGGCGGCCGGGATCTCCTGGAAGATCTACCAGGATGTCGGCACCGGGCTCACCGCGGCCGGCGAGTGGGGCTACACCGACGACGCCTATATCGGCAATTACGGCGACAACTCGCTGCTGTACTTCTTCCAGTACCAGAATGCCCTCCCCGGCACGCCGCTGGCCGCCGGCGCCAAGGTCGGCACCGACATCTCGGTTTCTGGCGGGCTCTTCGACCAGTTCCGCGCCGACGTCGCCGCCGGCACGCTGCCGCAGGTCTCCTGGATCGTCGCACCCGAGGCCTATACCGAGCACCCGAACTGGCCGGCCAACTACGGCGCCTACTACGTGTCGCAGATGCTCGACGTCCTCACCGCCAATCCCGCGGTGTGGAGCCGCACCGTGCTGCTGATCACCTACGACGAGAACGACGGCTTCTTCGACCATGCGGTCTCGCCGACGCCGCCGCAGACCGCCGCCCAGGGGCAATCGACGGTCTCGATCGCCAACGAGATCTTCCCCGGCAGCGCCGAGTACATGCCAGGTCCGTACGGGCTGGGCGCGCGGGTGCCGATGCTGGTGGTCTCCCCCTGGAGCAAGGGCGGCTACGTGAACAGCCAGCTGTTCGACCACACCTCGATCATCCGGTTCATCGAGCAGCGCTTCGGCCGTCACGACGCGACCCTGGTCGAGGCCAACATCACGCCCTGGCGCCGCGCGGTCGCCGGCGACCTCACCTCGGCGTTCAACTTCGCCACCCCGAACGACGCGGCGCCGTCGCTGCCCGCCACCGCGTCCTACCTGCCGCCGGACGCGGTGCGCCACCCGAGCTACGTGCCGGTGCCGCCGCTGGTGCAGGCGCTGCCGGCGCAGGAGAAGGGCATCCGGCGCGCCCGTGCCCTGCCCTACAGCCTGCTGGCCGACGGCACCGTCGACCTGGCCACCGGCGGCTTCGACATCGCGTTCGGCAATGTCGGCACGGCCGCCGCGGTGTATCAGGTCCGTTCGGCCAACCCGGCCGAGCTGCCGCGCTGCTACACGGTGGAGGCGGGCAAGCGGCTCGCCGATCGTTGGGCGGTCGCCGTCGACGGCGGCTACGACCTGTCGGTCTATGGCCCCAACGGGTACCTGCGCGCGTTCCGCGGCAACGTGCTGAGCCCGGCGGCGGCCGACATCGCGGTGGTCGCGCGCGAGGATCGCGACACGGTCGGGCTGGTGCTGGAGATCGTGAACCGCGGCCGGCTCGCCGTGCAGCTCACCCTGGTCGACGCCTACACGACGCGCACGACGACGCTGTCCCTGCCGCCCGGTCAGGCGAAGCTGGTGCCGGTCGCCGCGGCCGAGCTGTCCGGCTGGTACGATCTCAGCCTGACGGCGTCGCAGGACGCGGACTTCCTGTGCCACCTGGCCGGGCACATCGAGACCGGCCGCGAGAGCGTGACCGACCCCGCGATCGGCGCCTGAGGATCGGGTTTGGGGCCGCGGCCCCAGCGAGGTCCAGGGGCAGCGCCCCTGGCCTCACCCCCGATCAGATATCGGCATAGACATGCGTCTCCGCCGCCCCGCCCGGATGCGTCACCGCGCCCAGATGCGCGGGTCCTACCAGCTGCGCGAACTTCCAGATGGCGCCGCTATTGTAGTCGGTCCGGCGCGGCGTCCAGGCGGCGCGACGGCGGGCCAGCTCGTCGTCGGCGAGCTCGACCGTGATCGAGCCGGCATCGGCGTCGATCGCGATGCGGTCTCCGTCGCGCAGCAGCGCGATCGGGCCGCCTTCCGCCGCTTCCGGACCGACATGGCCGATGCAGAAGCCCCGCGTACCGCCGGAGAAGCGGCCGTCGGTGATCAGTGCCACCTTCTCGCCCAACCCCTGCCCGTAGATGGCACCGGTGGTGGACAGCATCTCGCGCATGCCGGGACCGCCCTTGGGTCCCTCGTAGCGGATGACGATGACGTCGCCCTCCTTGTAGGCGCGCGCCTGGACGGCGGCGAAGGCGTCCTCCTCGCAGTCGAAGCACAGCGCGGTGCCCTCGAAGCGGCGGTGCTTCAGGCCGGCGACCTTCACGATCGCCCCGTCCGGCGCCAGGTTGCCCCGCAGCCCGACCACGCCGCCAGTGGGCGAGAGCGGCTCGGCAACGGTGTAGATCACGTCCTGGTCCCGCGGCACCACGACGCCCTCCAGGTTCTCCGCCAGCGTGCGGCCGCTCACCGTCATGCAGTCGCCGTGCAGCAGTCCGCCGTCGAGCAGGGCGCGCAGGATCACCGGGATGCCGCCGACGCGGTGCACGTCGAGCGCCACGTATTTTCCGCCGGGCTTCAGGTCGGCGATGTAGGGGGTGCGGCGCATGATCGCGGCCACGTCCTCCATGGTGAAGCGCAGCCCGATCTCGTGCGCGATCGCCGGCAGGTGCAACGCCGCGTTGGTCGAGCCGCCGGTGGCGCCGACCACCACGGCGGCGTTCTCTAGCGCGCGCATGGTCACGATGTCGCGCGGGCGAAGGTTGCGCTCCAGCAACGCCATCACCGCCCGGCCACTTTCCTCGGCGAAACGGTCGCGCTCCTCGTAGGGGGCCGGCGCGCCGGCGGAGCCGGGCAATGCGAGCCCGATCGCCTCGCTGATGGTGGCCATGGTGTTGGCGGTGAACTGGCCGCCGCAGGCGCCGGCGGACGGACATGCCGCGCATTCGAGCTCGAACAGATCCTCGTCCGACATGTTGCCGGCCGCATGCTGTCCGACCGCCTCGAACACGTCGACCACGGTGACGTCACGGCCCTTGAACTTTCCGGGCAGGATCGAGCCGCCATACATGAACACGGCGGGCACGTTCAGCCGCAGCATCGCCATCATCATGCCGGGCAGCGACTTGTCGCAGCCGGCCAGTCCGACCAGCGCGTCGTAGCTGTGGCCGCGCATGGTGAGCTCGACGGTGTCGGCGATGGCGTCGCGCGAGACCAGCGACGACTTCATGCCCTGGTGGCCCATGGCGATGCCGTCGGTGACGGTGATGGTGGTGAACTCCCGGGGCGTGCCGCCGGCCGCGTCGACGCCGCGCTTGGCAGACTGCGCCTGCCGCGACAGCGCGATGTTGCAGGGAGCGGCCTCGTTCCAGCAGGTGGCGACCCCGACCAGCGGGCGGTGGATCTGCTCCTCGGAAAGTCCCATCGCATAATAGTACGAGCGATGCGGCGCCCGTCCCGGCCCTTCGGTCACGTGGCGCGACGGCAGCCGGCTCTTGTCCCAGCTCTTTGTCATGGTCGTCATCCTCTTTAGCCGAGACGCCGCAGCGCCGCGTCCAGCCGTTCGGCGTCCTTTCGGAAGGCGCTCAGGCGCTCCCGATTCTCCTCCACCACCTCGGGCTTGGCCCGGGCGACGAAGTCGGCGTTGGCGAGCTTGGCCTCGACCTTGGCCGCCTCGTCCTGCGCCCGCGCCCGCTCGCGCCCGAGGCGCGCGCGCTCGGCCGCGAGGTCGATGATGCCGGCCAGCGGCAGGATCAGCGTCGCCTCGTCCACCACCGCCTGGGCCGCGTCGCGCAGTGCGTCGGGCGGCAGGGCTCCGTCCAACACCGATACCTCCGACACCCGCGCCATGCGCCCGATCGCCTCTAACCAGCGCCCGGCGCGGGCGCGCGTCGTTTCGCTGGCATCGTGCAGCAGCAGCGGAGTGAGTTTCGCCGGCGGCACGTTCATCGCCACCCGTACGGTGCGGATCTCGCCGATGAAGCGGATGATCCAGTCGAGCTCGGCGCCGGTGTCCGCGGCGCCGTCGAGCCGGGGGTCTGCCGGCCAGGGTGCCGCGATCAGGCTGCCCTCCGGCCCAAAGCCGAATTCCCCCCACAGCACCTCGGTGACGACCGGCATCACCGGGTTCAGCAGCCGCAGCAGGACGCCCAGCACGTGCGCGGCGGCGGCGCGCAGCTCGACCGCTTCAGAAGTATCCCCGGCATTGAACACCGGCTTGGCGAATTCCAGGAACCAGTCACAGTAGCGGTTCCAGGTGAAGCGGTAGATTACCGCCGCATACTCGTCGTATCGGAACGTCTCCAGCGCGGCGGTGGCGGCGGCCGTGGCCTGCGCCGCCTCGTCCAGGATCCAGCGGGCCAGCCGGCCCTGCGCCGCGGCGGGATCGAAGCCCGGGACCGGATGCACCGAGTTCATCTCGCAGAACCGGGCGGCGTTCCAGAGCTTAGTGACGAACGAGCGATACTCCTCGACGCGCTTCGGCCCCAGCTTCACGTCCCTGCCCTGCCCGGTCAGGGCGCAGATGGTGAACCGCAGCGCATCGGCGCCGTAGGTGTCGACCAGCTCGAGCGGATCGAGGCCGTTGCCCTTGCTCTTCGACATCTTCTGGCCGCGCTCGTCGCGCACCAGCCCGTGGATGACCACGTCGCGGAACGGCACCTCGCCCATGAGATGCAGCCCCATCATCATCATCCGGGCCACCCAGAAGAAGATGATGTCGTGGCCGGTGACCAGCACGTCGCCCGGATAGTAGCGGGCCAGCTCGTGCAGCGTGCGTGGGCTCCGGTCCGGCCAGCCCAGCGTCGAGAACGGCCACAGCGCCGACGAGAACCAGGTGTCGAGCACGTCCTCGTCCTGCGCCAGCGGCACCTCGGCTCCGTAATGCGCGCGCGCGGCCTCGGCGGCTCCAGCCGCGTCGTGGGTGACGAAGATGCGCCCGTCCGGCCCGTACCAGGCCGGGATGCGATGGCCCCACCAGAGCTGGCGGCTGATGCACCAGGGCTGGATGTCGCGCATCCAGGCAAAGAAGGTGTTCTCCCACTGCCGCGGCACGAACCGCACCCGGCCTTCCTCCACCGCCCGGATCGCCGGGCCGGCCAGGCGGGCGGCGTCGCAATACCACTGCGTGGTCAGGCGCGGCTCGACCACGGCGCCGCTGCGCTCGGCATGCGGCACCGGATGGGTGTGGGGCTCGATCCTGTCGAGTAGGCCGAGCCGTTCGAGCTCGGCCACGATCGCCGTGCGGGCGGCCTCCCGCGGCTGGCCGCCGAGCCCACGGACGAAGACCGGGTCGGCCAGGCCGGGCACCGCCGCCAGCTCGGCCTCGATGTCGTCGAGCGTCACGCGGGCATCGGCGTCGAGGACCGAGGGCATCGCCAGCCCGTGCCGCTCGCCGACCGCGAAGTCGTTGAAGTCATGCGCCGGCGTGATCTTGACGGCACCCGTGCCCTTCTCCGGGTCGGAGTAGGCGTCGGCGACGACGGGGATGCGCCGGCCGGTCAGCGGCAGCACCACCGTGCGGCCGACCAGATCCGTATAGCGGGGGTCGTCCGGATTCACCGCCACGGCGGTGTCGCCCAGCATGGTCTCCGGCCGCGTGGTGGCGACGACGATGCTGCGCCCGTCCTCGCCCTCCAACGGGTAGCGGATGTGCCAGAGGTGGCCGCGCAACTCCCGGCTCTCCACCTCCAGATCGGAGATCGCCGAGCGGAACGACGGGTCCCAGTTCACCAGCCGCTTGGCACGGACGATCAGCCCCTGCCGGTGCAGCGTGACGAAGGTCTCGCGCACCGCCGCCGACAGGCCCTCGTCCATGGTGAAGCGCTCGCGCGCCCAGTCCAGCGAGACGCCGAGGCGCTTCAGCTGCCGGGTGAGGCCGCCGCCCGATTGCGCCTGCCCGGCCCAGACGCGCGCGCCGACGGCGGCGCGGCCGAGATCGGCGCGGCGGACCCCCGCGGCGGCGAGCTGCCGCTCGACCACGAGCTGGGTGGCGATGCCGGCATGGTCGGTGCCCGGCTGCCAGAGCGCGTCGCGGCCCTGCATGCGGCGCCAGCGGATCAGGATGTCCTGCAGCGTCATGGTCAGCGCGTGGCCGACATGGAGCGTGCCGGTGACGTTCGGCGGCGGGATCATGATGGTGTAGGGCGCGGCGTCGCTCCCGGGCCTGGCGGCAAACGCGCTGGCCTGGTCCCAGAGCGCGTAGAGACGAGGCTCGGCGTCGCCCGGCGTGAAGTTCTTGTCCAGCATGCGGTGATGCTAGAGAAGCCGTCCGGCCGCGGAAAGGCGTCGCGGCGCATGCTGCGGCCGCGCCGGGATCATGCGTACGGCCCCAACCTCGTCAGGCGGGACGGACCAGCCGCTCGATCTCCTGGCGCACCAGGCGCTCGACCATCGGTGGCAGGTTGGCGTCGAGCCAGAGCTTGAGCTGGCCGCGCAGCTCGTCGCGGACGAGGTCCTCGATCGTCGGACCGCCGGAGCGCAGCAGGCGCATCTCGGCCGGGGGCGCCGGCGGCGGTCGAACCACCTCCTGCAGCGCGGCCAGCGCCTGCGCCGCGGCGGCATGGACCTGCGGGTCCAGCAGCGGTTCCTCCGTCATCGAGGTCAGCGAGTGAGTCGGCCGCGGCAGCATCACCGGCATCGGCACCGGATCCGGAAGCGGGATGGGCATCGGCACCGGGGCCGCGACGGGAAGGGCCACGACGACGGCTGGCGGCGCTGCCACGACCGGCATCGGCGCTGGCGGCGGCATGTCGTCGAACAGGGCGGCGGCCAGTTCGGCGGCGTCGCGGGACGGGCCCGCGAGCGGGGCATCGGCAGACACGGCAGCCTCCTCCGCGGTGATCGGCGTGACCATCATCGACGGCTGCAGCACCAGCAGCTCGTCGTCATCGTCCTCCGCCAGGGCGGAGGCCAAGTCGGCGCCCGAGGTGGCGGGAGCCGGCGCGCCGGCCGCCTCGTCCTCGCGGATGATGCGCCGGATCGAGGCGAGGATGGTCTCCATCGAGCCATCGCCGCCATCCGTCTCCGCACCCTCGGCCAATGCCATGCCTAGCGGCCCGGCTGCGAGACGTCGTAGTCGTTGAGGCCCCAGAGCCGGTCGCGCACCGCGTTGTAGTAGGCGGTCTCGTCGTAGAGCGGCACGTGCAGGTCGAGGTCGCGCGCGGTGAGGCGGCCGATCGCGGCGGCGACGCCGTACGAGGTCAGCACCAGCGAGCTCAGGCTCTGCACCAGCGCCACCTGCGCCGTCAGCAGCGTCTGCTGCTGCTGCAGCACCTCCAGCGTGGTGCTGGTGCCGACGATCGCCTGCCGCTCGACGCCGTCGAGTGCTATGATGTTGGACTGGATCGCGGTGCGGTCGCTGTCGATCGAGGCCGCGAACGAGACCAGATTCTGCCAGTTCGAGACCGCGAGCTGGGCAGCACTGCGCCGCTGCACGTCCACCTGCCGGCGGGCCTGCTGCACGGTCTGCTTGGCCTGCCGCACCGTCGCGTACTCCGAACCGCCCTGGTAGATCGGCACCGTCACCGTGAGCAGGCCTTCCTTGATCTCGGTCGACTCATCGCGTTCGCCCTGGTTCGCCGCCCTCTGGTATTCGCCCTGCAGGCTCAGCTTGGGCAGCAGCACCGACATCTCCACGTCCACCGCATCCTTATCGGAGGCTTCGGTAAACAGGGCGTTTATGACGTTCGGGTTGTTGGCGACGGCCAGCGCCACCGCCTGGTCCTGATTATGGATCGGCAGCGCCAGCGGCTGCGGCGGGATCAGGTTCGACGGCGGCGCGCTGCCGACCTGCTGGGTGTAGGTGGCCTGCGCGGTCTGCAGCGTCCCCTCGGCCTGCTGGCGGGCCGCGCGGGCGCTCGCCAGCGCCGCCTCGGCCTGGGCCACGTCGGTGCGAGTGATCTCGCCGACCCGGAAGCGGTCGTTGGTGGCGCGGAGCTGCTCCTCCAGCACCTTCTCGTTGTTGACCTGGAGCTGGAGCAGCTGCTGGTCCTCGATCACGCCGACATAGGCGCTGACCACGTTGGCGAACACCTGCTGCTCGGTGGAGATCAGGTTGGCCCGCTCGGCCATCACCCGGTTCACCGCCTGGTGCGTCTGGCCGGTGGTACGGCCGCCCTGGTAGAGCGGCTGCACCGCCGAGATGGTCGTGGTGTAGCCGCCGAGGCCGTGCAGGATCTGGCTGCTTGTCTCGCTGGATGCGGTGGACGCGACGCCATTGATTATGGCGGGCAGACCCGTACTGGGATCGATCTGTGCCGGTATATTGATCGACGTCGACGACCGCCCGTCCTGCACCGTGCCGCTTGTCGTGGCCGAGATCGTCGGGCGCCAGCCGGCGAGCGCGATCGGCACGTTCTCGTCCACTGCGCGCAGGTTGGCGCGCTCGGCGGTCAGCGTCGGGTTGGTGAGGTAGGACTGGGTCAGCGCGTCGTTCAGCGTGTGCGGGATGAAGGTCGGCGGGCCGCTGCCGTCATACCTCTGGGCGAGTGCGGTGCCGCTGCACAGGATCGCGGCGAGCCCCACGCCCATGCCGCGGCTGACGCGAATGCCCTGGCTGGTCGACATGCTGGTGATCCCCTTCGTCACGCTTCCGTCAGCACGCCGTGCCGCACGGAACCCTTCTCCTGCCACAACATCCGGCCGTGCTTCCAGTCCCGAGATGCCGATCGGCTCAGAAGCTGAAGCGCGGCGCCGGGGCCAGCTCCGGCAGCAGCGGGGTCGCGGCGTCGAACTGCGGGCGCGGACGCAGGCCGGCGGCGGACGGCTCGGCCAGCACCCCGACCGGAACCCGGCCCGGCAGCGCCAGCACAGTCGCCAGCCGGCCGCCGGCGCCGAGCTGGGCCGCCACGGCGTTCGGGATCGCGCGCACCGCGCCGTCGATCAGGATCAGGTCGTAGGGTGCGGCGTCGGCATGGCCCTCGGCCAGCGGGCCGATCCGGTAGCGCACGGAGGGCGCCAGCTCCGCCACCAGCCGCTGGCCGATCTCGGCCAGGGCCTCGCTCTGCTCCAGCGCCAGCACCGAGACGCCGAGGGCCGCCAGCAGGCAGGCGGCGTAGCCGGTGCCTGCACCCACCACCAGCGCCCGCTCGCCACCGTGCGGGACCAGCGCCTGCACCAGCCGGGCGATCACCCGCGGCTCGGTCAGCACGCGGCCGCCCCCGAGCGGCACGCCCTGGTCCATGTAGGCGATCGCGGCGCGATCGGCCGGCACGAAGCGCTCGCGCGGCAGCGTGCGCATGGCGGCGATCACGCGCGGGTCGCTGACCTGGACCGGCCGGATCTGCGTGTCGACCATCCGCTGGCGGGCGTGCGCCATGTCCGGCGCCGGATCACGGGTCGGATCGGCGTGCGCGGTGGGGGACGCGGACTGGCTCATGACGCTCCGTAGGCGAGGCGGGAGGCCGCTTATAAGTGTCGGCCGGGCCCCAAGATAGGGGCGCTTGACCTGCCCACGCCACCGCGGGATACAGCCTTCCGCACCGCGGTCCGGTGGCAGAGTGGTGATGCAGCGGACTGCAAATCCGCGAATGTGGGTTCGATTCCCGCCCGGACCTCCAGCCAGCCCGCTTCGACCAGCCCCGATCGCCCCGTTGCCGAGGCCATGACCCTGACCGCCGCCCCGTCGATCGCAGCGTCCGGCCATGGCGTGCGGTGGACGCGCGCGGCTCGGCTGCTCGGGCTCGCGGTGCTGTTCGGCGTGCTGCTGTTCCTGCGCAAGCCCCGGGCGCTGCTCCAGGCCGAGCTGTGGGCCGATGATGGCTGGACCTTCTATCCGCAGGCCTACATGCATGGCTGGCGCTCGCTGCTGATCCCCTACGGCGGCTACCTCGACACGCTGCAGCGGCTGATCGCGCTGGCGGTGCAACCGCTGCCGCTCACCGCGGTGCCGACCGCGTTCGCGCTGGCGGCGTTCGTGGTGCAGCTGCTGCCGCCGGTGTTCCTGATCTCGGACCGGATGGCCGTGGCGCTGCCGTCCTGGCCGCTGCGGCTGGTGCTGGCGCTCTTGATGGTGGCGTTGCCCGACGAGATCGAGGTCTTCGTCAACCTCACCAACACCCAGTGGAACTTGGCGCTGCTGGCGCTGCTGGTGGTGATGGGCCGGCCGGCGCGGTCCCGCGGGGGCTCGGCAGTCGACGTCGTGGTGCTGACGCTGTCGGGCCTCAGCGGGCCGTTCATGCTGATGCTGGCGCCGGTGGCGGCCTGGCAGGCCTGGCGGCGTCCGGGGACGTCGACTCGGTCGCGGCTGGCGCTCATCGTCGTGACGGCGGCAATCCAGGTGGCGGTGCTGCTGGTGTCGCAGGGCCGGCCGTCGTCGACGCCGCTCGGCGCTGGGCCGCGGATGCTGGCGCGGGTGCTATCGGAGCAGCTGGTCCTGGCGCCGGAGTTCGGCTGGCGCAGCACCTATCCGGCGCAGGCGCTGGCGGTGTGGCAGGACAACCTGCTCCCGTCGCTGCTGACGCTGGGCGGAGTGGCGGTGGTGGCGCTGTCGCTCTGGCGCGGGCCGCTGGTGCTGCGCCAGCTGGCGCTGTTCGCCGGGCTGATGCTCGCCGCGGCGCTGGCGGACCCGACCGTGTCGGCGATCGGACAGAGCTGGGAGGTGATGACCCACCTGCCGATCGGCAACCGCTACTTCACGGTGCCGGTGATGACCTGGATCGCCATGGTGCTGACGCTCGCCCTCGACCGCTGGTGGCCGGTGCGCACGATCGGCGTGCTGCTGCTGGCGCCGATCCTGCTGCTGGCGATCCCGCGCGACTGGTCCGTGCTCAGCTGGCATCGCACCGCCTTCCAGGCGCAGGCGCGTGCCTGGGCGCACGCGCCGGCCGGAACCCGCATGACGTTCCAGATCGTGCCGGACGGGCTCCGACCGATGGAGCTGCTGAAGCGGCGCGACTAGCTTGTTGTTTTGACGAGCATCTTTATCAAATCGAACACGTCCGTTCGATCGGATGATGCCCTAGGATCGCTGCAGGAACGACACGTGCGCGGAGACGATGCGCCAGCCTTCCGGCAGCCGCACCCAGCATTGGGTCTGCCGGCCGAGGCGGTCCTGGCCCAGCGGCTCGAACTCGATGTCGGCGGTGGCGTGGTCGCGGCCGAAGCTGGTGATCGACTGCCGCACGATGCGCCGCGATGGGGCTCCCCCCGGGCGCGCGACCCGGTAGGCGGCGATCGCCGCGTGTCCGTAGAGGCATTCGCCGGCGCCGAAGCGACGAACGTGCTCGGAGCACCAGAACAGGCCGTCGAGCACGGCGATGTCGTTGTCCATCAGCGCCGCCTCGTAGCGGGCCAGCAACGAAGCGACCTCGGCCAGCACCGCCGGATCGTTCACCGTCTCAGTCATAGCCGAGCCTCCTGCACCCGACCGCGCCCGCGTGCTCGAGCCGGCGCGCCACCCGCAGCGCCAGCGCCTCCGCCCAGGGCGCTGCCACGAGCTGCACGCCGATCGGCAACCGGTCCCGCGGACCCTGCACCGGCACCGTCACCGCCGGCAGGCCGATGAGGCTGATCGGCTGGGTGTAGAGCCCGAGATTGGCCCGGGCCGGGACCGGCTGGCCATCGATCAGGATGGTGGCGTCGCCGCGTGGCACCGCCGGGCAGGGCGTCGCCGGCGCCAGCAGCAGGTCGGCTTGCTCGAACAGCAGCGCGGCCTGCGCGCGGACGTGGGCGCGGACCCGCTGCGCCTGCACCACCGCGGCCGCCGGGATCATGGCGCCAGCGATCAGCCGGTCGCGCACCGCCGGGTCATAGAGCGGCGCGTGGCGCCGCAGCCAGGGCAGGTGCAGCGTGCCGCCCTCGGCGCCGGTGAGGCAGAACGCCGCCGAGCGCGCCGCCTCCGCATCGGCGAGCAGCACCGGCCGGGTGGCAGCCCCGCCTCTGGCCAGCGCCGCGGCCACCCGCTCGACCGCCGCCAGCTCCTGGTCGCCGGCGCCGCGGGCGAACCAGCCGCCCATGATGCCGACCCGCAGGA
>CALMVO010000109.1:28515-70577 GCA_937873205.1 uncultured Acetobacteraceae bacterium
GGCGGGGCGTGTCGGCGTCGAGCGCCGGCCCGGCCGGCGCTGCGTCCCGCGGCGCCTGCGCCGGATCGTCCGGATCGGCGCCCTGCATCAGGTCGTAGGCCAGTGCCAGGTCACGGACGCTGCCGGCGAAGACGCCGACATGATCCAGGCCGTGCACGAACGGGACCATGCCGGTGCGGGACAGCCGGCCGAAGGTCGGCTTCAGCCCGAACACGCCGCAAAGCGAGGCCGGCACCCTGACCGAGCCGTTGGTATCCGAGCCGAGGCCGAACGGCACCAGCCCGGCGGCGACCGCGGCGGCCGAGCCGCCCGACGAGCCGCCGGCGATGCACGCTGGATCGTGCGGGTTGGCGGTGGTGCCGTAATGGGCGTTTTCGGTCGAGAAGCCGTAGGCGAACTCGTCCATGTTGGTCTGGCCGAGCAGGATGGCGCCGGCGGCGCGCAGCCGGGCAACCACGGTGGCGTCCCGCCCGGCCGGGGGCGCGTCCGCCAGCACGCGGGAGCCGGCCAGCGTTGTGACGCCGGCGACGTCGAACAGGTTCTTCACCGCGAACGGCACCCCGGCCAGAGGTCCGAGCGCGCCGCCGCCGGCACGGGCGGCATCGATCCGGGTGGCCTCGTCCAGCGCCGCCTGCGGCCGCAGCCCGGTGAAGCAGTTCAACAGCGGGTCGTGGCGGCCGATGCGATCGAGTGCTGCCTGCGCGAGTACCGTGGCGGTCCAGGAGCCGTCGCGCACGCCGGCGGCGAGGCCCGCGGCATCGGTCACGGCAGGAACACCGGCGCCGGCTCGACCGTGGGCGGCAGCTCCAGCGCCAGCACCACCGCGACGTGCCGCGACAGCGGGCCGAGCTGGGCGGCGACCCGCTCGAGCTGCTCCGGCGACAGCGCCAGGCCGAGCAGGATGGCCCCCTGCGCGGCCTGCGACCGGAACGCCTCGCTCATGAGGCCATTGATCGGGATGTGCGCATCATCTGCCTCCGGGGCCACGAGCTGGCCAGCAAGCGGCATGCCATGGTCGGGCTAGAGATGGCTCCATCCCGGACGGGCCACCACCAGCTCCATGCCGCCCGGGGTCATCGCGCGGACGCCCTGGGTACGGTCGTCGAAGGCGCCGATCCGGGTCACCGCGATGCCGGCTTCGGCGGCGGTGCGCAGCAACGCCTGCTCGCTGTCCGGCGGCACCGCCAGCAGCAGTTCGTAATCGTCGCCGCCGGTCAACCGGCGCTCCAGCCAGTGCGGCCCGGCCGCTGCGGCGGCGGCGGAGGCCGGCACCAGCGCGGTCTCGATCCAGGCACCCGTGTCGCTCTCGCGGCAGAGATGGCCGAGGTCCTGCAGCAGCCCGTCGGACACGTCGATCGCGGCGTGCGCGACCCCGGCCAGCGCCAGGCCGAGCCGCGGCCGCGGCAGCCGGTAGCGGTCGGCGAGGCTGCCATCCGGATCGGCCAGACCCTCCCGCAGCGCCGCCAGGCCGAGCGTGCCATCGCCGATGGTGCCGGTCACCCAGACGCCGTCGCCGCCGCGGGCGCCGTTCCGCCGCAGCGCCGCACCCGCAGCCACGTGACCAAGGATGGTGAGCGACAGCACCAGCGGGCCTGTCGTGGAGGTCGTGTCGCCGCCCAGCAGCGACAGGCCGTAGCGGGCCTGGTCGTCCCGCAGCCCGTCCGCGAAGGCCGCGAACCAGTCCGGCGGCAGACCGGGCGGGATCGACAGCGTCGTCAGGTAGCCGAGCGGTACGGCCCCCATCGCCGCCAGGTCCGACAGGTTCACCCGCAGCAGCTTTGAGCCGATCGTGCGCGGCGGGTCGTCCTCCAGGAAATGCACGCCGGCGACCATGGCGTCGGCGGCGATCACCAGCTCGCGGCCGGGCGGCGGCAGGAACACCGCCGCGTCGTCGGAAAGGCCGAGGCCGGCCGGGCCGGCCAGATCGCGGAAATGGCGGGCGATGAAGGCGAATTCGGGGGCGAGCGACGTCATCGAAGGCCAGGGGCGCTGCCCCCGGACCCCACTGGGGCGAGCCGCCCCAGACCCGCATTCTTAAAAAATGGATTCCAAAGGCTCCGCCTTTGGCGGGGTCCAGGGGCAGAGCCCCTGGCCCTCCTACCCACCGGCAAAATCCTGCGGCCGAAGCTCCCGCCCCAACCGGTCGAGCAGCCCGTTCACCATCCGCGGCTCGTCACCGGAGAAGAATCCGCCGGCGACGTCCAGATACTCGTTGATGACCACGCGGCCGGGCGGCCCGTCCGCCATGGTCAGCTCGCCGCAGGCGGCGCGGAGCAGCGCCCGCAGCACCGGATCGAGCCGACCGAGCGGCCAGTCGTCGGGCAGCGCGTCGGCGATCATCGAGTCCAGCCGGTCCTGCCGCTCGACCGCAGTGCGCACGATGCGGGCGAACAGGGCGACGTCAGCGTCGGGCACCCGGCCCTCCTCGTAGCCGCCGGTCCCAGGCAGCTCGCCCAGCCGATGACGCACGAACTGGTCGATGACGCTCTCGGCGCTCTCGGACCCCTGCTCGCTCTGGAACAGCGCCTGCACGGCGCCGACGCGAGCGGCGGTGCGCGGGCGGGTACCGCCGCCCGGACGGCGACGCGTCTGCCCATCTGCCATCAGGTCGGGCCCGGGCGGCGCGGCGAGCGTGTCCTCGTGATCATGGCGCGCTTCATCGGCGCTTTGGCCGATGAGGTCCAGCCTCCGCGACGGCGGCGTCAGCGTCCCCGGCCGTCGGCGACGGATCGGCCGCGGGCGACAGCGAGCCGACGATGGCCTCGAAATCACGCGCCTCGCGGAAGTCGCGATAGACGCTGGCGAAGCGGACATAGGCCACCGCATCGATGCCGCGCAGCGTGTCCATCACCAGCCGGCCCAGCTCGGTGCTGGAGATCTCGGTCTCCCCGGACGCCTCGAGCTGTCGCACCAGCCCGTTCACGATGCGCTCGCGGCGCTCCTCGTCGACCGGGCGCTTGGCGGTGGCGATGCGGATCGAGCGACCCAGCTTGTCGCGTTCGAACGGCACCCGGCGGCCGTCGGACTTGATCACCACCAGCTCGCGCAGCTGCACGCGCTCGATGGTGGTGAAGCGCTGGCCGCAGCCGGTGCAGAAGCGCCGCCGCCGGATCGCGGCACCATCCTCGTTCGGGCGGCTGTCTTTGACCTGCGTGTCCTCGTGGCCACAGAACGGGCAGCGCATGCGGTGGTCCTGATGGCGATCGTGGGCGCAGACACCTGCGCCCGGGCATCCGCCGTGGCAAGTCCGGCGTTGGCTGCCGATCGCAGCCGCCAGCACGACGGGGTCGAATGCCGGACAATCGAACCCTCCACCCCGCCCGCATCCGCCTGGCAGCCTTCCTCCTGCTCGCCGCGACGCCGGCGTGGGCCGGGCCGCCGCCCGACGTCACCGTGAGCAGGGGCCAGATCGTGCTGCTGTCGGGATCGCCGGCGATGGGCTTCTTCACCGTCACCAACACGTCGAGCCAGCCGCTGCTGATCGACGGCTGGAGCGCGCCCGCCTGCGGCGCGCTCCAGCTGGAAGAGGCCAGCGCCACCTCGGGCGGCATCATCAGGCTGACGGTGCCGGGCAAGAGCCAGCTCGCCTTCGTGCGCGGCGGCTACCACCTGACCTGTCGGAACCCGACGGCGGCGGTGAAGGCCGGTGCCACCATCCCTGTGACGATCTCGTTCCGGGGCGGCGCCACGCTCACGGCGCCGTTCACGGTCGGCGTCGGCCACCACCTGCAGACGAAGTAGCGGCGGACCGCGGCGGTGCCAGCGCCCGGGCCAGCGCGTCCTGCCAGCCGGGGAGCAGCCGTACCCGCTTCGCGGCCGCCATACCCGGCGTGAAGACGGCGCCGCGGCTCCAAGTGGCGGCCAGTGCCGGCAGGTCCGGCCATGCGCCGACCGCCAGTCCGGCCAGGAACGCGGCGCCGCATGCCGTCGCCTCCAGATTGACGCGCACGCTCGACCGGCACCCGCAGCATGTCGGCGAGGAACTGGCAGAACCAGTCGTTCGCCGCCATGCCGCCATCGATCCGGATCGCCCGTGCCGTGTCGCCGCCGTCGCGCCGCATCGCGTCCGCGAGGTCGAGGGTCTGCTAGAGCATCATCCGATCGAACGGAATCGTTTGATCGGATCAAGATGCTCGTTAAAACAACAAGCTAGAACGTGATCCGTGAGCCTATGCGATCGGATCACGCTCTAGGCGACGGCTTCGAGCGCCGCCTGCGCCACGTGGTCGGCCGTAATGTCCAGCGTGAGCCCGCAGATCAGCCCGCGCGCCTGCGGGTCCCGGTGCGGGGCGCCGAGGCCGGTGAAGGCCGGCACCATGTAGACGCCGTGATCGTCGGGCAGTGCGGCCGCCATGTCGCCGATTCGCGCGGCGTCGGCGACGACGCCCAGCCCATCGCGCAGCCAGCCGACCGTCGCACCAGCGGCGGCCGTACGTGGCGGCGTCTGGGCTTCGGCGATCGGGTCAGCAGGGACCGGACGACGATGTGGGTATCCCGCGCGGCCGGCAGCGCGGTCCAGACGGGTCACGTCGGCTGGAACGAGAGGCTGGGCGACCGAGTGCGGAGCCGCCGATGCAGCGGTTCGGAGTAACAGCGGCCCACCAGCACCGCCAGCGCCGCGGACAGCACGAGATAGGCGCCGAGCAGCGCCAACCTGGCATTGCCCGCGGTCGCGTCCGGCGGCCAGGCGGTCCGTAGCAGGCCCAGCACGATCAGGTGGAACAGATAGAGCTCGTAGCTCAGCCGGCCGCAGCGCCGCAGCGGCGCCAGCATCGGCAGCGGTGGCCGGCGCGGGACGGGGCCGACCAGCTCGGCGAACAGGATGACCGAAGTCCCCAGCGCCATCAGGGTGACGCCGTAGATAGCGGTGCGGCCGATCGGGCCGGACAGGTAGAACCAGCCCATCGCGATCGCCGCCAGGATCTGGAGCGGCCGTAGCAGGCGGGCCGGCGGCCGCAGGTGCCGGGCCAGCAACGCCGCGCAGCAGCCGAACGCGATCCCGTCGAAGCAGGACAGGTAGCCGTTCAGCTCCTCGTATTCCGAGGCCTGGTGGGTGGCGCGCCAGATCGGTCCCATGGCGATGAAGACGCCGCAGGCCATCAGCAGCAGGCGGTCGCGCCGCAGCAAGAGGCACAGGACGGGGAAGCCCGCGTAGAACACCTCCTCGATCGACAGCGACCACTGCACGCAGAGCACGTAGTTGAGCCAGCCGGCCCGCTCCATCAGCACGTTCATCCAGAAGGTGAGCGAGGCGAGATCGACCAGCCAGAACGACACCGGGCCGCCGAACTCCGGATGGTTGCGGAAGATGCCGAGCCCGGCCGCCGCGAGGAGGTTGACGGCGAGCAGCAGCAGGACGAGGCACGGCAGGATCCGGGCGCCCCGATCGCGGTAGAAGTCGAGCGCCCCGGATGCGGCCGAGGTCGCCCCAGCGCCGGATCGCGTTCGCGGTAATCAGGGTCCCCGAGACCGCGAAGAACATCGTGACGGCGTAGTTGCCGTTGCGGAGCACGGCGTGGAGGAACGGCCACCCGAGCACCGCCACCAGCCACGTGTCGTCCAGGTGGTAGGCGATGTTGAAGTGGTGCAGCAGCACCAGCAGGATCGAGACGCCGCGCAGCAGGTCGATGCGCGGGTTGCGGCCGCCGGACGTCACAAGGGCGCGTCAGCCAGGATCTGCAGCACGCGGTCGCCGTAGCGTTCCAGCTTGGAGGCGCCGACGCCCTTGATCCCGGCCAGCGCGGCCAGGCTGCGCGGGCGGTCGGCGGCGATGTCGCGCAGCGTGGCGTCACCGAAGATCAGGTAGGGCGGGACCGCCTGGGCACGGGCCTCGGTGGTGCGCCAGGCGCGCAGCGCCTGGAACCGCGCGTCCGAGCCCTCGTCGAGCGGCCGCAGCACGCTGGCGACGCGCGGCGACGGCGAGGCGGCCAGCTCGCTGGCGAGATCGGCGGCGGCCTCCTCGTGCAGCATCACCCGCTCCTCGCCGCGCAGGATCGGCCGCGCCGCCTGCTCCTGCAGCGCAAGGCTGGCATACTCGCCCTCGACCACCCGCAGCGCGCCGCGCGCCACCAGCTGGCGGATCACGCTGCGCCAGAACCCGTCCGGCTTCTCGCGGCCGATGCCGTAGAGGGCGAGCTGGTCGTGCCGGTGACGCTTGACGGCCTCGGTCTGCTTGCCGCGCAGCACGGAGACGATGTGCAGCGCCCCGAACATCTGGCCGGTACGATAGATCGCGGAGAGCACCTTCTGCGCCGGCACGGTGCCGTCGAACACGGCCAGCGGGTTGCGGCAGGTGTCGCAGTGGCCGCAATCCTCGTCCAGGGCCTCGCCGAAGCACGCCAGCAGCGCCCGGGTGCGGCAGCCCGTGCTTTCGGCCAGGCCGATCATGGCCTCCAGCCGCTGGCCCATCACCCGCTTCTGCGCCGGCGGCGCCTGGCTCTGCTCCAGCCAGTGCCGGGCGCGCGCCATGTCGTCGGCACCATAGAGCAGCAGCGTGTCGGAGCGCAGCCCGTCGCGGCCGGCACGGCCGATCTGCTGGTAGTAGCCCTCTGGGCTGTCCGGCATGTCGAGATGGACCACCGAACGCACGTCGGGGCGGTCGATGCCCATGCCGAAGGCGATGGTGGCGCAGATCACGATCGGCTCGCCGGAACGGAAGCGCAGCAGCCCGGCGCGCTTCTCGATCGGCGACAGCCCGGCATGGAACGGGATCGCCGGCCAATCGCGCTCGCGGAGCGATCGGGCGATGCGCTCGGTCTTGTTGCGGCTGTTGCAATAGACGATGGAAGCGGCATCACGGTGCCGGCCGAGCAGCTCCAGCAGCTGGTTCAGCTCCAAGCCCTTCGGCCGCGCCGCGATGTGCAGGTTCGGCCGATGGAAGGACGAGACCAGCAGCTCGGCGTCCGGCATCGCCAGCGCCTCCAGGATGTCGGTGCGGGTGCGCGGGTCGGCGGTGGCCGTGAGCGCGATCCGCGGCACGCCCGGGAGATGCCGCGGCAGCTGCGCCAGCGCCCGGTATTCGGGCCGGAACTCGTGCCCCCAGGCCGATACGCAGTGTGCCTCGTCGATGGCGATCACCGAGATCTCGAGCCGCGACAGCCGCTCCAGCATGCTCCCCGAGAGCAGCCGCTCCGGCGAGACGTAGAGCAGGTCGAGGCGGCCGCCGGCCAGCTCGCTGCGGATGCGGGCGTTCTCGTCCGGCTCCAGCTCCGAGTGCAGGGCCGCGGCCTTGATGCCGAGCTGGCGCATCGCCGCCACCTGGTCGTCCATCAGCGCGATCAGCGGCGAGATCACCAGCCCCATGCCTGGACGGCACAGCGCCGGCAGCTGGTAGCAGATGCTCTTGCCGCCGCCGGTCGGCATGAGCAGCAGCGTGTCGCCGCCGGCCATGACGCGGTCGATCGCTCGCTTCTGCAGGCCGCGGAAGCCGGGGAAACCGAACACGCGGGACAGCACGGCCTCGGGGCTGCCGCCATCGCCGTCCGCGGCCGGGACCGTCAGCGGATCCAGATCGACGGCGGTCAGCATGGCGAGCCCGAATCAGCCAGCGGGTAGGAAACCGATCTCGACGCGGCGGGCGGCGACCGCGGGCGTCTCGTTGGCGGGCGGCCGCGGGTTTTCCCGCACCCGCGCGGCCTCGACGCCGTCGGTCTTCAGCGCCGCCGCGACCACATCGGCGCGCGAGGCAGATAGTGCCTGGTCGGCGTCGACGTTGCCATGCGCGGCCGCATAGCCGGCGACCACGACCGTCATGGTCGGGTTGCGCTTGGCGACGGCGGCGGCGACCGCGACCACGTCGGTGCCGGACGCATCGATCGCGGTCGAGCCGCTGGTGAAGAAGACGACGTACTTGCGGCTGGTCTCGCTACCGCCGCCTCCGGTCTCGGTGGCGCAGGCCGAGAGCAGGCAGAGGGCGGCGAAGATCGACAGGCGACGCATGGACCAGGATTCCGGAGCTGTTGGCGCTACAGGTGCCGGCAAGCCGGGGCACCGTCAATCCGGCAACAACGCGATCGCTCAGGCGGCGGCGGCGGTGGCGTGGCCGCCGGCGAGGCGCCAGATGCGGTCGAGCCGCTCCACGCCGGTCAGGCGGTGCGCGATCAGGATCACGGTGCGGCCGGCGGCGACCTGGTTCAGGGTCGACAGCAGAGCCTGCTCGGTCGCGGCGTCCAGGCCCGCGCCCGGCTCGTCCAGGATCAGGATCGGCGCCGGCGAAAGCAGGGCGCGGGCCAGCGCCACCCGACGCGCCTGTCCGCCGGACAGGCCCGCGCCGCCCTCGCCGAGCCAGCTCTCCAGCCGCTCCGGCAGCGCCCGCACCACGTCGCCGATCGCGGCCTGGTCCAGTGCCTGCCAAAGCTGGTCGTCGGTGGCGTCCGGCCGGCCCAGCAGCAGGTTGCCGCGGATGGTGTCCTCGAAGAGGTGCGTCGACTGGCTCAGCCAGGTGAAATGCCGCCGCAGCACGGCCTCGTCGAGTTCGGCGAGCTCGACGCCGCCCAGCGTGATGGTGCCGCCCTGCGGCGCGACGACGCGCAGCAGCAGCGCGGCCAGGGTGGACTTGCCGGCGCCGGACGGCCCCAGCACGGCGACTCGCGACCCTTGCGGGATCTCCAGGGTCAGATGCTCGAACACCGGCGGCCGGTCCGGCTGCCAGCGGTAGCCGACGTCTCGGAAGCGCAGCGCGCTGCCCTGCGGCACCGCATGTCCGGCCGCGGGAGCCGGCGACGCCGCAGCGCCCGCCTCCACCACGCGCGCGGCGGCATGGGTGATGGCGCCGGCCAGCGCGCCGGCCCGGGTCAGCCCGCCGGCCAGCTCGAAGGCGGCGATCAGCACGAACAGCAGCACGGCGGCGTCGATCGCCCCCAGCCGGCCGAAGGCGAGGCCGGCGGCCGCGGCCAGCACCGCCAGCACCGCAGCCTGCTGGCACAGGAAAGACAGCGCACCGGCGATCGCGGTCCGCCGCGCCAGCCGCAGCTGCAGCGACAGCAGCGACGCCTCCTTGGCCTGCACGCCGGCCAGCATGCGGCCTTCGGCGTTGAAGGCGCGGATCTCGCGGAGGCCGCCGACCAGGTCGAGCACCGCCACGCGGAGACCGGCGTTGCGGCCCGAAAGCGCGCCGGCGTCGCCGCGCACCAGCACCGCCGCCAGCAGCGGCAGCAGGAAGGCGGCACAGGCGAAGGCGGATCCGACCGACAGCGCCAGCCAGGCGCCGTGGCGCAGCGCCAGCATGACCAGCAGCGGCAGGGCCACGGCGGCGCCGGCCAGCGGCACCGCGATGCGCAGGTAGAGCCCGTCGAGCGCCTCCACGTCGCCCACCAGCCGCGACAGCAGGTCGCCCGAGCGGCGGTGGCCGAGGCCGCCTGCCGCGCTGCGCGCCACCCGGCGGAAGAACCAGACGCGCAGGTCCGCCAGCGCCCGGAACATGGCGTCGTGCGTCGCCAGCCGCTCGCCGTAGCGCAGCACCACGCGGCCCACGCCCAGCAGCCGCAGCAGCAGGGCCGAGACCAGCAGCACCCCGGCGCCGGCGCTGGCCAGCCGCAGGCCGGCCACGCCCAGCAGGGCGATGCCGGCGAGGAAGGCCAGCAGGGACGCCGCCAGCCCGGCGGCGAGTCCCGGACCGCGACGGCGCCACAGCGAGAGGATCTGCAGCAGCGGCATGGCCGGCATCGCGGGCTGCGCGCCTGCCGGCCCTGGAAGCGGGCCGCTCATGCGGAGGCCACCCCCTGCAGCTGCACCACGCGGCCGTGGCTGAGGTCGATGCGGCGCCCGGAGAAGGCGTGGGCGGCGGAGGAATGGCTGGCCAGCAGCACCGTGCGGCCGACGGCGAGGCGGCGCAGGCTGTCCAGGATCTCGCGTTCGGTGCCGGGATCGAGATGCGCGGTCGGCTCGTCGAGCAGCAGCAGCGGCGCGTCGCGGAGGTAGGCCCGGGCGATCGCCACGCGCTGCGCCTGGCCCCCCGACAGGCCGTAGCCGCCCTCGCCGATGCGGGTGTCGATGCCGTCCGGGAGCCCTGCGGCAAAGCCGTCGATCGCCGCCGCACGCAGCGCCTGCCCCAGCTCGGCCTCGCTGGCGCCGGGCCGGGCGAACAGCACGTTCTCGCGGATGCTGCCGGCGAACAGCAGCGGCCGCTGCCCGACCCAGGCGGTCATCTGCGCCAGCGCGTCCGGGACGATGCTGGCGAGGTCGGCGCCGTTCAGGGTGATGCGGCCGCCGTCCGGGGTGACGAAGCCCAGCAGCATCTCGACGATGGTGGACTTGCCGCTGCCCGACGGGCCGACCAGCACCACCGTCTCCCGCGCCGGGATGCGGAAGCTGACGTCGTCGAGGGCGGGCCCGCGTGATGGATCCCAGGCGAAGCTCACACGCTCGAAGGCCACCGACACGCCGTGCGCGGCGACCGTGCGCACCAGCACCGGACCGCCGGCCGATGCCGCCGGCGTCACGGGCGCCACGCCGTGCGACAGCGTGTGAAAGGCGTCGGCGGCGCCGGCGGCCTGCATGCGGTCCTGGTAGGCGAGCGCGAAGGCACGCAGCGGCTGGAAGAACTCCGGCACCAGCAGCAGGGCGAACAGCGAGCGCCGCAGCAGCGCCGCGTCGCCGGGAGAGCCGGGGCCGCGATGGAGCAGGACGTGCCCGTCGAGGAGCGCCACCAGCACCAGGGCGACCGCGAAGGCGCAGTCGAGGGCGGCCGACGACAGGAACGCCACCCGCAGCACGCGCATGGTGAGCCGGCGCAGCTCGTCGGCGGCGCTGCCCAGCCGGCGGGCCTCGTCCTCTGCGCGGCCCGCCAGCACGATGGTGGCGATGCCGCGCACGCGGTCGAGGAAGCGGGCCTGGAGCCGGCCCATGGCGACGAACTGCCGCCGCGCGGCGACGGCGGCGCCGATCCCGAACGCCGCCTGCGACACCGGCACCGCCAGGCCACATGCCAGCAGCACCAGGGCCGCGCGCGGCTGCACCGCCAGTGCCACCGCCAGGATCAGCGCTGGCGAGGCCAGCGCCAGCGAAGCCGCCGGGATCCAGCGCCCAAAGAACCCGTCGAGCGCTTCGATGCGGTCCACCACCAGCGCGCCGAGCACGCCGGTCGACTGCCGCCGCAGCAGCGGCGGTCCCTGCGCCAGGATGGCCGACAGCGCTTCGCCACGCAGCCGGCGGCGGGACGCGCCGGAGCCGGCGGCCGCGCGACCGTCCCCCACCGCCAGCAGCAACGCCCGCAGCAGCGCGAGCACCGCGAAGGCGGCGATCGCGGAGAGGTCGGCTGCCGCTCCGGTGCCCGGCAGCAGCGCGTGCGCCAGCACCGTGGCGATGCACCAGGCCTGTCCCGCCGCCAGCCCGGTGGCGGCGAGGCCGAGCAGAATCGTCGGCATCGCCTGACGGCGACCGAGGCGGGATTGGCGCCGCGACCAGGCGCGAACGATGGAGCGGTCGGATGTCATGCTGGGGCCGATCTAGCCACGTCGGCCGGCGATGCCCAGGCCAGCCCCGCTTTGTTGCCGAAGCTTCATGCTCCCGTTCACGCCGGGGCGGGCTCGGCGGCCTCCGGTTCCGCGGCGGCGGCGGGTTCGGGATGCAGCGGCACCATCAGGGTATAGCGGGTGCCGCCGCCGTTGACGGCTCCCCCCTCCACCACCTCGAGCGTGGCGCCGAGCTGGCGGGCGAAGCCGCGGATCAGCTGAATGCCGATGCCGTCGCGCACGCCGCTCTCGGTTTCGGCGCGACCAGCCGGGATGCCGACGCCGTCATCCTCGATCACCAGCGTGGCGATGCCCGCCACCTCTTCGGCGAGCCGCACCGAGACGACGCCGCTCCGGCCGCCGGGAAAGGCGTACTTGATGGCGTTGCTGACCGTCTCGGTCACCACCAGGGCCATCGGCACCGCCTGATCGGTCGACATGACGATCTCGGGCGCCTCGATCTCGAGCCGGATGCGGCGGCCCTCCTTCTCGCCGATCGCCTGGAACAGCTGGCCGCACAACTCCTCCAGGAAGGAGCGCATGTTCAGCGTGTGCAGTTCGCCTTCGGAATAGAGGTAGCGGTGCAACGTCGCCAGCGCGCGAACCCGGTCGCGTGCTGAGGCGAACTCGGCGCGCGCCTCCGGCTGACGGATGCGGTTGGCCTGCAGGTTCAACAGCGAGGCGATGATCTGCAGGTTGTTCTTCACCCGGTGATGGATCTCCTTGATGAGCAGCTCCTGCTTGGTCTCCGCCTTGCGGAGCCGCTCTTCGTGCGCGGCCAGCGACTGCGTCGCCTGGGCGAAGGCGCGGGAGAGCTGGCGCAGCTCGATCGGCGTGGACCGGGTATGACGCGGATCGTAGGCGCCGGCGCGGCGCCACTCGGTGACGGACCGCGTAACCGCCCGCAGCGGCGCCACGATCAGTCGGCTGGCCCCGATGCCGACCGCGATCAGGCCCAGCGTCAGTAGCAGCGCGATGGCGACGACGCGCCACAGGAAGGTCGACAGCGCCTGGCTCTCGGCGTGGCTGGGCATCGTGGTGACCAGCAGGTCGACGTCGCCGATCATCGCCGGCTTGAGGAAGTGCCCTTCGGCCACCGGCAGCCGGACCCGGGACGCCCGCCTCGCCTGCGCCCCGGACCAGCCGCAATCGGTGCAGAGCGAGACGCGGCGGCCGTCATGGGCGACGAGCCAGGCCTCAGTGTCGCCGCCGGGGCCGAGCCGGCTCCGCCAGAGGTCCGAGGCCGCGAGCTGCGCCCGCGTCCAACCGAGGCTCATGTCGGCAACGAGCCGCGCGGCCCCGGCCGGCGTGCCGACCGGCAGTGTGAGACGCAGCACCGGAAGCCGGGTGAGGCCATCACCGTCCAGCAAGGTTTGCAGAGTGATCGCGCCGACTGCTGTATGGGGCGGGATTGGCTCGGCACCGGACCCGGCGAGGGTCGTGTTCAGGCGGGTGTCGGGGGAGCCGCACGGCACGGGCTGGCTGGGGTCGATGAAGGCGAGGTCGACCAGCCGCGCGGTCTGCAACGACCGCGTGAGACCGAGCAGGGCATTGCAGTCGGCGTCGATGCGCAGTGACGGCCGCTGGGCAACCGCCTGCAACATGCGTTCGGCCGCCGCGATCTGCTCATCGGTCTGCGCCATAAGCGCCTCGGCAACCACCGCCGCCCGGTTGGAGCTGACGTCGAGCGCCGTCTTGTAGTTATGCCAGGCCATCAAGCTGCTTAGGAGCGCCATCGGCACCACCGAGAACAGGATCACGACCAGCAAGCGGGCGCTGACCGTGTCAAACCAGCGCGAGGCCCAGCGAGACGTCCCGGTCATGTGGCTTCGACGTGGCCGTGTGGTCTGCACCTCACGCCTCGCGATCGTCTTCGATGAGCTTCCGCAGCTCGTCCGGGACCGGCTCGTTCGCGACATCGTCGAATATCTTGTGCAGGCCCCGCTGCAGCCAGAGATCGAACGCGCTGTCTACCTTGCGGCGACCCGTCGACCCCGGCTGCGAACGCTCCCCGGGTGGCCGGTCGTTCGCGCCAGTCATCAAACCCACATATCCCGTTACGCCCGCCGAAGCCGAAAGCTGGGATCGAAACGGGTTCGGGCCATGCCCGTTCCCCTGCCTGCTCGATTGAGAGGCTCCGCCGACAGATATGCCGACAGGTCGGCGACGATCCTCCCTAGGCGACGCGATGACCGCGGCGCGCATCCGCGATCTGCGCGTCGAGCGCCCGGCTCAGCATCGAGGCGCGCGCCGCGGCAGCGCGGTCGTCCGAACGCTCGGGCGTGTCGCCGATCAGCCAGGCTTCGAGCTGGCGGCGGGCGCGGAACACACGGCTCTTGGCGGTGCCGACCGCGCAGTCCGTCGCCTCGGCCAGCGCCTCGTAGCTCATGCCCTGCACGACGACCATGACCAGCGCCTCGCGCTGATCGGCCGGCAGCCGCGTCATGGCCTTGCCGAGATCCTTCAGCGCCAGCCGGTCCTCATGCGGCGCCTCGGTGGCGAAGGTCGACGCCGGCACGTCGTCGATGTCCGTGGTGTCGCGGCGCTTGCGGAGGTTGGAGATGAAGCGGTTGCGCAGGATCCGGTGCATCCAGGCCGGGAAGTTCGTGCCCGGAATGAAGCTGGCCTGAGCCGACAAGGCATTGCAGACGGCGTCCTGGACCAAGTCCTCGGCGGCGGCCCGATTGCGGGTCAGAGCGAGTGCCTGCACTCGGAGCTTCGGCAGGATGGTGATGACCTGGTCGTGGAAGCTGTTCGGCATCTTCGAGCTCTCCGATTTCCTGACCGAGCAATGATCATCCGATGAGACACGTTGCATGACCCAACACCCGGCCTAGTCACGAAACGGAGAGGTATGGAACCGGCCGGCGGCGCGCTCGCGGCGAATTGTCTAGCCCCGACGAATTGGACCGGTCTTCCCTACGACGTGCTGGGACGGTGGCGTCCGGCCACGACGGCGTGACCACAGTCTGCCGGCCGTTCCGGCAGTTGCAAGCCGGTCCCGGGCGGTGCCATGGATGTCGCGCAACCGCCACATCGCCACGACAACCAGGGAGGCTGGACTGATCGATTATCGAGACTTGCCCTGCGTGACCGATGCGCGGCCCGCGCCGCCGTCAGGTAACCTGGTCGGCGTGCGCGGCCTCCAGGGCCGGCGCGTCGATGGCGGCCATGCTGCGGGCGAGCTGGCTGCGGGCGCGGGATACGCGCGCCTTCATGGTGCCGATCGGCACGCCGCAGATCGCCGCCGCCTCCTCGTGGCTGAGCTCCTGGGCGCCGACCAGCACCAGGGCCTCGCGCAGCAGCGGCGGCAGCGTCCACAGCATGCGCGAAAGATCGGTGAGCTCCGCGCGCCGGTGCGCCTCCGGCGGCGACGCCTCCGACTGCGGTCTCTGCTCGCTGAGCAGCCTCACCTCGCGGCGGGCGCGGCGGGCCTGCTCGTAGAAGGCGTTGCGCTCGATGGTGAACAGCCAGGCCTTGAGGTTCGTGCCGTCCTGGAACGATCCCTGCGCGGCCAGCGCCCGCACCACGGTATCCTGCACGAGGTCGTCGGCGGCGCTAGCGTCTCTGGTCAGGAACCGGGCAAAGGCGCGCAGGTCGGGCAGCAGCCGGCCCATCTCGCGATGCACGTCACCCGCCGCCTTCCGTGCCGCGGCACCCGTCACGGCGCGCGGCTGCAGCGTCTGCGGCGGTTCGTCCAAGTCCAATCCCGTTCCTGTTCAGAGAGAGACGCTTGATGGCAAGCACGCGGCGCGATGACCTACTCCGCGCCCTTCCCTATGCGCGACGTTATGCGCGCGCCCTCACCGGAAGCCAACCGCGTGGCGACCTACTGGTGGCGGAGAGCCTGCGCGAGATGCTGGCATCCACCGACGACACGCTGACGCCACGCTACGGGCTCTACCATTGGGTGACCAGGCGCTTCGACGCCGGCATCTCGACGCTGCCCTCGATGGTCGACGGCCTCAACTCCAAGCAGCGCCAGCTGCTGCTGCTCACCGCGCTGGAGGAGGTGCCGATCGACGACGCGGCGCCGATCGTCATGCTCGACATGGCCGACGCCAGCGATCAGCTCGGCGATGCCCGGGAGCGGCTACGGGCGTCCGCCGCCACCGACGTGCTGATCATCGAGGACGAGCCGATCATCGCCATGGACATCGAGGAGCTGGTACAGGGCTGCGGCCACCGCGTGGTCGGCGTCGCCTCCACCGAGGCGGACGCGGTGCGGCTGGCGCAGGCGACCAAGCCCGGGCTGATCCTGGCCGACATCAACCTTGGCCTCGGCGGCGACGGCACCTCCGCGGTGAGCCGCATCCTGAAGCATCATTACGCGCCCGTCATCTTCGTGACCGCCTATCCGGAGCGGCTGCTGACCGGTGAGGCGGTGGAGCCCGCCTTCGTCATCACCAAGCCGTTCGAGCCGCTGACGCTGGCGATCGCCACGTATCAGGCCGTGAGCGGCGGCGTCGACCTGCAGTAGCGTCCACCCCCTGTCGACCTACGAGTACGCTCGATCGCCTCGACGGTCGTTGCAGGGGAACCGGGCCGCGCGCGGGGACGTTCGGCTGCCGAGGCGGGCCGCGCCGGTCGGGTTACGGTCGGCCGCCGGCCATGCGATGCCCGCGGCGACCATCGGGCATGCCCCAAAGGCGGTCGCATCGGGTTGATCGGACGGCGTCTCCGGCGCAGACACATCCCAAACGCAGCAACCGGGGGCAGTATGGACGTGATCGAGCCGATCGGCGGCAGCGACGCCGGGTCAACCCGATCAAGCCCGCGCCGGACCCGTGGCACTGCCTCGCGGTTCGTGCGGCGCGCCGCCGTCGACATCGGATTGGCGCTGCCGGCCGGCATCGACGGCATACTTCTGCACGACGTCTTTGTCGCGCACGGCATCCCCGGCCTGGTCGCGGATGCCGCGATCGCGGCACCATTGGCCGGCGCGCTGCC
The DNA here is from genome assembly GCA_937873205.1 of uncultured Acetobacteraceae bacterium. GTDB lineage: Bacteria > Pseudomonadota > Alphaproteobacteria > Acetobacterales > Acetobacteraceae > Lichenicola. Next base: position 44,916 of record CALMVO010000109.1, read on the forward strand.
GATTCTGGTCGAGCTGGTGGTGGACCGGGTCGCGGCGGACGGTGCGCTGGCCGCGGCCGAGCCCGAGCTGTTCCCGCAGCCGCGCCATGAGCGGGCGCTGGATCCGCGACACGGCTTTTCCGCCGAGATCGCCGAGGCGGCGCTGGCGGACGAAGATGCCGCCGATGCGGTGGGCCGGCTCTGGGGCCGGATACTGGCCGGGCTGTCGGCCGAGGGGATCGCCGGCGCCCGGCTGCTGGGGCTGCCGACGGTACCGGCGGCCCTGCTGCTTCCGTTGCTGCGGGCAATGCGCGAAATGGCGCCCGACAGCGTGCTGATCGCCGACACCGGCGGACTGGCCTGGGACGAGATCCGCTGCCTGGACGGCGTGGGGCTGGACGGCGTGCTGTCGTCGCTGGCCTGGTGGGACGGACGCGAGCCGTGGTTCCAGGAGGAGCTGCGAGTGCTGCGGAGTGCCGGGCCGGTGCTGGCGGCACTGCCCGACGGCCATGCCGAGCCGGGCCGGGCACTGGGTCTTGCCGTCGCCGAGGGCATCGGCTGGATCGTCTCCGATGCGGCCATGGCGGGCATCGACATGGCGGCGCTGGCGGCGATCGCCGATCATGTCGGCACCACCGGCGCGCCGCGGCGGCTGAATGCGCCCGGCCAGGCGGTCGCGGCGATCCTGCGCTGCAGCCACGACGATCCGCGCGCCAGCCACGATGCCACGCTTCTGCTGCTGAACACCCGCGGCGACCGCGCCATGCCGTTCGATCCGGCCGGCGTGCTGCCGTTCACCGGCGGCGCCTTCTCGCCGTTCGCGCCACTGGACCTCGGCGCGCCGCCCAGTCGGGAGCAGGCCAAGCACGAGAAGCTGGTGCCCGGCCACGCCGTGCCGGTGCCGCCGGGCGGGCTGCTGGCGTTCCGCGCCAACCGGCTGGGCGGCGGCACGCCGCTGCCGCTCGATCCTGACTCCGCCGTTCGCGCCGCCGCCCGCCCGCGGCTGGCGCTGGAGTCGCCGAGCCCCTGCGTCGATGGCGGACAATTCGCAGTCAAGCGACTGGCCGGCGAGGTGGTCACGGTCGAGATCGACGTGATCGGCGATGGTCACGACGTTCTGTCGGCGGCGCTGCAATGGCAGGGCCCGGGTGACACGCACTGGCACGAGACCCGCATGCGGCTGCTCGGCAATGACCGCTGGCAGGCCACCTTCCCGCTTGAGACGCGGGGGCTTCATCTCTACCGCGTGCAGGCGTGGCGCGACCGCTGGGCCAACTACCGCCATGAACTTGGGGCCAAGCATGCCGCCGGGGTGCCGATCGCGCTGGAGCTGACCGAGGGGGCGAGCCTGGTCCGCGACGCCGTGGCGCGCGGTCATGCGGAGCTGGCGGACACGCTGGCCACGATCGAGGCGGCGGACGCGGACGGACAGCGGACGCTGATGCTGTCGGAGCCGATGCTGGCGCTGATGCAGGCGGCCGACGACCGCCCGCATTGCGTGACCAGCGCCGAGATCCCGGTCGATGCGGAGCGCACCGGCGCCGGGTTCGCCAGCTGGTACGAGGTGTTCCCGCGCTCGATGGCGGACGATCCTGGTCGCCACGGCACCTTTCGCGACGTCGAGCGACACCTGCCGCGCATCCGCGCGATGGGGTTCGACGTGCTGTATTTCCCGCCGATCCATCCTATCGGCCGGGTCAACCGCAAGGGGCCGAACAACACGCTGACGCCTGGCCCGCGGGACGTCGGCAGCCCGTATGCAGTCGGCAACGAATCCGGCGGGCACGAGGACATCCACGCCGAGCTCGGTTCGCTGGAGGATTTCCTGCACCTGCGCGCCGAGGCGGAGCGGCACGGACTCGAATTGGCGCTCGATTTCGCAATCCAGTGCGCGCCGGACCATCCCTGGCTCAGCCAACACAAGGACTGGTTCGAGTGGCGGTCGGACGGCAGCATCCGCTACGCCGAGAACCCGCCCAAGAAGTACCAGGACATCGTCAACGTCGACTTCTATGCGTCCGGCAGCGTGCCGGGGCTGTGGCTGGCGCTGGCGGAGTCCGTGCTGTTCTGGTGCCGCCACGGCATCCGTCTGTTCCGCGTCGACAACCCGCACACCAAGCCGTTTCCATTCTGGGAGTGGATGATCGCCGAGGTGCGGGCGCGATACCCGGACGCGGTGTTCCTGGCCGAGGCGTTCACCCGGCCCAAGGTGATGGCACGGCTGGCCAAGGTCGGGTTCGGCCAGAGCTACACCTACTTCACCTGGCGCAACAGCAAGGCCGAGCTCACCGAGTATCTCACCCAGCTCACCACCGAAGCGCCGGCCGACTTCTTCCGGCCGCATTTCTTCGTCAACACGCCTGACATCAACCCGGCCTTCCTGCAGACCGGCCAGCGTGGCGCCTTCCTGATCCGCGCCGCTGCGGCGGCGACGCTGTCCGGGCTGTTCGGCGTCTATAACGGCTTCGAGCTGTGCGAGGGGACGCCGCTGGCACCGGGCAAGGAAGAGTATCTCGACAGCGAGAAGTTCCAGATCCGCACCTGGGACTGGGACCGGCCCGGCAACATCGTGGCCGAGATCACCCAGCTGAACAGGGTCCGCGCCGAGAACCCGGCGCTGCGCACCCACATGGGCATCGAGTTCCTGCCGGCCGCCAACGACGCGGTGCTGTTCTTCCGCAAATCCACACCCGACCTCGGCAACACCGTGCTGGTGGCGATCAGCCTCGATCCCGCCAACGTGCAGCGGGCCCGCATCGAGCTGCCGCTGTGGCGCTGGGGCCTGCCCGACCAAGGCACGCTGGCGCTGGAGGACCTGGTCGGCGGCGGCAGCTTCACGCTGTCGGGCAAACATCACGACATCACGCTCTCGCCCGACCAGCCCTATTTGATCTGGCGCGCCGAGCCGGCTGGCTGACCGGCCGCGTGCGCCTCGACATCATGCAAGACATCCCCAGGACCGTTCCCATGACACTGCCCGCGACGCTGACGCCGATAGAAGACCCGCTCTGGTACAAGGACGCGGTGATCTACCAGATCCACATCAAGTCGTTCTTTGACGGCAACAACGACGGCGTCGGCGATTTCGCAGGTTTGCTGCAGAAGCTCGACTACATCGTCGATCTCGGCGTCACCGCGATCTGGATGCTGCCCTTCTACCCGAGCCCGCGCCGCGACGACGGCTACGACATCTCCGACTATCGCGGGGTGCATCCCGATTACGGCACGCTGGCAGACCTGCGGGAGTTCGTGGTGGCGGCGCACGCGCGCGGACTGCGCATCATCACCGAGCTGGTGATCAACCACACCTCCGACCAGCACAGCTGGTTCCAGCGCGCGCGGCGGGCGCCGGCCGGATCGCCCGAGCGCGACTTCTACGTCTGGTCCGACACCGACACCAAGTACGCGGGCACGCGCATCATCTTCTGCGACACCGAGAAGTCGAACTGGACCTGGGACGACGAGGCCAAGGCGTACTACTGGCACCGCTTCTATGCCCACCAGCCCGACCTCAACTTCGACAACCCGGCGGTGATGGAGGAGGTGCTGTCGGCGATGCGGTTCTGGCTCGATCTCGGCATCGACGGGCTGCGGCTCGACGCGGTGCCGTACCTGATCGAGCGCGACGGCACCAGCAACGAGAACCTGCCCGAGACGCACGACATCATCCGCCGCATCCGCGCCGAGATCGACGCCTACGCGCCCGGCCGCATGCTGCTGGCCGAGGCCAACATGTGGCCGGAGGACGCGCAGGTCTATTTCGGCCAGGGCGACGAATGCCACATGTCCTTCCATTTCCCGCTGATGCCGCGCATGTACATGGCGATCGCGCGCGAGGACCGGTTCCCGATCACCGACATCATGCGCCAGACCCCGGCGATCCCGGAGAACTGCCAGTGGGCGGTGTTCCTGCGTAACCACGACGAGCTGACGCTCGAGATGGTGACCTCGTCGGAGCGGGACTACCTCTGGGAGACCTACGCCGCCGACAAGCGGGCGCGCATCAACCTCGGCATCCGCCGCCGGCTGTCGCCGCTGATGCAGCACGATCGACGCCGCATCGAGCTGATGAACGGGCTGCTGCTGTCGATGCCCGGCACGCCGGTCATCTATTACGGCGACGAGATCGGCATGGGCGACAACATCTATCTTGGCGACCGCGACGGCGTGCGCACGCCGATGCAGTGGTCGATCGACCGCAACGGCGGCTTCTCGCGCGCCGATCCGGCGGGCCTGGTGATGCCGCCGATCATGGATCCGCTCTACGGCTACCAGGCCGTCAACGTCGAGGCGCAGGCGGCCGGGCAGCACTCGCTGCTGAACTGGGTGCGCCGGATGCTGGAGGTGCGCCGCCGTCATCGCGCGTTCGGCCGCGGCACCCAGCGCTTCCTCTATCCGGGCAACCGCAAGGTGCTGGCCTATCTGCGCGAGTATGGCGCCGACAACGGCCACGGCGAAACCCTGCTCTGTGTCTACAACCTGTCGCGGTCGGCGCAGGCGGTCGAGCTGGATCTGCACGATTTCAACCGCGCGGTGCCGGTCGACGTGATCGGCGGGTAGATCTTCCCCCCGATCGGCCAACTCCCCTACCTGCTGCCGCTGCCGCCCTAGGGCTTCTACTGGTTCATGCTGGCGACAGAGCAGGCGCTGCCGAGCTGGCACGCGCCGACGCCGGAGCCTCTGCCCGACCTCTCGACCGTCGTCGTGCGCAACACGCTGGCCGAGATCGGCACCGGCGCGCCGCGGCGCCTGCTGGAGCAGGAAGTGCTGCCGGCCTACCTGCCCAAGCGCCGCTGGTTTTCATCCAAGAGCGAGACGCTGGCCGGCGTGTCGCTGGCCTATGCGGTGCCGATGCGGTCCAGCCGCGACAACACCGACCTCATGACCGAGATCGTGGTCTCGGTGGGCGGCCGCAGCGAGCGCTACTTCCTGCCACTCGGCGTGGTGCGAGAGGAGGACGCGATTCCGCTGGCGCAGCAGCTGGCGCTGACCCGGGTGCGGCGCGGGCCGCTGGTCGGCTACGTCACCGACGGCTTTGCCAGCGACGATTTCGCCGCCGCCACCCTGGCGCTGATCGCCGAGGACGCGGTGCTGCCGCTGGATGCGGACTCGGGCGGCGGCCGGCTGGTGTTCAGCAAGACCGAGCGGCTCGACGGGCTGACCCTGGCGGCCAAACCCGAGATCCGCCGGCTGTCTGCCGAGCAGTCGAACAGCTCGGCCATCATCGACGAGCAGCTCGTGCTGAAGGTCGTGCGCAAGGTGTTACCCGGCGTGCACCCGGAGGCTGAGATCTCGCGAACCCTGACCGCACGCGGCTATGCCAACTCGCCGCCGCTCTATGGCGAGGTCACCCGCTACGACGCGGATGGAACGCCGAACACGCTGATGCTGGTGCAAGGCTTCGTGCGCAACCAGGGCGACGGCTGGCAGTGGACGCTGGAGTTCCTGGCCCGTGCCGCCGAGGAGAGCATGGACGTGACCGCGGGCAGCGAGCACGAGCAGAACGCCGACCTCTACAGCAACTATGCCGGCTTCGCGCAGGCGCTGGGCCGCCGCCTAGCGCAGCTGCACGAGGTGTTGAGCCAGCCGACTGATGATCCGGCGTTCCGGCCCGAGACCGTCACCGCGGCAGACCTCGATGGCTGGGCCGACGGCGTCATCGAGCAGATCGAGCGGGCGATGCCGGCGCTGCGCCGGCTCGCCGACGGCGTGGCGGAGGACGGGGTCGCGACGGCGGCACGGGATGTGGTGGCGCGCCAGGCGCAGCTGGAGGAGCTGGCGCGCCGCCTGGCCGCGTCGGGTGCCGGGGCGCTGCGGACTCGCGTGCACGGCGACTTCCACCTGGGCCAGGTGCTGGTGACCGGCGGCGACGCCTACCTGATCGATTTCGAGGGCGAGCCGGCGAAGTCGATGGAGCAGCGTCGCGCGCATTCGTCCGGCCTGCGCGACGTCGCCGGCATGCTGCGCTCGTTCGACTACGCCGCCGCCACCGCCTCGTCGCGGCTGCACAGCAACAGCGAGCGCACCACCGAGCGCCGCGAGATGCTGGTCGAGCAGTTCCGCAGCCGGGCCGGGGCGGATTTTCTGGCCGCCTATCGCGAGGTGCTGGAGGCCAGCCCGCATCCCTGGGCGCCGCGGGCGGCGGAGCAGTCGCTGCTCGACCTGTTCCTGCTGGAAAAGGCCGCCTACGAGATCCGCTACGAAGCCGACAACCGACCGGACTGGATCGGTATCCCGCTCGGCGGGCTCGACCAGATCATGAAGCGCCTGCTCGGCGACGCCGCGCAGACCGGAGCCTGACGCCATGGCCGACCTGATGACGACGCACCTGCCGCATCCGGCCTCGGTCGACAGCCTGCTGCGCGCTCGCCACGGCGACCCGTTCTCGCTGCTGGGGCCGCATCAGGTCGAAGGCGGCTGGGCGGTGCGCGCCTTCCTGCCGGACGCGTCCGGCGTCGAAGTGGTGGACGCGACCAGCGGCCTGCTGCTCGGCAGCCTGTCGCGCGTGCACGCCGACGGGCTGTGGTCGGGGCTGATCGCCAGCGCGGCACCCTACCGGCTTCGGATCGCGACGCCGGACGGCGGCGGCGGCGAGACCGTGCGGGAGGAGGCCGATCCCTACGCCTTTCCGCCGCTGCTCGGCGAGCTCGACATCCATCTGATCTCGGAGGGGCGGCATCGCGATCTGAGCGACGTGCTGGGCGCGCACGCGATGGCGGTGGATGGCGTCCGGGGCACGCGGTTCGCAGTCTGGGCGCCGAACGCGCAGCGGGTGTCGGTGGTGGGGTCGTTCAACGGCTGGGACGGGCGACGCCACCCGATGCGGGTGCGCTCGCCATCCGGGGTGTGGGAGCTGTTCGTCCCCGGTGTCGCGGCCGGGGCGATCTACAAGTACGAGCTGGTCGGGCCCGACGGCGCACTGTTGCCGTGGCGGGCCGATCCGGTGGCGTGGCGCACTGAGATGCCGCCGGCCACCGCCTCGGTGGTGGCCGATCCGACGCCGTTCGCCTGGACCGACGACGACTGGATGGCGCGGCGCGGCGCGCTGCAGGTCGCCGATGCGCCGATGTCGGTCTACGAGCTGCACGCGATGTCGTGGATGCCGCATGACGGTACGCCGGCCAGCTGGCAGGCGCTCGGCGACCGGCTGATCCCCTACATCGCCGGACTGGGCTTCACCCATATCGAGCTGATGCCGATCATGGAGCATCCGTTCGGCGGCTCCTGGGGCTACCAGGTTCTGGGCCAGTTCGCGCCGACCGCGCGCATGGGGACGCCGGCGGACTTCGCCGGCTTCGTCGATCGTTGCCACGCGGCCGGCATTGGCGTGCTGCTCGACTGGGTGCCGGCGCATTTCCCGACCGATGCGCACGGGCTGGCGCATTTCGACGGCAGCCCGCTCTACGAGCACGGCAACCCGTTCGAGGGGTACCATCAGGACTGGAACACGTTCATCTACAACCTGGGCCGCAACGAGGTGCGCGGCTTCATGATCGCTGGCGGCCTGTTCTGGCTGCGGCACTTCCACGTCGACGGGCTGCGCGTCGATGCGGTCGCCTCCATGCTGTATCGCGACTACAGCCGGAAAGAAGGGGAGTGGGTGCCAAACCGGCATGGCGGCCGCGAGAACCTGGAGTCGATCGCCTTCCTGCAGGACCTCAGCCGCGCGGTGCGCGAAACCAGCCCGGGTGCGGTGCTGATCGCGGAGGAATCCACCTCGTTCCCGGGCGTCACCCGTCCCGCCGACGAGGGCGGGCTCGGCTTCGACTACAAGTGGAATATGGGCTGGATGCACGACACGCTGCACTACATCGAGGAGCAGCCGGTCTACCGACGCTGGCATCACGGCGAGATCTCGTTCGGCCTGGTCTATGCTTTCTCCGAGCGTTTCGTGCTGCCGATCAGCCACGACGAAGTGGTGTACGGCAAGGGCTCGATGATCGAGAAGATGCCGGGCGACGACTGGCAGAAGTTCGCCTCGCTCCGCGCCTACTACGGCTTCATGTGGACCCATCCCGGCAAGAAGCTGCTGTTCATGGGCTGCGAGATCGCGCAGCGGCGCGAATGGAACCACGACACCGGGCTCGACTGGTGGCTGCTGGACGATCCGCGGCACCGCGGCGTGCAGACGCTGCTGCGCGACCTCAACACGATCTATCGCGGCGAGCCGGCTCTGCACGCCCGCGACGCCGACCCCGAGGGCTTCCGCTGGGTGGTGCTGCACGACGACGGCAACAGCGTGTTCGCCTGGCTGCGCTACGGTCACCCGGGGCAGCGACCGCTGTTGGTGGTCTGCAACTTCACGCCGGTACCGCGGCACGAATACCGCGTCGGCGTGCCGCAGGCGGGCGTTTGGCAGGAGCTGCTGAACAGCGACTCCGAACGCTACGGCGGCTCCAACGTCGGCAACCATGGCTCGGTCACGGCGGACGAGACGCTGTCGCATGACCAGCCGGCCTCGCTCTCCCTGACCCTGCCCCCACTGGCGACGCTGATCCTGGGGCCGGCGCCGTGAGTGCGGCGCTGGGCGTCGATGAGGCGCTGCTGGCCACGCTCTGTCGGCAGGCCGGGCTCTCGACGCGCTGGCAGGATGCGTTCGGGCGGCATCACGACGTCGCGGCCGCCGATCTGCACGTGATCCTGGCCGCGCTCGACCTCGATGCGTCGAGCGATGCGCAGGCGCGCGAGCGCATCGCGGCGCTGGAGGCCGAGGCGGCGGCACCGCCGCCGATGCTGACCGGCGAGGCCGGAGGCACCCTGCTGGTTCCGGTCAAGCCGGGACGCTGGCGGTTGCAGGCGGAGGATGGCGGCATCGGCTCCGGCGAGGCCGCATCGGCGGAGGGCGGACAGGCCGGCGTCGTGCTGCCGGCCGAGCCCGGCTACTACCGGCTGGAGATCGACGGACACGAGATCGCGGTGGCGGTGGCGCCGACGCGCTGCCACACGGTGGCGGACGCGATGGGCGCCGTAGGACGGTCGGCGCGGTGCTGGGGCCTGGCGCAACAGCTTTACGCGCTGCGCCGTCCTGGCGATGGAGGCGTCGGCGATTTTGCCGCCCTGGCCATCTTCGTGCAGGAAGCCGCCGCCCACGGCGCCGCGGCGGTGACCATCAGCCCGGTGCACGCGCAGTTCTCCGCCGACCCGGACCGCTTCAGCCCGTACGCGCCGTCGAGTCGGATCATGCTGAACGCGCTGCATATCGCGGCCGCCGATCCCGGCTCGGAGGCGGCGGCGCTGGAGGGACTGGAGCTGGTGGACTGGCCGGCGGTCGGGCGCGAGCGGCTCGCGCGACTGCGCCGGCAGTTCGACGGCGGCGCTGGCGACGATCCAGCCTTTGCCGCCTGGCGGGCGGCGGAGGGCGACAAGCTGGAGTCGCATGCGCTGTTCGAGGCGCTGCACGCGCATCTGTGGCGAGACGGCGGCGGCGCCTGGCACTGGAAGGACTGGCCAGCCGGGTTCAACGGTCCGCAGGCGGCGGACGCCCGCGCCTTCGCCCGCGACCACACGGCCGAGATCGCGTTCCACGCCTGGCTGCAATACCGCGCCGATGCCGGGCTGGCGGCGGCACAGGATGCCGCCCGATCGGCCGGCATGCCGATCGGGCTGATCGCCGATCTCGCGGTCGGCACCGACTCCGGCGGCAGCCACTGCTGGAGCCGGCAAGGCGAGACGCTGGTGGGGCTCACGGTCGGCGCCCCTCCCGACCTGTTGCAGCGCAACGGCCAGAACTGGGGCATCACCGCCTTCTCCGCCCGCGGGCTACGCGCCAACGGCTACCGCGCCTTCATCGAGATGTTGTCCGGTGCCATGCGCCACGCGGGCGGAGTGCGCATCGATCACGCGATGGGACTGAACCGGCTGTGGATCGTGCCGGAGGGCGCCAGTGCGGCGTCCGGCATCTACATGCGGATGCCGGAGACCGACCTGGTCCGGCTGGTCCGACTGGAATCGATGCGGAATCACGCCGTGGTGCTGGGCGAGGATCTCGGCACGGTGCCGGACGGCTTCCCGGAGCGGCTGCAGCACGCCGGCATCGACGGCATGCGCGTACTCTGGTTCGAGCGCGGCGAGGATGGCTTTACGCCGCCACGCGACTGGACGGCGCAGGCGAGCGCCATGACCAGCACGCACGACCTGGCGACGGTGGCCGGCTGGTGGAAAGGGGTCGACATCCGCCACCGGCTCGAGCTGGGCGGCACCGAGGCGGAGGAACAGAGACAGCTCGGCGAGCGAGCCGGCGAGCGGACCCAGCTCTGGAAGGCGGTGCTGGACAGCGGCGCTGCCGCGGGTGCGGAACCGGCAGTCTGGGACGCGGCGCCGGTGGTCGACGCGGCGCTGGCTCATGTCGCCGGCTCGGCATGCGAGCTGGCGATGATCCCGACCGAGGACCTGCTCGGGCTGGATGAGCAGCCCAACATCCCCGGCACCACTGACGAGCATCCCAACTGGCGCCGGCGGCTGGTCGAGCCGGTCGAACAGCTTTTGGCGGGCGAGCGCACGGCGGTGAGGCTGCGGCGGCTGGAGCAGCTGCGCGGCGGCTGATTTCGTGGCCCCGGTGCAACTCCGATGCTATTCCGAAGCTTAACTTGACATAGTATGTCTTTCCAGACGGTTCACCGGGATGGCCCGCCATCCAGAAGCTCCCCCCGGTCTGCGCCTGCCGCGAGTTAACGGGAGAGTCGGATGAGCAGATTGGTCGTCGTGTCGAACCGGGTCACCATCCCGAACGGCGACGCCAAGGCTGGCGGTCTGGCAGTGGCTTTGAACGACCTGATGGAGCGGCAGGGCGGACTTTGGTTCGGCTGGAGCGGCCAGACGTCGGACGATGAAAAACGGTGCGGCACGCCGACGCTGACGCAACACGGCTCGGTGGAATACGCCACCGTCGACCTCACGCCGCACGAACTTGACCTCTACTACAACAATTTCTCGAACGGCACATTGTGGCCGTTACTGCACTCGCTGCCCGAGCAGATGAACTTCGACCGTCGCAGCCTGCAGGGCTACCGTGCTACCAACGCGCGGCTGACCGAAGTGCTGCTGCCGCTGCTGCGGCCGACCGACACCATCTGGATCCACGACTATCACCTGATGGCGATGGCGGCCGCGATGCGGGCCCGTAACATCACCTGCCCGATCGGCTTCTTCCTGCACACGCCGTTCCCGAGCCCGGACATGCTTTCCAGCGTGCCGGACGCGGCGCTGTTTATCCGCGACCTGCTGTCGGCCGACCTGCTCGGCTTCCAGACCGCCAACGACGCCGAGAACTTCTCCGCCTCCGCCCAGCGCATCGCCGGCGCGGCGCGCCTCGCCGGCGGCGGGCTGCAGCTCGGCAACCGGCAGATCCGGGTCGGCGCCTTCCCGGTCGAGATCGAACCCCGCGAGTTCGCCGAGACCGCCGAGATCGCGCACGAGAGCTCGGAGACCGCCCGGCTGCGCCGCAGCCTCGACGGACAGAGCCTCATCCTGGGCGTGGACCGCATGGACCCGACCAAGGGCCTGCGCCATCGTATGGCTGGCTACCGCCGGTTGCTGGAGACGCGGCAGGAGTGGAACCGGCAGACCACCTTCCTCCAGATTGCGGCAGCCAGCCGGCAGGACGTCGATGCCTACCAGCAGCTGCGCGACGACCTGCACGATGCCGCCGGCTCGATCAACGCCACGCTGGGCGAGCCGGACTGGACACCGCTGCGGCTGCTGAGCCGCGGCGTCTCGCGCGACTCCATCGCCGGCTTCATGCGCGAGGCGCGGATCGGGCTGGTGACGCCGCTGCGCGACGGCATGAACCTGGTCGCCAAGGAGTACGTCGCGGCGCAGAACCCGGACGATCCCGGCGTGCTGGTGCTTTCCAAATTCGCCGGCGCCGCGCGCCAGCTGGGGGCGGCGATCCTGGTGAACCCGGTCGATCCCGACGAGATTGCCGACGCACTCGACTTGGCGCTGCGCATGAGCCGGCCGGAACGTCAGGACCGCTGGAAGGCGTGCTGGGAAGCGATCAAGGACGCCTCGGCGCTGGAATGGGGCCGCTCGTTCGTCTCCGCACTGTCGCGCGCCGGCGGCGAGGTTCCCCGGCCGGCTCGCCCGATGCGGCCGGAGGTTCCGATCGAACGCCGCACCGGCACCGGCAACGACATCCGTATCGTCTCCACCCAGCCAGCCTCCCGCATCGTGAATTGACCTGAACGAACGGGGTCTGGGACCAAGGCCCCAGTGGGGTCCAGGGGCAAAGCCCCTGGCCTTTTTCCCCACACCCCTGGCGCCCAGTGGCCGCATCGGCGAGAACCCCGCGATGGCGCCACCCCTCCTCCTGCTTTCCGACATCACGCTGACGCTGGGCGGCAAGCCGTTGCTGGACGGCGCCGGCTTCGGGGTGTCGTCGGGCGAGCGGCTGTGCCTGGTCGGCCGCAACGGGTCGGGCAAGTCGACGCTGCTGCGTATCGCGGCAGCCGAGCTGGAGGCGGATTCCGGCACCCGCTTCCTGCAGCCCGGTACCACGCTGCGCACCCTACCGCAGGAGCCGGACCTGTCCGGCCACGCCACCACGCTCGACTACGTATGTGCCGGGCTGGGCCCGAACGATGCCCCGCACCGGGCGCAGGCGCTGCTGGGCGAGCTCGGGCTCACCGGTGCCGAGGACCCTGGGCGCCTGTCCGGCGGCGAGGCCAGGCGGGCGGCGCTGGCGCGCGTGCTGGCGCCCTCGCCCGACCTGCTGTTGCTCGACGAGCCGACCAACCACCTGGACATGCCAACCATCGAGTGGCTGGAGCGCGAGCTGCTCTCGCTGCAGTCGGCGATGGTGATCATCAGCCACGACCGCCGTCTGCTGCAGACGCTGTCGCGCAGCGTGGTGTGGCTGGACCGTGGCACGACTCGGCGACTGGACCAGGGCTTCGGCCGCTTCGAGGCCTGGCGCGAGGAGGTGCTGGAGCAGGAGGAGAGCCAGGCGCACAAGCTCGACCGCCAGATCGCCCGCGAGGAGGACTGGATGCGCTACGGCGTCACCGCGCGGCGTAAGCGCAACGTGCGCCGGGTCGGCGAGCTGGCGGCGCTGCGACAGGCTCGGCGCGAGGCGGTGCACGCACCGCAGGGCCTACGGCTGGAGGCGAGCGGCACAGGCCTCTCGGGCAAGCTGGTGGCGGTCGCCGAGGCGGCGTCGAAATCCTATGGCGATCGGCCGATCGTGCAGGGCCTCGACCTGCGCGTGTTGCGCGGCGACCGGCTCGGCATCGTCGGCGCCAACGGGGCGGGCAAGACCACGCTGCTGCGGCTGCTGACCGGTCTGGAGCGGCCGGATGCCGGCCGGGTGGCGCTGGGCAGCAGCCTGTCGGTGGTGACGCTCGACCAGCAGCGGCGCAGCCTCGACCCTGCCGCCACCCTGTCCGACACGCTGACCGGCGGCGGCGGCGACACCGTGCAGGTCGGCGCCGAGCGCCGCCACGTGATCGGCTACATGAAGGATTTCCTGTTCCGGCCGGAGCAGGCGCGCACCCCGGTCGGCGTGCTGTCGGGTGGCGAGCGCGGCCGGCTGATGCTGGCCTGCGCGCTGGCGCGGCCGTCGAACCTGCTGGTGCTGGACGAGCCCACCAACGACCTCGACCTGGAGACGCTCGACCTGCTGCAGGAGATGCTGGCCGCCTATCCCGGCACCGTGCTGGTGGTGAGCCACGACCGCGACTTCCTGGATCGGGTCGCCACCTCGATCGTGGCCTCCGGCGATGGCGGGCGCTGGACCGAGTACGCGGGCGGCTACAGCGACATGGTGGCTCAGGGGGGTGGGCTCGGCGGCGGCTCGGCGGCGGCAACGACCGGATCGCGCCGGGGACCACAGGGGGGATCGTCGGCGAGGTCCGACAAGGCGGCCATACGCAAGCTGTCCTTCAAGGACAAGCATGCGCTGCAGCAGCTGCCCCGCGAGATCGCCGCGCACGAGGCCGAGATCGCGCGGCTGCGGCGGGTGCTCTCGGACAACAACCTGTTCCGGCGTGACCCGGCCAAATTCACCCGCTCCACCGACGCGCTGGCCGCCGCGGAGGCGGCGCTTGCGGCGGCCGAGGAACGCTGGCTTGAGCTCGAGGCGCTGCGCGAGGCCCTGGAAGGCTGAGCGCAACGGCCGCCGAGGCGGCGGGCATCCGCCGCCCGGATCGGACAGGCGACGTCGACCTCGCGTCCCCGTTCCGGGACGTCCGCCCGACTGCCGACGCTCAAGGTCGCGGGCGACACCGGCACTGCGTCGGCCGGCTTCGTGATCATGCGAAGCATCGGCATGCATGTCAGGGACCGGCTGGTCCGAACGTGAGGTCTCATCTTCAAGATTGCTTAATGAACGATCGCTACGACGTGGACCCTGGCCGGGGGTGATGAATTGCGAACGCGGGGACAGGGACGACGGCATCCAGGGTTTAGGCGTCGGATCCGACGTCTGTTCGAGGCCGCGGCCATCGTCATGGTCACCTCGTTCCTGACATCCCGCGGGGCGGACGCTCAGTTCACCCGGTTCCAGGACTATACCGACGAACAGGGTCTCAGCACCCTTGATGTCACGTCCTTCGCACAGGACAAGGCCGGAAACCTCCTGTTCGGCACGGAAGGTGGTCTCTACGGGTATGACGGCGTCCACTTCACGCCCTATGCGGCACCGGGTTTGCCTTCCGCGTCGCTTATACAGCAGATCGCGTTCGATGCCGAAGACAGGCTCTGGGTCATCACGGCGGGCCACGCCTTCGTGCAGGATGGTGCGGCCTTCCGGGCGATCAACACCGGTGGGAGGCCCCTCAACGACGGATCCTACCATCTCCTTGTGCTGAACAAGGACGATGCCGTGATCGATGCAGGTGGCGTCTTGCTCCGCATCCCGACCGGTCCATCCAAACTTGAGCCGCCTTCACGGTTATTCGACGACGGAATGAACAACAAGGTTCCCGGGCTCGCGACGGCGCGATTCGTCGTGTCGGCCGGGAAGGATGGGTTGCTGATCGGTTGCGGCCGCATCCTGTGCATCTCGAGCCACGGCCAGGTGACGACGCTCGGGAAGCAGGCAGGCCTGCCCGATGACGACTGGTCGGTGGCACTCAAGGCGCCCGATGGCGTCCTGTGGGTCCGTAGCGTCGGTCACCTGGCCTGGAGAGGCCCAGGCGACGCATCCTTTCACGCCGTCAAGGTGCCTGGGATCTCACAGTCCTACTTCGCCGGCCATTCCGGGCAGCTTGACCTGGTTCCCGATGGCCTGGGCGGCGTCCTTACGGAGGGCGATGGTGATCTGCTCGGGTTCAGGGGAGGATCATGGAAGGAGTATAGCCCCCACCCCGGCGGCTTGCCGGCCAACGTCGTTCATGGGCTCTTCTTTGATCACGAAGGATCGCTCTGGGTCGGCAGCGAGGGCGGGGGCGCCTTCCGCAGCCTGGGCTTCGAGACCTGGGAACATTGGACCGCCGACAACGGGCTGCCCAACAACACCGTCTGGTCGATGACGCGTCCCCCGGGCGGGCAGTTATGGGTCGCTACCGACAAGGGCACCGTCTCCCTCGACGACAAGCCGGGTAGGATCGCCGGCAGCGACTATGCCCTGGCCGCAAGCCGGAAGGGACGGCTATGGCTCGCGCCCTTCGGTGGCTCGTTGCTGCGAGTGGATGCACAGGGTCAGAACAGGGAGAGCGTGGCCTTCACGCCCAAGGTGCTGATGGCCATGGTCGACCGCGAGGACCGGCTCTGGCTTGGGACGCGGGAGGGCGTCTTCGTTGTTCCCGACGCCGATGGCGCGATCTCCGACATCCGCCCAAGGCTGGTCCTGCCGGAAACGAAGACCGAGATCATCACCGATCCCTCCGGCGGGATCTGGGCCGTCGGACCAAGCGGCGTCTTCCAGTTGCGGCCGGACGGGACCTTTCAGCTCGTCATGTCTCCATCGGTCCTGGGCAGCCATCCAATGGATCTGGCATTCGCCCCGGATGGGACGATCTGGATCGGCACCGCTGGGATGGGCGTTCATCGCTTCCGGCTGACGGCTGGCCACCTGCTGTCCTTGAGCAGCATTCGCTCCCCCGTCATCGCGTCCGACAGCATCCTGTTCCTTCATCGCGATCGATCCGAACGTCTTTGGGTTGGCAGCGATCACGGGATCGACATGTTCGATGGACGGTCCTGGCGTCGTTTCGATAGCAGCCAAAGCCCCATCAGCAACGACATGGACCAGTGGAGCGTCTTCGAGGACGTCGACGGCTCGATGTGGTTTGGAACCAGCAACGGCCTCTCGCACCTGCGCACCCCGGACCATCTGCCTCCGCAAGCGTTGCTTCATCCCAGGATAACGTCCGTCATACTCGGCACACGCAACCTGCCCTTGGCCCCAAGAATGCAGGCGAGCTGGACAACCGCTCCCTTGATCGTCCGCTTCACGGACCTTGATTATGCGCAGGGAGCGATAGGCTTCCGCTACCGCCTCCGCGGTCTCGACGCCGGATGGAACGAAACCGCCGCACACGAAGTCCGCTACGCCAACGTGCCGGCGGGCAAGTTCAGTTTCGAGCTCGTGGCCATCAGCAACGCGCACGGCATCACGTCGTCCGTCGTCGGCTTCACGATCCGCGTCAGTGCACCTTGGTGGCGCCGCTTGTGGTTTTTCGGCCTGTGCCTGGCCTTCGCAGCCCTTGCAGTGATCGCTGCCTGGCAGGGCCGCGTCAGGTTCCTCCTTCAACGGCAACGCCGTCTCGAGGACCTGGTGAACCTGCGGACCGCCGAGATCGAACATGCGAGACGCGAGCTCGAGCACCGGTCACGGCTGGAGCAACGACGTCTTGAGGAAATGGTCGCCATCAGGACGGCGGAGATCGAGCAGGCGCGCAGCGATCTGCAGCGCATCGCCATGTCGGACGTGCTGACCGGGCTCGCAAATCGTGGAGCGATCATGGCCGCGCTCGAGAATGCGGTGACGTCAGCCACAAGCTCTGACGGGATGCTTGCGATCCTTCTCTGCGACATCGATCATTTCAAGAAGATCAACGACGAATTCGGGCATCTTGCGGGCGATTCTGTGCTGGTCGAGTTCGGCGGCAGGCTCGGTCGGGCCGTCTCCCAGCCCCTGTCCGTCGGCCGCTACGGCGGCGAGGAATTCCTCGTGATCCTGTCGGGCGACCAGGATACGATCGTGCGGCGCGTTCTCGATGTTCAGGCGGTCACGAGCCATCCTACCTACGCATTCGGCGGTGAGCCCCGCCAGGTGACGTTCAGCGGCGGCGTCGCCTTTCACCGTCCGGAGGACACTCCCATCAGCATCATCGGGCGGGCCGATACCGCGCTCTACGCCGCGAAGAGGAAGGGCCGGAACCGGATCGTCTTCGAGGACACGCAGATGGACGGGTGTGATGGAGAGCGCAGCATCCTGCTCGACGAACTGGTCGGCCCGTGTGCTCTCGATCAGGCGCGCCAGACCCTCCCGCCGGTCCCGGCTACCAGGACGGAACCCGAAGACGTGCCTCATCGACGCCGCGCGCTGGAACTCGACCTGCGGACGGCGCTCCGCGAGGGGCAGTTCCTCCTGCACTACCAGCCGATCGTGAACATCGACGCCGACACCGTGACATCCTGCGAGGCCCTCCTTCGCTGGCAGTCTCCGTCGCGCGGCAACGTTCCCCCCGTCGACTTCATCCCTTTCGCCGAAGAGGTGGGCCTGATGCCCGAGATCGGCGACTGGGTGCTCCGGACGGCCTGTCAGGAGGCTCGCGGCTGGCCGGAAGACCTGAGGATCTCTGTCAATCTGTCGCCCTTGCAGCTGCGGCTTCCAGATCTCGTCGGCCGGATTGCCGGAGCGCTGGAGCGAACCGGACTCTCGCCGCGTCGCCTCGAACTGGAGGTCACTGAGACGGCGATGATCGATGATATGGTCGCAGCCAGCCGGATGCTCCGCGACCTCAGGGCGCTCGGCATCACGATCGCGCTCGACGACTTCGGAACTGGCTATTCGTCGCTCAGCTTTTTGCGCACGTTGCCGTTCGATCGCGTCAAGATCGACCGGTCGTTCGTTCAGGATCTTGGCGTTCGGCCTGGCGCGATCGCCATCGTGCGCGCGGTGACCGGGCTTTGCGGCAGCCTCGGCGCCGGAGTGACAGCGGAAGGGGTGGAAACGGATCGGCAGATCGACCTGCTGCGCGAGGCCGGCTGTCCGGAGATCCAGGGGTTCAGGGTCGGCCACCCCAGCCCACCCGCCGAGTTGAAAGCCTGGATGACGGCATTCGCCGCGAGCGGCCGCCACGTGGCCCCGCGATAGGACCGGGGACGCGGGTGGTGACGGCAGAGCCAGCTCGAGACCCTTACGCTGCCCATGGCCACCGGCTTCATCACCCGGTTCGGCACCACCGTCGGATCGCATCCTCGAGGTCCCCGGCAAGCTGCCGCGGCCGTTAGGGTGACCCTGGCCACGCTGTTGGAGCCGCTTCCGCGCCGCGGCCGAAGCTGCTCTATTTCGAGCCGGACCACGGGGAGGGTGCCGGATGGACGATGCCGACGGCCTGCACAGGTTCCCGATGAAGCGTCGCGGCTTCGTCATGAGCAGCCTGATCACCGGTCTCACCCTGGCCACCGCCCGCGCGGACACGCCGGCGATCCATACCGACGCCACCGGGCTGGTCGCCAAGGAAGTGCAGATTCCGGTGTCGGACGGCCACCTGCCCGGCTATGCGGCGCGGCCGGCGGGCGTCGGGCCGTTCCCGATCGTGCTGGTGATCGAGGAGATCTTCGGCGTCCACGAATACATCAAGGATGTTTGCCGGCGGCTGGCGCACCTCGGCTACTACGCGGTGGCTCCGGAGCTGTATGCGCGGCTGGCCGACCTCTCGAAGATGACCGACCCGCGCCAAATCATCGGCGACGTGATTTCGAAGGCGCCGGACGCCACGGTGATGAGCGACCTCGACGCCACCACCGCCTGGGCCGGCGACACCCGTGGCGACCTGTCGCGGCTGGCGGTGATCGGCTTCTGCCGCGGCGGCCGCGATACCTGGCTCTACGCCGAGCACAACCCCACCCTCAAGGCCGCGGTGGCGTTCTACGGGCCGGTCAACACGCCGGACACGCCGATCCAGCCGCACAGCCCACTCGACCTCGCCGGCCAGCTGAAGTGCCCGTTGCTCGGGCTATACGGCGGCCAGGACGTCAGCATCGCCGAGTCCGACCTCCGAGTGGCACAGGACAAGGCCCGGGCCGCCGGGCAGGTGGTCGACCTGGTGGTGTATCCCGACGCGCCGCATGGCTTCCACGCCGACTACCGGCCGAGCTACCGCAAGGTCGACGCCGAGGCCGCCTGGACCCGCGCGATCGCGTGGTTGCGGACGCACGCGGTGACGTGAGGCCAGGGGCTCTGCCCCTGGACCTCGTCGAAGGTTCGCCTTTGGAAGCCGTTTATCAAGCGGGTTCCATTAGAACGCGGTGATAGCGAGCGTTCTCGGCTCGCCCTGGGCCGCGTCAGAGACCTCGGCCCAGGACGCCCAGGTGGCGATGCGGTCGGCATAGGCGGCGCGCGCCATCGGCAGGACGGTGTTGCCGACGGCGAACCGCAGCGGCGGGTCTTCGGCGTCGATGATCCGGAGGATGGCGTCCGCGGTCGCCTGCGGATCGCCGCGCTGCGCGCTCGACAGCCGCCCGCTCATCTCCCGGCGGAGCTTGGCATAGGCATCGAGTCCGGCCGTGAGCCTCAACGATCGCGGGCTCGAGAAGTCGGTGGCGTAGGCGCCGGGCTCGAGCAGCGTCACCTTGATGCCGAACCCGCGGACCTCCTGCGCCAGGCTCTCGTGCAGCGCCTCGAAGGCCCACTTCGACGCGCAGTAGAAGCCGGCGATCGGCATCGCCACCACGCCCATGCCGCTCGAGACGCCGAGGATGTGGCCGCTGCCCTGCGCCCGCAGCAGCGGCAGCACCGCCTGTATTACGGCGAGCGCTCCGAACAGGTTGGTGTCGAAGATGGCGCGCACCTCGGCCTCGCTCGCCTCCTCCACCGTGCCGACCAGCGTATAGCCGGCGTTGTTGACCACGACGTCCAGCTTGCCGAAATGAGCGTGCGCCTGGGCCACGGCCTGACGGACCTGCCCAGCGCTGGTCACGTCGAGCGCCAGCGGCAGGGCCGCGTCGCCGAAGCGTTCGGCGAGGTCGGCAACGCTGGCGGCGTCGCGCGCCGTCGTAGCGACCCTGTCGCCCCGAGCCAGCGCCGCCTCGGCCCAGATGCGGCCGAAGCCGCGGGATGCGCCGGTGATGAACCAGACCTTGTCGGTCATGCGATGATCCTTCCTGTCACGATCGCAACGGCGCCGATCCCCGCCGTCAGGTAACCGGCAATCGTCAGCTCCGCAGCAGGCCGGACATCTCCATGCGGCGGCGCGCAGCGGCGATGCTGTCGGTGACCGCGATCGCGGCGGCGAGCGCGCGGCGGCCGGCGGCGCCGTCGACCAGCACCGGCGCGCCGTCGAGGCAGGCGGCGCAGAAGGCATCGTGCTCGGCGGCCAGGGTGTCGTGCTCCTGCCAGCTCACCGCCTCGCGCCGGTACCCCCCGGTGCCCGGCAGCTTCAGGCCGCGCTCGCGGCCGATCATGGTCAGCTCCCGGGCGACGAAATCGGCCGACAGATAGCCCTCTTCGGAGAACAGCCGCATCCGCCGCTCGGTCTTGAGCGAGATCCGGCTGGCCGTGATGGTGGCGACGCAGCCGTTGGCGAAGCGCACGCGCGCGTTGGCGATGTCCTCGTGCGCGCTGCTGACCGCAGCACCCAGCGCATCCACGTCCTCGATCGGGCTGTCCACGATCGCCAGCACCAGGTCAAGGTCGTGGATCATCAGGTCCAGGATCACCGACACGTCGGTGCCGCGCGGCTTGAACGGCGCGATCCGGGTCGCCTCGATATAGAGCGGCCGCGTGATGCGCTCGGTGATGGCGCGGTGTTCGGCCGAATAGCGCAGCAGGTGGCCCACCTGCAGGACGCGGCCGCATTCGGCGGCGAGCGCCATCAGCTGGTCGGCCTCGGCCAGCGTGGCGGCGATCGGCTTCTCGATCAGCACGTGGCGGCCGTGGCGCAGCGCGGCCTCGGCCAACGCGTAATGCGCCTCCGCGGGGGCGGCGACGATCAGCGCGTCGCAGGCGTCGAGCAGGGCTGCAAACGAGAGAGCGGGCGCGCCACCGGCCTCGCGGCCGACCGCCGCGGCGCGCGCGGCGTCGGGATCGTGGACGCCGACGAGTGCGGATCGCGGCGACGCCGCCACCTTCAGCGCGTGGTAGCGACCGAAGTGCCCGGCGCCGGCGATGCCGATGCGCAAGCCCGGTTCCCCCACCCGCCCGCTGCGCCTGCGCTCTGATCCCATGCCTGCCCTACCCTGCGCCACCGTCGGCGACCGTGCCCATCATGGAGCGTCCCGGGGCCGGGCGCGACGGCGCCCGAGGCGGTTGCATCCGCCGGGTCGCCCCGGCATGGTCCGCCGCGTCCGCCCGAGGAGCCGCGTCCGGCCGTCATGATGTACTACAGTCGCCAGAAGATGGCCGCCGTCCTGGCCGTCTGCCTGTTGGGCCTTCTGCTCTGCGTGCCGAACGTCATGCGGAGCCCGGGCGGCGGGATGCCATGGCGGCAGATCCACCTGGGGCTCGACCTGCGCGGCGGCTCCTACCTGCTGATGCGGGTCGACCTGGACGCGCTGGCGCGCGAGCGGCTGGAGACGCTGACCGACCAGGTGCGGCAGGCGCTGCTGAAGGCCGGCCTCGGCTACCGCACCCTTGCCGCCGACCCGAAGTTGGAGGCGGTGACGTTCGCGCCGCGTGACACCTCGGAGCAGGACCGCGACCTCGCCACGCTGCGGGCGCTGCCGACCGCGACGCCGCGCGAGCTGTCGGTGGAGACGCTGTCCGACGGCCGCATCGCGGTCGCCCTGTCGCCGGCGGCGCTGCGGGCGCGGGCGAGCGAGGCGGTGTCGCAGTCGATCGAGATCGTACGCCGGCGCATCGATGCGACCGGCGCGATCGATCCCGAGATCACGCGGCAGGACCAGGACCGCATCGTGGTCGAGCTGCCGGGTGTCGGCGATCCCGAACGGATCAAGACGCTGCTCGGCACCACCGCGAAGATGACCTTCCACCTGGTCGCCAACGGCGTCAGCACGCAGGGGCCGCCGCCACCGGGGGTCCTGCTGCTGCCGATGCAGGACGATCCGAAGGTGATCCTTCCGGTCTTGAGCCAGGTCGCGGTGGATGGGGCCGATCTCACCAACGCGCGCGCGTCCCAGGACAATCAGTCCGGCGGCTGGGCGATCGACTTCACGCTGGACAGCGTCGGCGCGCGAGAGTTCGCCGAGGTCACCCGCGCCAATTTGGGCAAGCCGTTCGCGATCGTGCTGGACGACAAGGTGATCACCGCCCCCACGATCCAGGGCGTGATCCCGACCGGCAGCGGCGAGATCACCGGCCGCTACACTGCGCAGAGCGCCACGGACCTCGCCCTGCTGCTTCGGGCGGGCGCACTGCCGGCGCCGCTCACCGTGATCGAGCAGCGCAGCATCGGGCCGACGCTGGGCGCGGACTCGATCCGTGCGGGCGCCATCAGCCTGGCGGTCGGCTTCGTGCTGGTGGTGGCCTTCATGGCCGTTTTCTACGGGCTGTTCGGCTGGTATGCGAACCTCGCCCTGCTGGCCAACCTGATCCTGATCGTGGCGGTGCTGTCGCTGTTCGAGGCGACGCTGACGCTGCCCGGCATGGCCGGGATGCTGCTGACGCTCGGCATGGCGGTGGACGCCAACATCCTGATCAACGAGCGCATCCGGGAAGAGGTGCGCCGCGGCCGGGCGCCGCTGGCGGCGATGCAGGCCGGCTTCGAGCGGGCGACGTCCACGATCATCGACAGCAACGCGACCGCGCTGTTGGCGCACGTGATGCTGTTCGTGTTCGGCACCGGGCCGGTGCGCGGCTTCGCGCTCACCATCACCATCGGCATCGCCACCACGCTGTTCACGACGCTGCTGCTCTCCCGCATGCTGATGGTGCGGTGGTACGCGATGGTCCGTCCGGTCCTGCTACCAGTATGACGTCGCTACTTTCGCGGGTTTGGGGCGGCTCGCCCCAGCGGGGTCCAGGGGCAGCGCCCCTGGCCTTATCCTAGGGGCCTCCCAATGTCGCAGACCCTGCTCCGCCCGAGGTTCCGCTTCGTCCGCGACGACACCCGTATCCGCTTCATGCGCGGCCGGTTCCTGGGCCTGGCCGTCTCGGCCTTCCTGTCGCTGGCCTCGGTGGCGCTGTTTTTCTATCCCGGCCTGTCGCTCGGCATCGACTTCAAGGGCGGCATCGTGGTGGAGGCGCAGACGCAGGGGCCGGCGGATTTCGGTCGCATCCGTGCGGCGCTGGCTGCGCATCACGTCGGCGCCGCCGGGCTGCAGCGGTTCGGTGCGGCCAATGACGTGCTGATCCAGATCAAGGCCGTCGCCGGCAGGGATGCCGGTTCCGAGGCGGCGACGCAGGCGCTGGTGGAGCGTGTCCGTGCCGCCGCGACGCAGGCGCAGCCGGGTACGCAGATCCTGCGGGCCGACGCGGTCGGCGCCTCGGTGTCGGCGGAGCTGTTCAGGGACGGGCTGCTGGCGCTGGGCCTCAGCCTGCTGATGATCCTGGCCTACATCTGGTTCCGCTTTGAGTGGGAGTTCGCGGTCAGCGCGGTGGCGACGCTGGTGCTCGACATCACCAAGACGGTCGGCTTCCTGGCCGTCACCCGGTTCGAGTTCGACCTGGTGATGGTCGCCGCGATCCTGACCGTGCTGGGCTATTCCACCAACGACAAGGTGGTGGTGTACGACCGGGTGCGGGAGAACCTGCGCAAGTATCGCTCGATGCCGTTGCGCGAGCTGATCGACCTTTCCATCAACGAGACGCTGAACCGGACGCTGGGCACCTCGTCGACGGTGTTCCTGGCGGCGCTGCCGCTGGCGCTGTTCGGCGGGCACACGCTGTCGGGGTTCGCGTGGGTGATGCTGTTCGGCATCGTGGTCGGCACCTCGTCCTCGATCTTCATCGCGGCGCCGATCCTGCTGCTGTTGGGCGAGAAGCGGCTGCGGCGAGACGCGCAGCAGGCGGCGCCTGTGCGGGCGCGGCCGAAATGAGGAGTACCGTTCCGGCGCCGGCGGCCGGGGACATGCCGCCCCCAAACCAAGCCTAGCACCTGTCCGGAGCCGTTCGCGGCGCGGATGGGCGGGCGGATCAGGCGGCCGCTCGGCGATGCGTTCGGCCTCGCCAACTTCAGGGCGACCGAACCCGTCGTGCGCCGAGTGCGGTCTCGGCGCTGCATCACCGGCATTCGCGTCAGGACGAGTGCGTCTGCGTGCCGGACGGCGAGCCGACGCTGTTCACCGATGCCGGCGAAATGATCCTGCGGCCTGGCATGGTCGCCGGCGTCACCGCCGGCGGCTCGGCGCATCACCTGGAGAAACGGACGGACCGCGACTGCGCGATCCTTGAAATCGGTGACCGCACCGCTGGCGATGCGGTCGACTATCCGGACGACGATATCCAGGCGATGCGCGGCGGGGACGGGCAGTGGCGCTACACGGCGAGGGATGGCACCCCTTACTGAGGCGCTCGGCCTGGTCCGACCCTTGCCGCCAGCGCCACGTTCATTGCCTCGAAGGCGGGCACCAGTTCGCGCGGGTCGAACAGCCACAGCAGCGCGCCGCTGAGATGCTCGCCCTGGGTGAACAGCGTGCCGTGTGGCGTCGGCCGAAGCAGAAAGTAGTGCTCGCCGATGAAAAGGCCGGGGATCCCCCAGAGGTGACCGCGCCAGCGCAGCTCACGATCGCGATCGGCGACCAGGACCATCGGCCAGAAGATCGTGCGATCGGCGCCGTAGCCCTCGATGTGCTCGATCACCTCGCCCCTGGCCAGCCGGCCCCGCAGGCCGGCGATCATCGGGTTCCAGGCCGGATAGTCGTCCGGATCGGTCAGCACCGCCCAGACCGACGACGGCGGTGCGGCGATCTCGATCGTGGTGAGGATGTCGGATCGGGGCGCCGCGATCAGGATCGCGGCGCAGAACAGCGCCAGGATGAGGCTGACCGGCCAGCCGGCCCGCCTCACGACGACGCCGATCCGCCGCATCCGACGTCCTCCATCCATGCGTCCGCATCATTGCGCCAAGGGTCCGACTTTTGCCAAGCTGTGGTCGGCGCCGGAGGAGATGCTCTTGAGGCGGTTGATCCTGACCAACGGCGCGTCCGGCGCCGGGAGCCTGAAGATGGCCCGCATCGGCGATCTCACGATCGGGGTCTCGATGCTGGGCGGCCAGGTTGGGCTGGCGCGTTATTCCGTCGTGGGGCCGCTGCCGGACGACGTGGAAACGGGTGACTTCTTCGGGCCGCAGCGGAGCCGCGAGGCGATCTTCTGGCAGAGCATCAGGGGCCCGATCAAGGCGGAGATCACGGCGGGCTGGCTGATGGGGCTCTCGGAGTTCTGCCGGTCCTTCGACGCCGTCGAGTGCTGGTTCGATCCTGACGCCGACGGGCAGCTCAACCTGGTGCACCTGCTCGACCACGTCCGGCAGGATCCGGAGACGGCCGAGAAGACGGTGCTCGTACAGTCGGACGCACCGGTCGGCAGCATGGCTCCGTTGGAGATCCTCGCATCCAACCCGCCCAGGGCTAGAGGATGATCCGATCGCTTAGGCTCACGGATCATCCTCTAGCTTGTTG
>CALMVO010000110.1 GCA_937873205.1 uncultured Acetobacteraceae bacterium
CCCTCGACGCGCGGCAGGGGCCGCTCGCGGCTGGGCTCGTGGAATGGCGCGGCCGCCGCGCGGCGGCGGTGACGTCGATGCAGACCGCGGCGCTGCGGCTCGAGGTGGCGCAGGCGGCCCGCGATGTGGCGGCGGCGGAGCCGGCGGAAGCGGAGCGCCAGGCGCAGGCGCTGCAGGCCTCGGTCGACATGGCCGAGGCCGCCCTCGGTGCCGCGGCGGAGCGGCTGGGGCGGGCGGAGCTGGCGGCACGGTCGGCGCTGACGGCGTGTCGGGCGAGCGAGGCGGCGCTCAGCGAGGCGCGCGATGCGGCGACACGCGCGGAGGTGCGGGCCGAGCAGGCGCAGGCGGCGCTGGCGCAGCTGCTGGCCGACACCCCGCGTTCCCCGGAACTGGGTTCGCCAGGGTCGGAGTCGGCGCCGGCCGACCTGTCCGACGCCGCCGAGACCGCGCTCCGCCGGCGGCTGGCGCGGCTCGCGCGCGAACGCGACGAGATCGGTCCGGTCAACCTGCGCGCCGACCTCGAGCTGGCCGAGGCCGAGGCCGAGAGTGCCGCGATCGCCCGCGAGCATGACGAGCTCGGCGCCGCGATCGCCCGGTTGCGCGGCCAGATCGGCCACCTCAATCGCGAAGGTCGCGAGCGGCTGCTGGCGGTGTTCACCGCGGTCGACGGCCATTTCCAGGTCCTGTTCGCGCGCATGTTCGGCGGCGGCCGGGCGCAGCTCGGCCTGGTGGGCTCGGACGACCCGCTCAGCGCCGGGCTCGAGATCTACGCGCAGCCGCCGGGCAAGCGCCTGTCGACGCTGTCGCTGCTGTCCGGCGGCGAGCAGGCGCTGACCGCGCTATCGCTGATCTTCGCGGTGTTCCGCTGCAATCCGGCGCCGATCTGCGTGCTCGACGAGGTGGACGCGCCGCTCGACGACGCCAACGTGGAGCGCTTCTGCGCCTTGCTCACCGACATGGCGCGGGAGGCCGGCACGCGATACCTGGTGGTGACGCACCACCAGTCGACCATGGCCAGCATGGACCGGCTCTACGGCGTCACCATGCAGGAGCGCGGCGTCAGCCGGGTGCTGTCGGTGGACCTGGCGCGTGCTGCCGAGATGGTGGGGTAGGAGACGCCGATGCGATCTTGGAGGAGGCGGTCGGCCTCGGTGCTGACGGGGCTGGCGCTGCTCGTTCCATCCGGACCGGCTCCGGCGCAGACCGCGGATCCGAAGCGGCACCTGCAGGCGTTCGTCGCCTCCGGCCTGCACCGCGGGCTGGTGTCCCGCGCCATTGCCGGGATTCCGGACGGTGTCTTCCGGCGGTGCCCGTCGCTGGTCTCGGACGGCTCCCGGGTCACGATGCTGCAGCCGCTCTCGTTCGGTGCGGACGGCGTGCCCGATGGCGGCAGCTGGAAGGAGGCGTTCCCGGTGAGCGGCTGCGGCAACGACACGACGCTGAACCTGTATCTCTTCGCCACGTCCGAGGAGAGGATCAACGTCGTGGTCGGCCTGCCTGGCCGCACCCGCGCCGGGCTCCCTCTGCAGAGGGATGCGATGCCCATTGCAGAGACCGGCGCCGCGCTGGCGGTGCCGGGATGCAGGACCTTCGGGGTCGACGACACCCGGCCCGCGGAGCCCGACGGCGTGCCGCCCGTGCCCGCCGCACGCGCGGTCGCGCCCTGGCGCGAGATCTGGACTATGACCGGCTGCGGCCGGGTCCTGGAGGTGCCGATGCGGTTCACGCCCGATCCAACCGGCACCGGCACCGATATCGTGCAGCCGCGCGGCATCGTGGTCCGCTGATGCCGGCCACCGGAGTCCGCCTGCGGGCACTGATGCGCACGTCGGCGGCGGTCCGCGCCGGCGTCGCCCTCGCCCAGGCGCTGCTGATCTACCTGCTCGGCAACGCGGCCCTCACCCATGCCTGGCCGGCGACCGTACCGATGCTGATGCAGCCGATCCTGGTCTGCGCCGAGTTCGTGCCGATCCTGGCGGCGCTCGGCATCGGACGGCTGCGTCCGCCGGCGCTCGGCCTGTGGCTGGGGATCGCCACCGCCGCCATCGCGGTGCTGGCGGTGCATTCCATCACCCGCATGCTGCCGGCACCGGCGGTTCGGCTCCCCCCGCGCCCGTCGGTGTTCGCGCTGGGGCCGCTTCTGGGCGCTGCCCTGTTCGTCGCGCAGTCGCTGTTGCTGGCCGCCGCCGCGGACCGGCGCTGGCGCCCGAGCTATCCGCGGCTGTTCGAGACGTCCTGGAACCTCGGCGTCCAGCTCGTGCTGACCGCCCTGTTCCTTGGACTGTTCTGGGCGATCCTGGGCCTCGGCGCGCTGCTGTTCGGGGTGGTCGGGTTGCACGGCTTCGGTCGCCTCCTCACCGAACGCGCGGTCAGCCTGCCCTTGACCACGCTGGCGATCGCGTTTGCGATCCACGTCACCAGCCTACGCGGCCGTCTGGTCGACGGTGCCCGCACGCTGGTGCTGACCCTGTTCGGCTTCCTGCTGCCGGTGCTGGCCGCGATCGCCGGCGCCTTCCTGGTCAGCCTCTGCTTCGTCTCCGCGCAACCGCTCTGGCGCACGCACCATGCGCTGCTCCTGCTCTCCATGGCGGTCCTGCTGCTGCTGCTGCTTCTGAACGCCGCCTATCGCGACGGCCTGGCGGAGGCGGCGGCATCGGCCGCCGTGCGCGTGACCGGACGGGTCGGCGCCATCCTGCTGCTACCGCTGACCGGGCTGGCGATCGTGGCCCTGCACGCCCGCGTGGCAGAGGATGGCTGGTCGCCGGAGCGGGTGCTGGCCGCGGCCTGGCTGCTGGTCTGTGGGCTCTACGCGCTCGGCTACCTGGTGGCGGCGCTGCGGCCAAGGCGCTGGCTGGCCGGGATCGAGACCGTGAACGTCGCCATGGCCGCGGTCGTGGTGCTGGTCCTGCTGGCGCTGCTGACGCCGCTGGCCGACCCCGCCCGCATTGCGGCGGGCAGCCAGGTCGCGCGCCTGCGCGCCGGACGCGTCGCCGCCGACCGGTTCGATTACGCCTTCCTTGCCACCGGCAGCGCCGGCTATGGCCGCGCGGCGCTGCTCCGGCTGCAGCGCGACCCGCCGGCGCAGGATGCCGAGCTGGTGCGGCGGCGCGCGACGGCGGCGCTCGCCGCGAGGCCCGGCGTCGCGATGCGGCCGCAGGAGAGCGCCGCCGACATCATCCGCAACGTGACGGTGCATCCTGCCGGCCGCGCGCTGCCGCCGACCCTGCTGCCCCGGCTGGCGCAGTGGCACCCCTGGGATCCCAGGGTGCCGAACTGCCTGCGCATGCGCGACCGGCGCTGCGACGCGGTCTTCATCGACCTGCGACACGACGGTACCGAGCAGCTTGCCTTCATCGAACCGGATTTGCCGAACATCCAGGTCATGGCGATGGGACCTGACGGAGTCTGGTCCGGCATCGGCAGCCTGACGATCCCGATCCATTGCGAGTCGCTCCGCAACTCGCTGATCGCCGGGCGCATGACCACGGCGCCATCGCCCTGGGCCGACCTGCTGGTCGATGGCCATCATATCGCGTTCACCCAACGCGAGGATCTGGCCACATGTCCGAAGTGACCGTACGCATGTCCAGGCCGACCGAGCACCGGCTCGCGAAGGGCGCAGCCCCGCTTGCGCCGGTCCGACGACGGGATCAGACGGCGCGGTGGCCGCCGCCGGACGGGCGGCGGTTTCCGCCGCCGCCGCGGTTGGCGCCGGCCGGGCGCTGCGGCTGGCCGCCGGACGGACGGGCGCCGGAACGCTGGCCGCCTGCATGATGACCGCCACCGCCGCCCGGGCCGCCGCGGCCGCGTCCGCCGCTGCCCAGAACCGGCGGGCGCATGGTCGAGTTGGCGGCGGTCTCGGAATGGAACGGATGGTCCATGAACACCGGCAGCGGCTTGCCGATCTCGCGCTCGATGTCGCGTAGCCAGGCGCGCTGCTCGGCGTCGCAGAGCGAGATCGCCCAGCCCTCGCGGCCGGCGCGCGCGGTGCGGCCGATGCGGTGCACGTAGCTCTCCGGCACGTTCGGCAGGTCGTAGTTGAACACGTGGCTGATGTCGTCAACGTCGATGCCGCGCGCCGCGATGTCGGTCGCGACGAGCACCTTGACCGCGCCCGACTTGAACCCAGCCAGCGCCCGCTCACGGGCGCCCTGGCTCTTGTTGCCGTGGATCGCCTCGGCGGCAATGCCTTCCCGCTCCAGGAACTCGACCACCTTGTTGGCCTCGTGCTTCATCAGCGTGAACACGATGGCACGCACCACCTTGGGGCTCTGCACCAGCATGAGCATCGCGTTCTTCTTGTTGTTGTCGTCGACGAACATCACCGCCTGGCGGATGCGCTCGACCGTCGTTGACGGCGGCGTGACCTCGACCCGGGCCGGGTCGCGCAGCAGGCTGCCGGCCAGCTCGGCGATCGATTTCGGCATGGTGGCGGAGAACAGCAGCGTCTGGCGCTCCTTGGGCAGCAGGGCGACGACGCGGCGGATGTCGCGCACGAAGCCCATGTCCAGCATGCGGTCCGCCTCGTCCAGCACCAGCACCTCGACGTTGGACAGGTCGATGTGGCGCTGGCCGATCAGGTCGAGCAGGCGGCCGGGTGCCGCCACGAGGACGTCGACGCCGCGGCGCATCGCGTCCACCTGGCGGCCCTGGCCGACGCCGCCGAAGATCACCGTATGGCTCAGCCGCATGTGGCGGCCATAGGTGGCGAAGCTCTCGTCGATCTGCGAGGCGAGCTCCCGGGTCGGCGCCAGCACCAGCACCCGCGGACCCTTTGGCGTATGCGGCACGCGGTGCTGCGCCAGTCGGTGCAGGATCGGCAGCGCGAAGGCGGCGGTCTTGCCGGTGCCGGTCTGCGCCAGACCCAGCAGGTCCCGCCCCTCCAGCAGCTGCGGGATGGCGCCGGCCTGGATCGGGGTCGGATCGGTGTAGCCCTCCTCGGCAAGAGCGCGGAGGATCGGTTCGGCGAGCTTGAGGTCTGCAAAACTTGTCATGGGTCGAGGGACGCCTCCTGGCGTCGGATCCGGCCGGCGGCACGAACCGCTGCGGGGGAAGATCGTCTGATGGGATGAAGGGATCGGCAGCGTGCGGCCGGATCACGCCCGGGGGCGAGGCCGCTCGAACGGGTCGATGGCTGGGTGGGTGAGGGAGCGCTCTTCCTGGAAAGGCTGGTCCTCTGCGCCGGACCGCCCTTCGACAAGGAGGCGTCAGGCGCTGCGCAGGGCACCTCACGAAGGCTCACGTAGCGACTGGCACGGGTGATGGCAAGGTAAAACGCTCGGGCGTGCTCAGGAGCCGTGCGCCTGCGGCCGGTCCGGCACGCCGCCGTCCGCCTCGTCGGCCGCCACGGTCATCGCGGTGCCGCGCTACTTGAAATCGTCACGCAGCCAGGCCTGCACCCACAGCGCCGGCAGCGGGCGCCAAGCCAGGTGTCAGCCGGCCTGCCATGCCGGCACCGCCTCCGCGCCGAATCGGACCGCCGCCGCGCCGGCCAGGATCGGGGGAACGCCGAGCGCGCGGCGCGGACGCGGCAGCGCGTTGCGGCCGGGCGCGATGCCGAGGAGGCGGGTGGCGGTGGTCGGCAGGCAGAAGGCGACGACGACGGTCAGCATGCTCGATGACGCCGGTGCCGGACGGAAGCGGGCCTGGCGGCTGCTCGCGGGGTCGCCCGGCGGCGGTCCGTCGCGGCGGTCCGGTCGACGACGAGCCCTGACGCGCATCACGACCGACACGTACATGCTCAATCCCCATCGGCGCACGGCGCCGGCGCGGGGTCGCGCAGGATCATCGCGGCGAGGATCGGCGTCGGCATCGCGCCCGGGTCGGGGCGGTGCAGCCGGATCGACGTCGTCACCACGGGACCGCCGACCGCGGCGGCGGCGAGGCAGATCCGCCGGATGGTCGCGGCCTGATCGGGTTCGGCGCCGGCGGGGATCGGCCGTCCGTTCAGGAGGATCCCGAGCCCGGCGTCCGGGACGGGCCGCGCGAAGCGGAGTTCCAGCAGGCTCGGTCGTCCGGTCGGGTGCTGCGCCAGGATCAGCTCGGCGGCCGCCTCGTCCATCGCCGTGCCGGTCGGGCCACCGTTGGCCCAGCCCTGCCCGAGATAGACCCACCCGCTTCCGTTCCAGGAGAAATCGACCGGGGCGTTCAGCGGCAGGTCGGAGGCGGCGCGCGATCGGCCGGCCACCCGGTCGGCGCGGCAGACGATGGTGTTGACCCACCAGAGGCTGGGCAGGCGCAGGCACGGCGCGGCCGGCACGAAGCCCAGCGCGGCGAGGCCGCGACGCGCCGCTTCGGCCATGGGCACGTCGTCGCCCAGCGTCCGCACCAGGCCGCCGGGCGGATGCGCCAGACCGTCGCTGCGCTGCGCGGCGAGGACGCCGCCGACGCCGACGCCGGTCACGGCGGACAGGGCGGAGTAGAAGCGCGACCCGCCCGGGAGCGCCGACGCCCAGTAGCCGCTCGGATGGACGACCAGGACGTAAGCGGCGGGACGGCGCAGCGGGTCCGGGAGCGACACCCTGAACGGGTCCGCCCAGCCGCGATGCCACCAGTCGGCTGGTCGCGTCAGGCCGATCGTCAGCACGGCCAGGGCGCAGGCCGCCGGTGTCAGCAGCTGCGCCGGCAGCAGGCGCGGCAGCAGCGCGATCGCGAGCACGCCGGCCATCATCTCGCCCACGATCTCGTAGCGCTCGATCGCGAACGTCGCGAGCCAGAGGCAGACGCCCGCGCCGGTGAAGATCAGCGCGCGGACCAGAGCCAGCCCGGTCGCGGCGCGGTCGCGGCGGATCACCGGCCGGAACAGCCGCCCCAGGAGCAGGACCCCCAAGAGGACCGCGAGGAGAGCCAAGCGCGGCTCGGCGAAGGGGTTTTCCGCCGTCGGATGCAGGCCGGCGGCGATCCTGAACGGGTAGGTCGATGCGTCGATCGGCCCGTGCGGCAGGAAGTCGGCATCGGCGAACGTCCGGACGGCAGCCGAGCGCGAGCGGAACACGGTGTTGAAGGCCGGGAAGACCGGATCGCCGTACCGGATCCACATGAGGGCGGCCCACGGCCCCGCGGTCGCCAGGATGCCGACGACGCCGCCGCCGGCGAAGCGGAGCGCCCGGCCGGCCGTGGCCCGACCGATCGGCCATGGCGGCAGGCAGGCGATCAGCAGGCCGATGCCCAGGATCGCGTTCGTGAGCTTGAGCCCGGTCGCGGTGCCCGCCAGCAGGCCAGCCAGCACCAGCAGCCGGTCGCGGGCCCGCGCCCGGCCGAGGTCGGTGGCGCGGTCGCTGGCGAGGACGCAGCAGAGCGCGCCCAGCACCGGGGCGGCCAGCGGCAGGTCAGCGAAGCTCGTCCCGATCTCGGAGACGGTCATCGCGGTCCAGACGCCGCACGCGGTGGCCGCCGCGCGACACGGCAGGCCGGCACCGGAGGATCGCAGAAGCTGGCCGGACAGGATCCAGAGCAGCGGGACGACGACCGACTGCGCGGCGGCCAGCACCGAAGCCGCCAGAAGCGGCGGCAGATGGTGCCGCAGCAGGTAGGACGGCACGTAGGGCAGGGGATTGAAGTAGCCCTGCAACCCGGCGGCGCCGACATCCAGTCCGTAGCGCCAGTGCAGCAGCGCATAGGCCGCGTAGTCGTGGTAGTTCTGCAGGTCCCAGTTGGCGTCCTGGCCGACCAGGGTCGCCCGTGCCACGAACAGGACCAGGCCTGCCAGGGTGACGCAGATCAGGATCGCCCGATCCCGGTCGATCCCCGGCACCTTACGGGCCGTTCTGCCCGGATCGCCGGTCGGAGAGGCGTCGCCGCAAGCGCCGGGACCGATGGACAGCCCAGCCATCTGCGGCATCCGCCTTGGCTCCGGGTCCGGTCGTCGCACGCTCCGAAAGCCGTTCCATCGCCGGCACGCGACGCCCCGAAACGGTTTCGCGACGACGGTCGGTGGCGGCGACGTGGAAACCGCGAACCGCTCCCATTGCCGTGCTGCCCCCGCCAGTGCCGCATCCCGGACCCGCCGGCAGCCGTCGGCGCACGGTCCGCTTCATGCCTCCGGTCCGTCCGGATGTCCAGGTGATCGGCGGCCGATCTCGCGGCGCCAGGTGATCCCGGAGACGCGGCGGTAAAGCTTCGGGCGAGAAACCACCGTGGAGCGACCGCATGAGGTCGACCCGCCAGTATCTCGTCGCCCCCCGTCCCGGCAGGTCTCTGCAGCGCATGCGGCCCCACCATCGCCGTGTCCAATCCGACGCTGGTCGGCGGCGTCGACAGGTCCAGGGGCAAACGCATCGCGTCCGACACCGTCCGGCTGACGACCGCATCGCTCGGTGTCGGCCGTTACACGGTCGACACCCTCGTCGATGGCAGGGTCGGGGCGACCAGCCTTCATCACCACCGGCTGACCATGGAGTCCGCTCCGCCGCCCGACGGCCTCATCATCGAGGCCGCGGACGAGGTGCGGACCTGGCACTGCGGGGGCGCCCGCTGCTCGATGTGCCGATGCGGCTCGCGACATCGCCCCCTATCTGGACGGCAGCGACAAGCGGCGCGTGGCCCGTGAGGTCGCAGCGGCCTGCGAGACCACCGGCTTCCTGCCGATCGGCGGGCACGGCATCCCGGAGCAGACCGTCCAGGACGTCCTCGAGGCGGCGGAGCGCTTCTTCGCGCTGTCCCCCGATCCCGCGATCTATCGCGGCTACCTGTGCCTCGCCGGCAGCTCGCTGGCGTAGTCCCGCGGTGAGGCGGCGCCGCCCGATCTTCGGGAGAGCTTCTCGATCAACCGGGTGGACGGCAAGACCGATCCCTCGTTCTAGACGCCCGCCGCGGCCAATCTGTTCGCGCCAAACATCCGGCCGGCCGAGACCGACGCGCCGCGGTTCCGGGACGCGATGGAGCGGTACTACCTGGCGATCCAGAGCCTGTCCGCGACCCTCATGCGCATCTTCGCGCTGGCGTTCGACCCGCCCGAGCGTTTCTTCGACGACAAGGTCGACAAGCACGTCTCCAATCTCGTGGCCTTTCACGATCCGCCGCTGACGCAGCCGCCTCTGCCCGACCAGCTGCGCGGCAGCGTGCACACCGACTTCGCAGCCTCACCCTCGTGCACGGCCATCCGAACCCGAGGGGTTGCAGGTCTGGAGCGGCTCGGCGTGGCGGGAGGTCCCGGTCGTGCCGGGCGCCTTCGTGGTCAACATCGGCGATCTCATAGCGCAATGGACCAATGACCGCTGGGTCTCGACCCTGCACCGCGTCATCGTGCCGCCGCAATCGGCCTGGAGCAGGCCGCGCTACTCGATCGTGTTCTTCCATCAGCCGAACCACAACGCCCTGATCGAGAGCCTCGACGCCACGGCACCGCCCCGATATGCGCCGGTGACGTCGCGCGACCACCTGCGGCGGAAGCCTTCTGCCATGGCCGTCACCGCCGCCGCAAACTGAGCATCTATCGGGCCCGGTGTCCGATCCAGTCCCCAGCCGGCCCGCGACCCGTGTCCCGGTGCGGTGATCGCGTGGTTGGGCTTGAGAACCGCGCCGACGATGGGACAGGATGCCGTCACGATGAATAGCCAACCCCGCCGGCTGGTCCTGGCCTGCTTGATGGCGGCGGCGTCCGGTGGGGACCGGCTTTGGCGGAGGTGGGTAGGGTGATGGCGACGCAGGAGGCGACCGGGGCTTTCGACGTCACGCTGACGCCGACAGGCCCGGCCGACGCGGCGGTGAGTAGCATGACCTTCGACAAGACCTTCCACGGCGGGCTGGAGGCCACCAGCGTCGGCCAGATGCTGGCGGTGCGGAACCCGGCCAACGGCTCGGCCGGCTATGTGGCGATGGAGCGGGTGACCGGCACCCTGGCCGGTCGGCACGGCTCGTTCGCACTGCAGCAGAGCGGGTGGATGACCAGGGACGGCGAGTCGCTCTCGGTTTCCATCGTTCCCGGCTCGGCGACCGGCGACCTGGCCGGTCTGTCCGGCACGATGGAGATCGCTGTCCGTGGCGGCCGCCACGAGTATGGCCTGCATTACAGCCTGCCGGATTAGGCGTCCGGTCGCCTCGGCATCGACGAGACCGGTCTAGCGGCCGTGTCCGCCGCCACCACCGCCACCGCCGTGGAATCCGCCACCGCCACCGCCGTGATATCCACCGCCGCCGCCATGGAACCCCCCGCCGCCATGGAAGCCACCGGGAAGGCCGGGCGCGCCGCCATGGAAGCCGCGACCGCCGTACGGCCCGACCCCGTAGCCAGACCCCCAGCCGCCGAAACCGCCGCCATAGACATCGTCGCCGTAGTAGCCGCCGAACCCGTCGGGGCCACCGCCATATCCGCCGCCGACGCAACCGGCCACCGAGCCCGCCGCGAGGGCGAGCAACAGGACGAGCGTTGCTTGCCGGCCTGCGGGGCGGCTCACTTGGCCTCTCCCGCAGCGTTGTCGTCGGACCATTGCAGCAGCCCGAACAGCGCGCTCTGCGGGTCGGTCACGAGCGCTATGGTGCCGCCCTGGCTGTCCTCGTGCGGCGCCACCACGACCGTGCCACCGAGCCGCGTCACGTTCGCGGCCGTGGCGGCGATGTCCGCGACCCGGACGTAGTTGATCCAGCGCGGATGCATGACCGCCTGCGTCGCGGGCAGCGGGTTGACGCTGGCCCGTGCATACGACCCGGAGGCCAGGATCAGGTGGCTGGCCTGCCGCGGGTCAGGCGAGGGAAAAACGTCGTAGCCGAGCACTGTCCTGTAGAAGGCCGCGTCCGCCGACGGATCGGTCGTCACCAGCGAGCTCCAGATCCACTGGCCGGGCAGCGCCGCCACGTCCGGCGGATCGCCGCTGCCCGACGTCAGCATGCCGAATACCGCACCCTGCGGATCGCGCAGCAGCGCGTCATGGCCGATATTGGCCAGCTCGTGCGGCGCCACCAGCACCGATGCGCCGTGCGCCACCGCGGTATCCACGCTCGCGGCCAGGGTGTCGGTCGACAGGAACGAGCGCCAGGCCGGGCGCCCGGCGGGTTCCATCGGCTTCTGGGCGATCGCGGCCACGGTCCGTCCGCCGAGCGAGGCCTGGCCGTAGAGGGTCCGTCCGAGATAGGCGTTGGTGAACCGCCAGCCGAACAGGCTCGAATAGAACCGCTCCGCCGCGATCAGGTCGGGCGTCACCAGGGCGGCGAACACCATCTTGCCCGGGAGGTGCGCCGCGGTGGGAGCCGGCACCAGCGCCGGCAGGTCGGCTGCCGCCTGGGCCTGGGCCGTCCCGCTCATGCAGCACGCCGTGGCGACAAGCGCCGCCGCCATGCCGACGCGCAGGCCGTGGTCCAGGGCCCGGGTCAGATCCCGCCGTCCGTCCGGTCGCGACACGTCTGATCTCCGCCGAGGGGTGTCTCCGTAGCGCGGGGACGGACACCCCTACGTGGCGGCGGCCCGCGCGGTTCCATGCGCCGCCGCCGATCCCTCCTCGGCCGCCGCGCGCCCGAGCCGGCGCGGTCATCGCCCGCGACCGCCGAAGGATCGGCAGACGACACGCCCCGGACTGATACCGCGCGTTTCATGGGATCGTCTTGCGGAGGGTCGGACGACGTCCAAATGTCCGAAAACCTCTTTGGGATGGACGGAATGCGGGCCCTCCGAATCGGAAACCTGATCCTGCTGACCGTGCTGGGCGGATGCGTGGAGGTCCCCCCGCCGCCGCCCTTGCTGGTGCTGCCGGCGGCGTCCGCTTCCGCCGCTGTCGCGTACCGCGGCCCGTCGCCCGCGATGACCGCGACCCGCCCGTCCGGCCAGCATGTGGCGACGACCAGCACCGCCGTCGCCTATCCGGGGTTCGTCTATCCGGGCTACCCGTATTACGCGCCCTATCCCTACTCCGTGCCCTACCCGTTCTTTCGGCCGTATCCCATCTATTCCGGTTACTACGCCTACCCGTTTCCTGTCCCGTAACGTCCGGGGCTACGGCCTCCGTCGGCCCGTGGCACCCGGCTGGGCCGCCTCCTCCGCACCGGCCTCCGCCGTCGTCAGGCACCGGAAGGTGGCGTCGAAGGCGGTCGGATAATATGGCGTGAAGGGATTGCCGTCCGGACGAAGATCCAGGATCACGCTGACCCGGCCCTGACGCAGGCAGAACCTGTTCGCCTCCGCCAGCACCGCCCGATCGGCAGCACGGCCGCCGCCCAGCACCGGGGCGCGCTCCTCGGACAGGACATAGGTGTCGGGGCCGACCGCCACGACGCCGCTGCCAAAGCCGCATCCCGCCAGCCAGCAGGGCAGCAGGACCGCCGGCAGCGCCGTCCACCTGGCCAAGGCCAAGGCCGCGGCCCCGGGGCCCGCCGGTCCGGCCTACCGCCCCGACCCGAACGAGGCCGGCGGCACGGTGCCGTCGGGCGGGTAGGCCGGCAGCGGCGGCGGCGGCGGCACGACCCCATGCGGCGTGCGGCCGAGCCGGTTCAGCAGCGTCTTCACACCGGTCTCGAGCTGGATGTCGTGGTCGGTCTGGTATTCGCCCGGCACGTCCTCGACCTCGATGTCGGGATCGACGCCGTGGTTCTCGATCACCCATTTTCCGTCGGTTCCATACAGGCTGTCCTCCGACACCGTGATGTATCCGCCGTCGAGCAGCGTCCAGTTGCCGCGGATGCCGCGCACGCCGCCCCAGGTGCGGGTGCCGATCAGCGGTCCCAGCCCGTACTTGCGGAAGTAGTAGGGGAAGATGTCGCCGTCGGACGCCGAGTAGTGGTTCATCAGCACCGCCTTCGGCCCGTCCACCAGCTGCTCGGGCGCGGTCATCGCCGCCCGCTCGCGGTTGGTGGACATGCCGACCAGCACG
The DNA here is from genome assembly GCA_937873205.1 of uncultured Acetobacteraceae bacterium. Classification (GTDB taxonomy): domain Bacteria; phylum Pseudomonadota; class Alphaproteobacteria; order Acetobacterales; family Acetobacteraceae; genus Lichenicola. The sequence continues at coordinate 12,798 of CALMVO010000110.1, forward strand.
CGGCGCAGCCGCTCCAGCACGATCTGGTCGATGAAGCCGCCATTGTTCCAGCGGTCGTCGATCAGCAGCGCCTGGCGGTCGATCTGCGGATAGAACTGGCGGATGAACTGCTCCATCCCCAGGCTCTCCATGTCGGACAGGTAGACGTAGCCGACGCGGCCGCCGGAGAGCTGGTTCACCTTCTGGCGGTTGTGGTCGATCCAGTATTGCTCGCGCACCGCCAGCTCGTTGGCGAGCGGAAGCACCGTCACGTCGCGGCGCGGCGCCGTCGCCGAACGCGCCACCGTCAGCGTGACCGGGCCCTGCAGCCCGACCATGATGCTGTAGGGGGTGTCGGGCGCCCGCAGCTCCTGGCCGTTCACCGCCAGCAGGAAGTCGCCCGCATGCACGTCGACACCGGGTTCGGTGAGCGGGCTGCGGTACTGGCTCCTGGTGTTGTCGCCGGGATAGATCATGGCGAAGCGGTAGCGGCCGGTCGCGGTGTCCTGCGCGTAGTCGGCGCCCAGCAGCGGCGTTGTCACCGCCTCGGTGCGGTCGCCGTCGTCGCCGCCGCCGACATAGGTGTGCGAGTTGCCGAGCTCGCCCTGGATCTGGCCGATCAGGTAGTTCAGGTCCTCGCGCGTGCCCAGCAGCGGCAGCAGCCGGGCGTAGGAATCGTGCACACGCTGCCAGTCGTCGCCGTTCATCGACGCGCTGTAGAACAGGTCGCGCTCGAGCCGCCAGGCGTTCTCGAACATCTCCGACCACTCCTGGCGCGGATCGACCCGCTCGCGCATCGTCTCCAGGTGCAGCGCCTTCTCGCCCACCGCCTTGCCGTCCACCATCGGCTTCGTGTCGACGATCATCCACGCCTTGCCGTGCTTGATCAGCGCGCGGCCGCCGTCGGCCGACAGCGCGTAGCCGTCGAGGTCCTGCACCACCACCGCGTCCTTGCGGGCATCCATGTCGTAGACGTGCAGCGCCGACGTTTCGCCGGGAAGGTTGCCCTCGATCAGGGCGGGCGGCTGCGTCAGGTAGACGACGCGGTGGTCGCGCACGTCCATCGCCGCGATGTCGGTGGGTGGGACCGGCACCGGCATCGCGCGCCGCATCAGCCCGTCCAGGTCGATGTGGATCGCTCCCGACAGCCCCGGATGCCACCCCTTTTCGCCGTTCGCGGGTGCGGGGCCGGTGGTGGCGCCAGCGGCCGCGGCGGCCGGCTTGCCGTGTCCGGGCGGGTTGACGGCGACCTGGTCAGGTCGCGCCTGGAACGCGCCCTCGTCCGATTGTGGTGCGAACGGCGACGGCGTGGCGGCGGCCAACGTCGCCACGTAGATCCCGTCCGACTTCAGCGTGGCGACGTTGAATTCGCTCGACGAGAAGGTCGGCAGCTCGTGGCGGGTCGAGACGAAGTAGAGGTACTTGCCATCCGGCGAGAAGGCCGGATCGAAATCGTTGGCCATCGCGTCGCTGACCACGGTGTCGCGCGGCAGGGCGATTTCATACAGGTGGATCTCGCGCTGCCTGTTGGCGCGCCTGGTGCTGTAGGCGAGCCACTTGCCGTCCGGCGAGAACGCCGCGTCGTGGATCTCGTCGTACGGGTCGGCTGCCACCTTGCGGGGCTCGGCGCCGCCGCTGGTGTCGACCAGCCAGAGATTGTGATTGGCGTCCGGCACCGCCAGCATGTGACCGTCCGGCGACCAGACCGGCGTGTAGTAGAAGCCGGTCCTGAAGTGGGTGACCAGCGTTTCCGGGCCGCCCGCGGCGGGCCGCACCGCCACCTGCTGCTCGCCGCTGCCGTCGGTGGTGTAGGCGATGGTGCGGCCGTCCGGCGACCAGGCCGGATGGTCCTCGTCCGCGCCGCTGGTGTTGGTGATGTCGCGGATGGTGCCGTGCTCGGCCGGCACGGTGAAGATGTCGCCGCGCGCCGAGAAGGCGGCGCGAGCGCCGTTGGGCGCCAGCGCGTAGTCGACCGTCTGCGAGGTGTCGACGTCGCGGATCGCGCCCGCGACGCTCACCCAGCGCGGCTGCGTGCGGGTGCCGTCGTCCGGCACGTCGACCCGCACCTCGCGCAGCGCCTGGCTCGGCAGATCCACCGCCCACAACTTCCCCCCCTGCTGGAAGGTGATGCTGTCGTCGCCGTAGGAGGGGAACTCGATGTCGGTGTCGGCGAAGTGCGTGACCTGCGCGGTCTGCTTCGTGTCCAGGTCGTAGACCCAGATATTCTCGCGCCGGTTGGCGTCGCGGTCCGACAGGAAGTAGATCTTGCGGCCGACCCACATCGGCGAGGTCGAGGTGCCCTTCCAGTCGGTGATGTGGGTCAGCGTCCTGGTATCGAAGTCGTAGGTGTCGACCGCCTCGGCTCGGCCGCCGTCGTAGCGCTTCCAGGTGCGGAAGTCGCGGAACATGCGGGTGTAGGCGATCGTGTGCCCGTCCGGGCCGAAGGTCAGCAGGCCGCCTCGGTCGAGCGGCAGCAGCGTCGGCAGCCCGCCCGCCAGCGGCACCGTGAACAGCCGGTTCTGCGACGGGTTCCAGTCCATACGGCGCGACATGAACACGATGGACTTCGAGTCCGGCGTCCAGGTGACCACCATGTTGTCCGGTCCCCAGCGCGTCGGCGCCTTCGCCACCACGTCGGAGTGGAAGGTCAGCCGGCGCGCCTCGCCGCCGCCGGCCGGGATGACGTAGACGTCCTCGTTGCCCTGCGTGGTGGCGGTGTAGGCGATCCACTTCCCGTCCGGAGAGTAACGCGGCATCACGTCCTGGCCGGGATCGGCGGTCAGCCGCAGCGCGGTGCCGCCTGCCTTGGGCACGCTCCACAGGTTGCCGTGCGCCACGAACACGATACGGCCCTGCGACGCGTTCGGGAACCGCATCAGCGTCGGCGCCGGCGCCGCAGCACCGAGTTCCGCCGCCGCCCGCGCCGGCAACGCCGCACCCGCCGCCATCGCCGACAGCAGCCCGGTCGCCAGGATCCTCTCGCACCAGGACCGGACGGGGCGGTACCAGATCGTGTGAGCCATCGCGGTACGGATTCCGGGCAGGAGAGCCCGCAGGCAAGCCCGTGCGCGCGCGGCGGTCAAGCGGGGCGAGGTCGCGTCCGGCCTTGCGTCCCCCAGCCGGCGCGGCTAGCGTCCGCCCCGCATCAGGAGTTGGGCTGATCCCCAACGCCAACCTGCCTCCCCGGGCAAGGTGGCGTCCCGTTCAGGGAGATGCGGCCGCTTCCGGCAATCCACGGGAACACGCCGCACGACACGAACGATCGGGTCGACCCGCTCCGCCCGGAGGACGTGAATCGTGCTGGACGTGCCTGCCCCCCTGCGAGACGTGGCGCAAGACCTCGCCGTCGACCGGTCGTGGGAGCCTCTCTGCCGCCGCCTCGCCGTGAACGGTGGCGACGCCTACGAGCTGGTTTGCGTCGGCACCGCCCGCGACCATCTGGGACACCGGCGGCGCTGCGCCTGGCACCTGGTGCTGCACCGGCAGGCCGGCGGCGACTGGACCCACCTCTACCGCGTGCTGCCCGAGCATGGCGGCACCCTGGTGCTGCTCGACCAGGCGAGACCCGGAGACGCGCGCGCCGCGTTGCGCCATCATGCCATCCGCCATGGTCTGGGCCATGTCCCGGGCCAGGCCGGCCGGACGAGCTGACGCACCGGACGATCCGACGCGAAGGGAGCCTCCCCCCGATGACCGTGCCCGCCATCGTCACCGTGACGCTGAACCCGGCGATCGACCATGCCATCCTGCTGGGCGAGCTGGTCCCCGGCACCGTGCACCGGGCGCGGTCCTCGGTCCGCGCCGCCGGCGGCAAGGGGGTCAACGTCGCCGGCTGCCTGTCGGATTGGCGCCAGACGGGCGAGCCGCCGGTGGTCGCCACCGGCCTCATCGGCGAGATCAACGCGCCCACCTTCGAGGACTTCTTCGCCGCCAAGGGCATCGCCGACCGCTTCGTGCGCATCCCCGGCCACACCCGCAACAACATCAAGCTGCTCGACGAGGCCACCGGCGACACCACCGCCGTCAACCTGCCCGGCCTGACCCCGACCCAGGCGCATCTCGAGCGGCTGCGCGACGTGCTGGACGCCGAGGCGGTCCCGGACAGCATCGTCGTGCTGTCCGGCAGCCTGCCGCCTGGCCTGCCCTCGCACGGCTACCGCGACATCATCGGCCACCTGAACCAGCGCGGCATCCGGATGGTGCTGGACACCGGCGGCCTGCCGCTGCGGGACGCGCTCGACGCGCCGCCCGGCCGGTTGCCCTGGGCGATCAAGCCGAACCAGCAAGAGCTGGAGGAGTGTTCCGGCGAGACCTTCGCCGACCTCGGCCAGATGGCCCGCGCCGCGCACGCGCTGTGCCGCCGCGGCGTCGGCCTGGTGGTGGTGTCGCGCGGCGCCGAGGGCGCGCTGTTCGTGAGCGAGCGCCACGTGCTGCTGGGCCGCCCGCCGATCCTGCAGCTCACCAGCACGGTGGGCGCCGGCGACGCGCTGGTGGCCGGCCTGGTCGCCGCCCTGTCGGAGGATGCCGAGCCCGAGCGCGTCGCCCGCCTGGCGCTCGCCTTTGCCGCCGCCAAGCTGGCGCGGCAGGGCCCGCATCTGCCCGATCGCGCCGCCGTGCTGGCGCAGCTCGACCAGATGACAATCGAGCGGCTGGCGGCGCTGTGAGGCCAGGGGCGTCGCCCCTGGACCCCATTGAGGCCATCAGCCCCAGGCCCGATCATGACGTCCGCCGAGCCTACGGATCTTCAGTCGTTGATCTCCAGGTTCGTCGAGTCACTGCAACTTCCGGCTTTGACGCGCAGAAAACGGAGAAGAGACATGATTACATGGCTGTGCTCGGAGGGACAGCTATTTTCAGGCCCTTTGACCTCAACCACTAGTTTCGTGTCACGGTCAAACATAATGAGGAAACATGGCAGATCATCTTTATAAACTGCTATGAGGATCTCTTCCGATTTCTGCAAGCGGCTGATATATCTTTTAGTATATTCCGACATTTGCCCCGATCCAGACAGGCAGTTTTGGAAATCACGGCCTGTTTTATATAAAGACGCTCTATCGTTGACTTTGAAAGCGAAATACCTTCCTCTCCTGCCTTTCCATTCTAGCCCCCAAGGCTTGTCCTCTCTTATTTTTTGAAGCGCTTCATTTCTGTATCTTTTGAAGTCCCTGATTTTATTAATTAATTCTAATCTATCAAGTTTTTTCTCTTGAAGACCCCTCAGAGTCTTTTTGGCGACTTTCGCCGCCTGCTGTCCGTAATTCAGGCCGCTCTCCGGAAGCATCCAACTAAGGCATTTCGCTACACTGCGGATTTCTCCGTCGACTTCAACATTCAAGACAGATGCTCCCTGTTTCTGGGAGTATTGCTGCCTTGCGATGATATCCTTCGCATAAAGTTCAGCCAAAGGCACGGCAATATCTTTCGGGCGCGCTCCCTTCTTTATAAAGCTTAGTGCAATCCCTAGTACAAGATTCCTCACCTGCTGCAGCGCAGACATTTTGATCATCCTCGGATTAGGGTTTGCAGGCTCGGAGGTGCCACCTACGGGCAACATCTGGCCTTGCTCATCGGAGAAGTGTTGTGAATCAGTGACTTACGTCACGGCGATCACTCGGTCGCACTTGTCCTAGTTTAAGCAATAGCACACCCTGCCACTAGATGCAAGTGCGTGTTATTCGCATAAGAAGATCAGAATTGGGATTTTGATTTTATCGAGGCCGCGTGTTGAGCTGCTCGCGGCTGCTCAGCAGCTTGCCTCGCCCGTGCGGATCCCGCCGGAGACGGGGTCCGCCACCTCCGGAAGCGCCACCCGTTCCAACGCCTCCCACGGCCCGCCCAAGTAGCGCCACAGCCGCCAGGCGACCACCTCGGTCGAGAACGGCGCGAAGCCTTGCCGCAGGCGCCACAGCGTCTCGCGCGCGGTATCCGCCGTCACCTTGTTCTGCACCGTCACGTGCGGCCGATATCCCTGCGCGTCCTGGGCGGTCAGCCACCCGGCCCAGTCGCGGGCGAGTGCCGCGCGCGCCGCCAGCAGTGCCGGCGAACGCAGGCGGAACGCGACCCCGCGGCCGAGCGTGAACGGCTCGGTCACCTCGACCGCGCAGCGCTCCGCCGCGAGCGCCCGCAGCCGCGCGGCGATCCGCGCCCGCGCGTCGCCTGGCAGGGTGTGGAACACCGAGACGTGCGCCGGGATCAGGTTGCGCTCGGGCGGGAAGTGCCGCTGGCGCAGGCCCTCGAACAGCCCCTGCGCCGGTTCCGCCAGCTCGGCGGTGAGCAGCAGGGTCGCGCGTCCGCTCGGGCCGGTTCCGTCCCGCGGGTCGTGTTGCGTGGTCATGGGGCGCATGGTAGACGCGCCGCAACGATGAGGCCGGGCGAAAATCCGCAAAAATCAGGGGGACGCGCGCGAGTGACTGTGGTCGGCACGACAGCTTCCCCCCTCGCCGGTCGCTACGCCACAGCCCTCTACGAGGTTGCCGACGAGGCCCGCACGCTCGACGAGGCGGTGGACCAGGCCGAGGCACTCGGCCGGCTGATCGACCAGAGCGCTCCCCTGCGCGCCCTGCTGTCCGACCCGCTGCTGGACGTGGCCCAGGCCCGGAAGGCGATGCTGGCGGTGCTGGACGCGCAGGGCTTCGGCGATACGATCCGCCGTTTCGTCGGCACCGTCGCGAACAACCGCCGCCTGTCCGACCTGCGTCCGATCCTGTCCGGGTTCGCCGCCCTGGTTGCCGGCCGCCGCGGCATCGTCGTCGCCGAGGTGGCCAGCGCGCATGCGCTCAGCGACCTGCAGCGCACCCAGTTGCTGGCCCGGCTGACCGAGGCGGGCTACGGCCGCGTCAACATCCAGGAGCGCGTCGAGGCCGGGCTGCTCGGCGGCCTCGTGGTTCGCGTCGGCGCCCGGCTCTACGACGCCAGTCTCCGCTCGCGCCTCGCACGACTGCACTACGCCATGAAGGGAGCCGCGTGATGGAGATCCGTCCCGCCGAGATTTCGGACATCCTGAAGCGGCAGATCGAGGGCTTCGACAGCGAGAGCGATATCGCCGAGACCGGCACCGTGCTGTCGGTCGGCGACGGCATCGCCCGCGCCTACGGCCTTCAGAATGTGATGTCCGGCGAGATGGTCGAGTTCCCGGGGGCGGGCGTGCGTGGCATGGCGCTCAACCTCGAGGCCGATCATGTCGGCATCGTCATCTTCGGCGACGATCGCGCCATCCGCGAGGGCGACATCGTCAACCGCACCGGCACCGTGGTCGACGTTCCCGTCGGCCGGGCGCTGCTCGGCCGCGTGGTGGACGGGCTCGGCAACCCGGTCGACGGCAAGGGCCCGATCGAGACCACGGAGCGCCGCCGCGCCGAGGTGAAGGCACCCGGCATCATGCCGCGCCAGTCTGTCAGCGAGCCGATGCAGACCGGCATCAAGGCGATCGACAGCCTGGTGCCGATCGGCCGGGGCCAGCGCGAGCTGATCATCGGCGACCGCCAGACCGGCAAGACCGCCATCGTGCTCGACAGCATCATCGCCCAGAAGACGGTGAACGCGCTGGGCGACGATTCGAAGTCGCTCTACTGCATCTACGTCGCCATCGGCCAGAAGCGCTCGACCGTGGCGTCCATCGTGCGCACGCTGGAGGAGAACGGCGCGCTCGAGTACACGATCGTGGTCGCCGCCACCGCCTCCGACCCGGCGCCGATGCAGTACCTGGCGCCCTACACCGGGGCCGCCATGGGCGAGTTCTTCCGCGACAACGGCATGCACGCGCTGATCGCCTATGACGACCTGTCGAAGCAGGCGGTCGCCTACCGGCAGATGTCGCTGCTGCTACGCCGGCCGCCGGCACGCGAGGCCTATCCCGGCGACGTGTTCTACCTGCATTCCCGCCTGCTGGAGCGGGCGGCGAAGATGTCCGACGCGCATGGCGGCGGCTCGCTCACCGCACTTCCGGTGATCGAGACCCAGGCCGGCGACGTGTCGGCCTACATCCCGACCAACGTCATCTCCATCACCGACGGCCAGATCTTCCTGGAGACCGAGCTGTTCTTCCGCGGCATCCGGCCGGCGGTGAACGTCGGCGGCTCGGTGTCCCGCGTCGGCTCGGCGGCCCAGGTCAAGGCGATGAAGCAGGTCGCCGGCAAGATCAAGCTGGAGCTGGCGCAGTATCGCGAGATGGCGGCGTTCTCGCAGTTCGCGTCGGATCTCGACGCCGCCACGCAGGCGCAGCTGAACCGCGGCGCCCGCCTCACCGAGCTGCTGAAGCAGCCGCAGAACTCGCCGCTGCCGGTGCAGGAGCAGGTCGCCGTGCTGTTCGCCGGCACACGCGGGTTCCTCGACAAGGTCCCGGTGGGCAAGGTGGTGGCATACGAGCGTCAGTACCTGTCCGACCTGCGTGCCAACGGCGACGGCATCCTGGAGTCGATCCGCGACGCGCGCGAGATCAAGAAGGACGTCGAGGAGAAGCTCACGACGTTCCTCGACCACTTCACGCGCCGCTTCATCAGCCTGGACTGAGGCGCCCGCATGCCCTCGCTCAAGGAGCTGCGCGCGCGCATCGGCAGCGTGAAGTCGACGCGCAAGATCACCAGCGCGATGAAGATGGTGGCTGCCGCCAAGCTGCGCCGCGCGCAGACCCGCGCCGAGGCCGCGCGGCCCTATGCGGAAGCAATGCAGCGCATGCTGGCCGCCCTGGCCAAGACCGTCGCGGACCGCGAGAACGCGCCTCCGTTGCTGGCCGGCACCGGCAGCGATCGCGTGCACCTCATCATCTCGGTCACCAGCGACCGTGGCCTGGCCGGCGGCTTCAACGCCAATATCGGCCGCGCCACCCGCCGCCTGGTGCAGCGCCTGGAGGGCGAAGGCAAGACCGTCCGGCTGCTCCCCGTCGGCCGCAAGGGCGCCGACTACCTGTCGCGCGAATACCGCGACCGCATCGTCGAGCGCATCCCGGGGTCCGCCGGCAAGGACGTGGCGTTCGCCGCCGCCGAGGAGCTGGGCGCCCGCGTCGCGGCGATGCTGGCGGCCGGCGAGTTCGACGTCGCCACCCTGGTGTTCAACCGCTTCAACAACGTGATGTCGCAGACGCCGACCGAGATTCAGCTGGTCCCGCTGGCGCTGCCCTCGAACGACAACGAGGTCGGCCCGGACGAGGCCGCCTACGAGTTCGAGCCCGACGAGGAGACCATCCTCGGCCGTCTGCTGCCGCGCAACCTGCAGATCCAGCTCTACCGCGCCATGCTGGAGAGCGCGGCCGGCGAGCAGGGCGCCCGCATGACCGCGATGGACAGCGCCACCCGCAACGCCGGCAAGGCGATCGACCGCCTGACCCAGAACTACAACCGCACCCGCCAGGCCAACATCACCCGCGAGCTGATCGAGATCATCTCCGGCGCCGACGCGGTCTGATCCTCCAGGAGCTCATCCCATGTCCACCACCCTCGAGGCTCCCGTGTCGACACAAGGCAACGTCGTCGGCCGCGTCAGCCAGGTGAAGGGCGCCGTCGTCGACGTGCAGTTCGAGGGCCAGCTCCCCTACATCCAGAACGCGCTCACCTGTCAGGTCGGCGACCTGAAGCTCGTGCTGGAGGTGGCGCAGGAGATCGGCGAGCGCGAGGTGCGCTGCATCGCCATGGACACCACCGACGGGCTGGTCCGCGGCACCGAGGTGCGCGACACCGGCGCGCCGATCCAGATGCCGGTCGGCCCCGGCACGCTCGGCCGCATCCTGAACGTGATCGGCGAGCCGATCGACGAGCGCGGCCCGGTGCCGGCCACCCAGTACTACCCGATCCACCGCGACGCCCCCTCCTTCGAGGATCAGGCGGCGTCGTCGGAGATCCTGGTCACCGGCATCAAGGTGATCGACCTGCTGTGCCCGTACCTGAAGGGCGGCAAGATCGGCCTGTTCGGCGGCGCCGGCGTCGGCAAGACCGTGCTGATCCAGGAGCTGATCAACAACATCGCCAAGGCGCATGGCGGCGTGTCGGTGTTCGCCGGCGTCGGCGAGCGCACCCGCGAGGGCAACGACCTCTATCACGAGATGATCGACGCCGGCGTCATCAAGCTGGGCGAGGGCACCACCGAGGGCTCCAAGGTGGCGCTGGTCTACGGCCAGATGAACGAGCCGCCGGGTGCGCGCGCCCGCGTCGCACTGTCCGGCGTCACCATGGCCGAGTACTTCCGCGACGAGGAAGGCCAGGACGTGCTGTTCTTCGTCGACAACATCTTCCGCTTCACCCAGGCCGGGTCCGAAGTCTCCGCGCTGCTGGGCCGCATTCCCTCGGCCGTGGGCTACCAGCCGACGCTGGCCACCGACATGGGGGCGTTGCAGGAGCGCATCACGTCGACCAAGAAGGGCTCGATCACCTCGGTGCAGGCGATCTATGTGCCGGCCGACGACCTCACCGACCCCGCACCCGCGACCTCGTTCGCCCACCTCGACGCCACCACGACGCTGAACCGCTCGATCGCCGAGCTCGGCATCTACCCGGCGGTCGATCCGCTCGACAGCACGTCGCGCTCGCTCGACCCCAAGATCGTCGGCGAGGAGCACTACCAGGTCGCCCGCGACGTGCAGAAGATCCTGCAGAGCTACAAGTCGCTGCAGGACATCATCGCCATCCTGGGCATGGACGAGCTCTCCGAGGACGACAAGCAGACCGTGGCCCGCGCGCGGCGCCTGCAGCGCTTCCTGAGCCAGCCGTTCCACGTCGCCGAGGTGTTCACCGGGGCGCCCGGCAAGCTGGTCTCGATCGAGGACACCGTGCGCTCGTTCAAGGCGATCGTCGCCGGCGAACATGACGGCCTGCCGGAGAGCGCCTTCTACATGGTCGGCAGCATTGACGATGCGGTGGAAAAGGCCCGCGCGATGCGCGAGAAGGCCTGACGCCCGCATGCCGATCGACCTTGAGATCGTGAGTCCCGAGCGCCGCCTGCTGGCGCGCGCCGTCGACATGGTTGTGGTGCCGGGCGCGGAGGGCGACCTCGCCGCCATGCCCGACCACGCGCCGATGATCGTGCTGCTGCGCGGCGGCGTCGTGGCGCTGTATCAGGGCATGCAGGTCACCGACCGGTACTTCGTCGCCGGCGGCTTCGCCGAGATCACGCCGGACCGCTGCACCATCCTGGCCGATAGCGCCGTGCCGGTGGACCAGCTCTCCCGCCAGGAGGGCGACGATCGGTTGCGCGACGCCGAGCAGGCCTATGCGCAGGCCGACAGGTCCGACGTGCCGGCGCTGGAGCCGCTGCTGGACCGCATGCAGTCCGCCCGCGCCTGGGTCGAGACCGCCGACGCTGGCTGAGCGGCCTGATCTGCCGCCGCCGCGTCGCATGATGCGTTGTTTGAGCGGCTGGGGACATCTATTTTAGACAGGACGCGGGGCGGCCGGGATGCCGGCCCCGTCCGCGCGCGAGGAGGATGCCCATGGTACGACGTCACAAAGAGGAAGAGATCGCGGGCATCATCGAATTCGAGGGCCGCGGCAGCCAGGATCCGGTGCTGCTGGAGTGGCTGGCCGACCACCGCTCGCGCAACGGCGGCAAGATCCGCGTCAGCCAGGGCGGCAAGGGCACCCGCGTGATGTTCAGCAAGGCTGCCGACATGGCGTTCTGGCAGCAGCGTTCCGATCAGCTCGCCAAGCCGCGCAAGAGCGCCTGAGGCCGCGATCCAGGGCGTCACACCCTGGATCGCCTCAGGCGTGGACGCTGCCCGAGCGATCCGGGGGCGGACCTTCCGCGGTGGCAGCTCTGTTCGACCGCTGAGGCAGCAACCTTTGCCGGGGTTCGCGCGTGTTCTGCGTGATCTGTGGAACGAGGAGCCGGTCATGGCAGAAACGGAAGTCTCACGAGCCGAGGAGGCGAAGAACCTGGCCGAGGATGCCGTCGAGGCGACGCGTCAGGGGGATGCCGAAGAGGGAAAGTTCCTCGCGAACGCGGCCAAGGCGCTCGACAAGGATGCGGCCAGCGAGGTGCTGGCGGGAGAGGGCCTCCCCAAGTCGGACGTCCCGTAAAATCTGTCGTCCGGACGTCCGAAACGCTTCGGGCGGCGTGGACTCGTGGCTCTCGGGGATGCCTGGTTCTCTGATGTCGGCCTGGTTTATTGACCCTGGCACTGCCGGCCACGATGGCTGCGAGAGTGTCGGATGAGTGCGCGATCACGTTAAGGTCGCGCCGGGTGTGGCCTGATCCTCATCGAGAACGAGGAGGAGCAGTCTCACATGTCGCTCAGCCAAGGCGATGCGGTGGTCGCGACCGAGTGGCCGTCGCTGTCTCGACAATCCGCCAACATACATCGGATGCCGATGCTGCAGAGAAGGTCGCGAAGGCCTGTCACAAGTCGAACGCTGAAGCCACGATTGAGATCGGCCGCTCGAGCCGACAGCTCTGGCGGCAATCACCATCTCCACATCGTCGAGGCGGCTAGAGCATCATCCGATCGAACGGACTCGTTCGATCGGATAAGGATGCTCGTCAAAACAACAAGCTAGAGGATGATCCGTGAGCCTGAGCGATCGGATCATCCTCTAGGTGACGCCTGCGGCTGGGGTGAAGCCGACGAACGCGTCGTTGCCAGCGTCGGACGTGCCGGCGGCGCAGCCGGCCATGCTCAGGGAGAGGGCGGCCAGAAGGAAGACGACCGAGCGGGTCAGGATGGAGCCGGACATGGGAGTACCTCTCGACGGCCGCTGTGCGGCAAACCAGGAGGGCCGGTGACCGACCCTCGAGGCCCAATCTGGGCGCCCGGCGGCGGGCTTCAAGCAATTATTTTGCACTGCACAATCGCGAGTTTCCGCAACGTGGTCATGTCGGCGCGGCGACGTGTCGCCCTGGCGGCAGCCGGCATGGCTCGCTCCGGTCGGAGTTGTCCGGCCGGCTCCGGCCTCAAAGCACCGGTGCCGTCCCCGCCTGGTAGCGTGCCAGGATCTCGTCCACCGGTCCGTCCGCGACGATGCGCCCGGCCTGCAGCCAGAGCAGCCGCGTGCACCAGGTGCGCAGCACGGCTGGCATGTGCGAGGTCAGCACCAGGATCTCGGCGCCGCGCACCACCGTCTCCAGCCGCGCGTGCGCCTTCTGCCGGAACCGCGAGTCGCCGGCCATGAACCACTCGTCCATCAGCAGTACCTGCGGCGAGACCGCCGTCGCCAGACCGAAGCCGAGCCGCACCACCATGCCGGACGAATAGACCCGCACCGGCAGGTCGATGAACGGCCCCAGCGCCGCGAACGCCTCGACGTCGTCCTCGAGCGCCCGTATCCCCGTCCGCGACAGCCCGACATAGCGGCCGCGCAGCCGGATGTTCTCGCGTCCGGTGAGGTCGAGGTTCATGCCGAAGTTGGTGTCCAGCAGCGTGTCGATGCTGCCACCGACATGGATGCGACCCGCCACCGGCTCGTAGATCCCGCCCAGCACCCGCAGCAGGCTCGATTTGCCGGCTCCGTTATGGCCGACGATGCCCAGCCGCTCCCCGGACGAGAGCCGGAAGCTCAGGTGGCGCAGCGCCTCCACGACCACCCGGCGCGTGCGGTCCTCGGCCACCGCACCCCCGGTGCTGCCGGCCCGCAGCCCGCTCGTGACGCGGCTCGACGCCGCCTGCAGCATCGTTTTCTTCAGTGAGCGGGCGCCGCCGTGGTAGAGCGGGAAGTCGAGCGAGAGATCCTCGACCTCGACGAAGGCGGGCCGTGCCGCCGGACGGTGCATCAGCACGCCCTAGATCCAGAACGCGATCCGCGGCCGCGCCCGCACGAACAGCAGCCAGGCGGCGGCCCAGAGCAGCACGCTGTCGCCGAGTGCGGCACCCCAGATCAGCATCGTCGGCGTCTGCCCCAGCAGCGGCGCCCGCACCACGTCGAGCAGCGGGTCGAACGGGTTGAGCGGCAGCCACCAGCCGCGGGCGCCCAGCATCGACGGCTTCCAGATCACCGGCGTGACGTAGTAGGCGATCTGCATCAGGCTGCCGACGATCGGCGGCACGTCGCGGAACCGCGCGCAGACGCAGCCGAGCAGGAAGCAGGCCGCCGCGCCGTCGAGCAGCCACAGCAGCATGCCCGGCAGCGACAGCAGCGCATGCCAGCCCGGCCAGGCGCCGAAGATCGCGAACACGGCCAGCGGCACCACCACGTTGTGGCCGAGCACGATCACGTTGCCGAACACGGTGCGGATCACCTGCACGGTGAACGGCATCCGCATCGAGCGGATGGTCTGCTCGGCGCCGACGAAGCTGTTGCAGGCGTCGCTCACCATGCCGCCGATGCCCGCCTGCCAGAGGATCAGCGAGATCGCCAGGAACGGCAGGTAGTCGCGCAGCACGACGTGGAACAGCATGCCGTAGATCAGGCCCATCGAGCCGACCATGACGGCGCTCGACAGGGTCAGCCAGAACGGCCCCAATACCGAGCCGCGGTAGCGCAGCCTGATGTCGAGCCAGCCCAGCGACAGCCCCAGCCGCCACAGCGACAGCCCGTCGCGCAGGTCCGTGCGTGCCGCGGCCGATCGCCGGCTGCGGCCGAGCCGGGCGTCGAGGAGCAGCTCGGGATGGCGGCTGGTCGGCGATCCCGGCGTCGGCGCCAGCAGCTGCGTGTCCCAGAGGCCGTCCTCGCCGCCTTCGAGGCGCGGTCCGCTCTCCAACGAGGCCGGCGCGGGCGGGAGCGCATTCATCCGCGCGGCGTAGCCGATCCGCCCGGTCGCGGCAACCGGAGGATGGCGCCCGGTCGCTGCGGCGAGCGGTTGATGTTGCGACGCTCGTGGATGCGGGGTAAGGACTTAGCCGGGGTTTTTGCACGAGTTGCTGAACTTGCCGCGTGGTCCGATTGGCCAGGCACCCGGCGGCCGGCATCGCGCGATCGGCCCGTCTGACCGCCCGCCGGAGATCGACCGCCCGATGACGCGACCCGACGATCGCCGCCTTCCGCCCCAAGGTCCTCGCCCGGCGCCGGGGTCGGTGCGGTCCGGCCTGCGCATCCTGCCCTCGACCGCCCTGCTGGCTCTGCTCGCCGCCTGCGCTGGCATGCCAGATCGGCCGGACATCCCGGTCGCGCAGGAGGCCGCGCAATATCGCGCCCATGCCCGCAGCTACTACGCGCCGCCCGGCCCACCGGACGATCCGTGGGGGCCCTACATCGAGGAGGCCTCGAAGCGCTACGACGTGCCGGACGCCTGGATCCGCGCGGTCATGGGCCGGGAGTCCGGCGGGCTGCAGTTCCGCAACGGCACGCTGACCACCTCGCCGGTGGGCGCGATGGGGCTGATGCAGCTGATGGCGCCGACCTACGACGACATGCGCGTGCAGTATAGCCTGGGCGACGACGCCTTCGAACCGCACGACAACATCATGGCCGGCACCGCCTACATCCGGCAGATGTACGACATCTACGGCACGCCCGGCTTCCTCGCCGCCTACAACACCGGACCCGGCCGCCTCGACGACTTCCTGACCCGCAACCGGCCGCTGCCGCACGAGACGCGCCAGTACGTCGCCATCATCGGCCTGCAGATCGCCGGCGTCTGGCCGAACAGCCGCTCGCCGACCGACCTGCTGGTCGCCAGCCATGGCGGCGGCGGCACGCGGTACGCCGCGGCCCAGACCAGCGACACCACCCGCTCCGTCCGCAACGCCTGGATCCGGCGCCGCGATGCCGGCGGGGATGCCGACCAGCCGATCCAGGTCGCCGAGGCGCCCGCGATCGCCGGCGGCGCTGCCCCCTCCTACACCCGCGCCTGGGACAGCATCCCGGCGCAGCGCCCGGCTTCTGCCGCCGAGCCGTCGGGCGCCGATCCGGACAGCGTGCGAGCGGCCTGGACCGCGCGCGCCGGCGCCGCCTCGGGCATGCCGGCGGCCCCCGCTCCCGCCTCTGCCCCCGCCCGGACCTGGACCCTGGCGCCCACCGAGACCCAGATCGCGTCCACGCTGCCGTCGGCCACCGTCCCGGCCGGTCCGGAGCCGGAGTCGCGGCCGGCGCCGGTACAGGTCGCCGCCGAGGACATGCCCGCCCATACGGTGCGGCCGCAGCGCGTCCACCTGATCCGTCCGGCGATGGCGGAGCCGGCCCCGCTGCTGCGCGACGCCGGCCGCGCCGTCGGCGCGCGCAACTGGTCGGTGCAGGTCGGCGCCTTCGGCAGTTCCGCCCAGGCCAGCGAGGCCGCCGGCGTCGCGCAATCGCACGCGCCGAGCCTCTCGCATGCACGCCAGGAGATCGCCGGCGTGCGCCAGGGCCACGGCCGCATCTACCGGGCCCGGCTCACCGGCCTGTCGCGGGGCGACGCCCTGCAGGCGTGCGAACGCCTGAGCCACGGCCGCTCCAACTGCATGGTGGTTTCGCCCAATGCGCGCTCGTAGATCCTTCGCCCTTCCAGGCGCCGTGCTTGCCATGGCCACGCTGCTGGCAGTGCCGGCCGCGCATGCGGCGCTGGCGCCCGGCGCCAAGGCCCCAGACTTCGACGCCCGTGCCACGCTCGGCGGCAAGGAATACGACGCCTCGCTGGCGAAGATGCTCAAGTCCGGTCCGGTGGTGGTCTACTTCTACCCCGCTGCCTTCACCAAGGGCTGCACGATCGAGGCGCACGACTTCGCCGACGCACTGCCGCAGTTCCACCAGCTCGACACGCAGGTGATCGGCATTTCGGAAGACCCGATCGCCACGCTGGACAAGTTTTCGGTGAGCGCCTGCCAGAGCCGCTTCCCGGTCGCCGCCGACCCGGACGGCACCATCACCCAGCGCTACGACGCGAAGCTGCCGATCCGGGCGCATCATGCCAACCGCACGTCCTACGCAATCGCCCCAGACGGGACCATTCTTGCCGCCTACACGGCCCCAGACCCGGACGGGCATGTTTCGCGAATGCTGGACGCAGTCCGTACATGGGAGAAGGCCCACCCGACATCCGGGTAGGCCTTCATCATCCGATCTACTTCAAGTTGAGGGACTTGGGCTCCGGAGCCGCATCGCGCGGAGCCCTCCTTCGTGGCACCACCGGCTTCACTGCCACCCGCTGCGTGGCGCGGAGCCTGGGAGGCTCCTCCGTCGCGACCTCTGCGCTGACTTGACCCTGATGTTCCGGCAATGCCGGCCTTACCGTCCCGATCCTGGCTTTCATGACAGGCTCCACGCCATGCGGTTCCCCTAGAGGATAACGTCCGCATGGCGCCGGCGTTGTTCAGGACCTCGAAATATCCCCCGTCACGCGCCGAGCCTGCATGGTGTCGGTCGAGGCTAGTGGTTGGCGAGGCCGGTGCTGCTGGTCACGGCACCCTGGGTCGAGGTGGCGCCCTTCGAGACGTCGTGGCCAAGCGCGCTGGTGTCCTGCCCGACGCCGGCCAGGGTGTTGCAGGCGGACAGCCCGACGGTCGCGACGGCCAGGAACCCGATGGTGGCCAGGGCACGGCAGGGAACGGAACGCATCTTCTTTATCTCCACGAAGTTGCCGCAACAACGGATCGCGATCATGACGGTTTCCGTGCTGTTCCTCAATCGGTCACTCCTGTTGCAGCCGGATGACCGCGCGGGTCGCCATGACGGGATCGGGGCGGCGCCCCAGCCATCGGCCGGCGGAGATGACGACGATCAGCATGACGAGACTGGCTGGGATCAGCAGCCGGCCGAGCGCGGGGTAATCCGGGCCCGGCGGCAGCATCGCCGTAGGTTCCGGCAATAGCCGGATGCCGCTGGACGAGATCCAGCCGAACCGGCCAGCATCGCCTCGCACAGCCTCGATCAGTCGGCCCTAGAACGGGTGACCGGCCGCCGGTTTCGCGGGCGCGTGCAGGTCCACGATGGTTTGCAGTGCCGGCACCGCCGCAGCCGCCGCCGGCGCCTGCTGCCGCACGCCCTGCGGCGTCCGCGGGGCGTCGCGGCCGCCGGCGCAGCGATCCGCGACCTGGTTCAGCACCATCTTCGGTGCGGCGTCGGCCGCGCCCTGGCGCCAAACGACGGTGCGGCTGCAGCCATCCGGCCCGGTCGTGACGGAGCGGATCACCAGGAGGGCCGGGGCGCCGCCGGCGGTCGTGCCATCCGCGGCCTGGGCGAGCCCGGCCTGGGTGAGCCCGGCCATCTGCGCCTGCATCTGCCGCATCATGGCGCCTTGCAGCGCCATCATCTCCGCCATCGGATCCGGCTGGGTCACCCGCTGCGTCGCCGGCATCAGCAGGCCGATCGGCTGGCCGTCGCCATCCACGACCAGCAGCGCCCCCTGCGGCAGCCCGGCCGGCGCTACGCCCTGCGCCAGCGCGATCCCCGGCAGCATCGCGCCCGCGGCCAAGGCGGCGCCGAGCGCCAGACTCGCGCTCAGCCGGACGACGTCGGATACGTTCATGACGACCCTCTCCCGATTCCTACGGGGGATGATACCGCCGACCCTGGCCCCGGTTTCCAGCGGTCTTCCATGACGTCTTTGTCATCCGCGTCGGGCGGCGACGCGGGTTTGACGCGCCGCCGCGCTGTAGTTAAGAACGGGTCGCAACTCATGCGGCCCGGTGCCGCGACCAGCCGAGGATCCGATCCGCATGTCCCCATCCGTCAAGGCGGTCCGCCGTCCGGCCGCCGCCGCGTGCGCCGTCCTGGTCGCCGCCCCGATCGCCGCCATGGTCCCATGGGCATCGCCGGCGGCGGTGGCGGAGACGCTGACGCTCTACAGCGCGCAGCATCCGCAGATGGTGGACGGGATCACCGCCGACTTCACGAAGGCGACCGGCATCAAGGTGCGCACCCGCGAGGGCGAGGCGCCCGAGATCGCCAGCCAGATCGTCCAGGAGGGCGCCGCCTCGCCGGCCGACATCTTCTTCACCGAGAACTCGCCGGAACTGGTGCTGCTCGACGAGAAGGGTCTGCTGGCGCCGGTCGACACGTCGACCCTGGCCGCGGTGCCGGCGCGCGACAGTGCCGCCAGCGGCGACTGGGTCGGCGTGCTGGCCCGCGAGAACGTGCTCGCCTACGATCCGGAGCTGATCAAGCCGGACCAGCTGCCGCAATCGCTGCTCGACCTCGCCCGCCCGGAATGGAAGGGGCGGATCGCGATCGCGCCGTCCGATGCCGACTTCCTGCCGCTGGTGGCGGCCATCGTGCAGCTGAAGGGCCGCGAGACCGCGCTGGCCTGGCTGCGGGCGATGAAGACCAACGCGCAGGTGTTCGACGACGACGAGGGCGTGGTCGCCGCGGTCGATCGCGGCGCCGTCGCCACCGGCATCATCAACAACTACTACTGGGCGCGCCTGCACCGCGAGAAGGGCGGCGCCACCAAGAGCGAGATCCACCACTTCGCCGGCGGCGACGTCGGTGGCCTGATCAACATCTCCGGCGCCGCGGTGCTGAAATCCTCGCGCCACCAGGCGGCGGCGCAGAAGTTCCTGGCCTTCCTGGTCAGCCGGCCGCTGCAGACCAAGCTGGCGCAGCAGAACGTCGGCTTCGAATATCCGCTGGCCCCCGGCGTCCCGGCCAACACGCTGCTGAAGCCGTTCGACCAGCTGCATCCGCCGACCCTCTCCGCGAGCGAGCTCGGCGATGACCAGGAATCGGCCAAGCTGCTGCGCGAGGCGGGCCTGCTCTGACGAGCCGCCGCCGCCGACGGGTCCCACCGGCCCTGCTGCTGGCGGCCTCGCTGGGGGCGCTGCTGGTGCTGCTGCCGCTGCTGTTCACCGTGGCGCAGGCGGCCGGCGCACCCCTGCCGGAGGCGGTGCAGCTGCTCTGGCGGCCGCTGGTCGGCGCGCTGCTGGTCAACACCATCGGGCTGATGCTGGCGACGGTGGCGGTCACCGCCCCGGTCGGCGTGCTGTGCGCCTGGCTGGTCGAGCGCACCGACCTGCCGGGACGCCGCCTGTTCGCGGTGCTGGCCGCGGTGCCGCTGGCGATCCCGCCCTTCATCACCAGCTACGCCTGGATCTCGCTGAGCTCCGCGCTGCAGGGGTTCTGGGGCGCGCTGGTGGTGGTGGGCTCGGCCTACATGCCGCTGGTCTACCTGCCGGTGGCGGCAGCACTCCGCGGCATGGATCCGGCGATCGAGGAGAGCGGCCGCGTGCTGGGCCTGGGCCCGTCCGCCTGCTTCCTGCGGTTGGTGCTGCCGCAGCTGCGTCCGGCCCTGCTCGGCGGCATGCTGCTGGTGGCGCTGAACGTGCTGGTCGAGTTCGGCGCCTTCGCGCTGCTGCGGTTCCGCACCTTCACCACCGAGCTGTACGCGCAGTACCGCACCGGCCTGGTCGGCCCCGACTCCGCCTTGCTGGCGGTGGTGCTGCTGGCGTTCTGCCTGCTCTGCCTGGCGCTGGAGCAGGCGGTGCGCGGCGGCGGCGCGCAGGCCTCGCTCACCCGCGGCGCCCGACGTCCGCCGGCGCGCTACCGGCTGGGCCTGGCCCGGCTGCCGGCGCTGCTGGTCTTCGGTGCGCTGGCGGCGGCGACGCTGGGGGTACCGATCGGCACCATCCTGTTCTGGCTGACCCGGCATGACGACGACGCCACCACGGCCGCCGGAGTCAGCGCCGCCCGCCTGCTCGACGCCACGCTGGGCTCGCTGTCGCTGGCGCTGGCCGGCGCCGCCACCACCGTGCTGCTGGCGCTGCCGCTCGGCTTCGTCACGGTACGCTATCCAGGCCGGCTGGCGACGCTGCTGGAGCGCACCGCCTATCTCGGCCAGGGCGTGCCGGGCATCGTGGTGGCGCTGGCCCTGGTGTCGCTGGCGATCCGGCTGATCCAGCCGCTCTACCAGACCGCGCCGCTGCTGATCATGGCCTACGCGATCCTGTTCCTGCCGCTGGCCCTCGTCAGCGTGCGCTCGGCGTTCGCGCAGGCGCAGGCGCGGCTGGAGGAGGCCGGACGGGTGCTGGGGCTGCCGCCGCTCGCGGTGGCGCTGCGCATCGTGCTGCCGCTGGCAGCCCCGGGGCTGGGGGCTGCGGCGGCGCTGGTGTTCGTCGCCGTGGTGACCGAGCTCACCACCACGCTGCTGCTGTCGCCGATCGGTACCGAGACGCTGGCGACCACCGTCTGGGCCGACACCACCACGCTGGCCTTTGCCGCCGCCGCCCCCTACGCGGCCACCATGATGGCGCTGTCGCTGGGCTCGACCTGGGTGCTGGCGCGGCGCTTCGGCCGCGTGCTGGGCTGACGGCCGGGCATGTCGGCGCTGCTGGTCTCCGGCCTGTCGAAGTCGTTCGGCGACACGGCCGTGCTGCGCGGCCTCGAGCTCGACGTGCCGGAGCGCAGCCTGGTGGCGGTCCTGGGCGCGTCGGGTGGCGGCAAGACCACGCTGCTGCGGCTGGTCTGCGGCTTCGAGCGCCCGGACGCCGGCCGCATCGCCATCGGCGGCACGGACGTGGAGGGCCCCGGCCTGCATCGCCGGCCGGAGCGGCGCCGCATCGGCTACGTCGCGCAGGACGGCGCGTTGTTCCCGCACTTGTCGGTGGCCGCCAACATCCTGTTCGGGCTCGACCGGCCCGGCCGCCGCGACCGCATCCGGGCCGAGCGGCTGCTGGAGCTGGTCGGCCTGCCCGCCGCCTACGCCGCGCGGCCGCCGCAGGCGCTGTCCGGCGGCGAACAGCAGCGCGTGGCGCTGGCCCGGGCGCTGGCGCCGGCGCCGCGGCTGGTGCTGCTGGACGAGCCGTTCTCGGCGCTGGACGCGGCCCTCCGCGCCGGCACCCGCCGGGCGGTGGCGGCGGCACTCGCGGCGGCCGGCGCCACCGCGCTGCTGGTCACGCATGACCAGTCGGAGGCGCTGTCGATGGGCGACCAGGTCGGCGTGCTGCGGGATGGAAGGCTGGTGCAGGTGGCGCCGCCGGCCGAGCTCTACCGCCATCCCGTCGATGCGGCCCTGGCCTGCTTCGTCGGCGAGGCGGTGCTGCTGGACGGCGAGGCGCGCGCGGGCGCCGTCACCTGTCCGCTCGGCCGGCTGGCGCTGTCGCGTGTGGTCGCCGATGGTCCGGTGCGGGTGATGGTGCGGCCGGAGCAGATCGCGGTCGGCCCCGACGGCGCCGCCGCCCGGGTCGTGACGGTCTCCTATTACGGCCACGATGCCAGCCTGGGCCTGGTGCTGGCCGACGGCACGGCGGTCTCGGCGCGGGTCGGCGGCGCCCAGGCGCTGGGCCTGCGCCCGGGTGCGGAAACATGGCTGGTCGTGGCCGGCCCGGTGGTCGCGTTCCCCGCCCGGGATCTATAGGCCCGGCGCCGCCGCGGCGGGGCGTCTCCACATCGCCGGCTGGCACAGGATCTCGCCCGGAGTGCGCCCCCGCCCGAGCGCGGCGGTGAGACGGGCGGCCAGCCAGGCGATCAGCGGGGTGCCGATCAGGGTCGGCCCGATGAAGGCGACCGGGCGCGGCAGCATGGTCAGGGTGACGACGGCGAACGCGCTCACGGTGGCGATATAGGCGGCCGACATGCCGACCATGTGCCGGACCAGCCAGTCGCCGGGCCGCACGCCCCGTCCGGTGAGCTGGAGCATCCCGCGCAAGGCCAGGACGCTGCCGCCGGCGCCGAAGAACAGCTCGGTCACGTCGCGGCCGGAAATCCAACCCACGATGAACAGCCCGGCGCTGAAGGCGAGCGTGAGGGCCGCCGCAAGCCAGTCGAACCAGCGTGCTCCGTGCCCCCGCTCGTGCAGGCGCCTCTGCTGCAGCGCCCGCCAGCCGGAGAAGACGAGGAAGGCGCTGAACACCGCGATCGTCAGCAGCAGCACGTTCCCGGTCGCGAGCGCCAGGCAGAGCGCCGAGACGGCCGCGACCGCCATGGCGCCGCCATAGCAGCGGCCGGACAGGCGGTGCAGGCGCCGGCCCTTGCGCGCCAGCATCGCGACCGGCCCGGCGACGAGGGCCGTGGCGCCGCCAGCTCCATGCAGGACCAGAACCGTATCCAAGACCGTGCTCGGCATCGAGAGCCTCCCAGTCTGTCTTGACACTGATAAGACCATGGCCTGGCGATCGCCGTCAACGCAAATCCGGCTCCCGGCCCGGCCGGGGATCAGCAGAAGGCGACGCCCGCTCGGGACCGGCAACGGCATCATTCGTCGCGATCTCGCGAAGATCGACAGCCTGTTCCGGACAGTGATGCGGCACATAGAGGATGATCCGATCGCTAGACTCGCGGATCATCCTCTAGCTTGTTGTTTTGACGAGCATCTTTATCCGATCGACGAGTCCGTTCGATCGGATGATGCTCTAGGTTCGGTCGGCGCGGTCGAGCCCGTATTGGGATGCCATTGACCCGCATCGAACCGTCGTCGCCTCCGGCCATCAGGGTGTGCCGCAAGCGCCGCTGGAAAGCGTGGCCGTGCGGATCGGATCGTGGCAGCGGACGTCGAACATGTCAGGCGATGGGCCCCGCAACGCCGTGCGCCGCCCTCGATCCCGGTATCGGTGCCGTCGCGGGCAAGGCGAGCCGCGACCGCGGGATCTCCCACGGTTTCGGCGAAGCACCCGAGCCGACGTCAGGGCCACGTCTTCAGGGCGCCGGGCGATGCCACGAGCAGCTGGCCAGCCAGCAGGGCAGGCCGTAGGCGAGGCCGATCCGCCAGCGCAGGGTCGGTCGGTGCAGCGCCTGCCACCAGGGATCGCCCGCGGCGCCGACCAGCGGTCCCTCGAAGGCGCGCCGCAGCGCGATCACCCGCCAGCCCTGGCTGTCCGGCAGCGCGCGGTAGTCGACCATCGGCCGCAAGGCTCCCAGGTCATCGTGCAGGGCATACTGTGCGAGGTAGGAGTGCGCGCCGTCCGGGGTGGGTGCCGGCAGCTGCACCATCCAGGCCGGCGCGTCGGCGCCCGCCGCCCGCGGCATCAGGCGGACGCCGGAGAGCAGGGTCACCGCCGCCAGGGCCAGCACCGCCGGACGACGCGGCCCGGTCGCCAGGGCGCGGAGCAGCAGGAAGCCGAGCAGGACCATGCCGGGCATGGTCCACTTGAAGTAGTGGACGTTGTGGTAGAGCCAGAGCCCGCTCGGCAGCAGGTCCGCATAGGAGAAGAACAGCAGGTCGTAGGCGACGATGCAGCCGGCGAGCAGCGCCAGGCTGGCGCGCGCGGCACCGCGGGCAATCCACGGCAGGGCGAGCATCGCGGCCAGGCCGGGGACCATCCAAGGCAGCCGCTCCACCAGGCCGGCGCCCTGCGGGAACCAGGGCCGCGGCACCAGCAGAAGCAGGTAGGTCTTCCACCATAGCCCGTGCAGGCTGAAGCCCAGCTGGCGAGCGACCACCATGTAGCCGCTTTGGTGCGGCCCGTAGATCGCGAGCCAGAGCAGCCCCTCCGGAACGCCGGCGAGCAGCCCACCCAGCATCAGGAAGCCGAGGTCGCGGCCACGGAGGTCGCGCCGATGGAGCAGCACCAGCCCGGTTCCGCCGAGCACGATCGCCACCAGCATCAGGTCGGTGGGACGGACGAACGGGATCGCCGCCGCCACCCAGCCGAGCCCAGCCAGCGCCACCGCGCGTGCCAGACCGGCCGGCGGGCCATCGAGCACCCGAGCCGCCAGCGCCAGCATCGACCAGACCAGCGCGCTCGACGCCGTGGTGTTCCAGGGCTGCGCCCAGCTTTCGCGCAGCGCGTCCGCGCCCATGGTGCCGAGCAGGAACAGCAGGGCGGCCACGACCCGGCCGACGCCGACCCGGCCGGCGAACGACAGGAAGGCGGCATAGCTCACCAGCAGCAGCGCCAGGTCCGGCAGCAGGTAGGCGTGGCCGATCGAGACCGTCACGAACGGGGCGCCGATCAGGGCGTAGCCGAGCGGATACCAGTGCAGGCTGGGATCGAGCCGGCCGGCGGCGAAGGCCTGCGCGGACCGCAGAAAGTTCGACTGGTCCCACCATCCCCACCAGCCGAGCCAGAAGCCGGCGGCGTTGCCGGGCGTCGCCGGGTCTGAGGCGTACGCCTCCAGGTAGAGGACCGACAGCAGCACCGCCAGCAGGCCGGGCACGGTGCGTAGCCGGGAGGCCGTTCTCGATGCCGCGGTCGGATGCATCGGCGCAGCTAGCATCGGCGCAGCGGCACGGGAAGGGTGCTGCCTTGACGCGACCGGCCCCACCGGTTGCAGATCGATACCACCGGTCGATTGCGGCCCACGCGCGTGGCATCTAGATCAGGCCGATGGGCCGACCCCGGACGCGACCTGGCCGATCGGTCCCGCCGCTCCTGCTGGCGCTCCTGCTCCTGGCGGTGCAGCCGGCCCGAGGCGAGGCTGGGAGCCAGGTTGGAAGCCAAGCGTCCGGCCTCTCGCTGAGCCTGCCGCTCCAGGCCGGCCCCTACGACTTCCACGACAGCGCCGGCACGTCCCCGGCGCAGCAGGTGCGCGACGCGCCGCTGCCCGATCCCGCGACGCTGCCCCGGACCGACACCAGCCTGCACGACCCCGCCACCGGCGCCGACACCACCGCGTTCGGCACCGCCTACGCCTATCCCAACCCCCTCCACGACACGACGTCTGGCGACGGCACCGTGGCGCAGTCGGCCAGCAAGTCCGCGGGCGTCCCGGTGCGTCAGGGCCTGGCGCTGCTGCTGATCGAGTGGGGCGACCCGCCGGTGCCGATGCCCAAGGTGCCCGGCGACGATCTCACCGCGGCGCCGCCGCCGATCCCCAAGATCGCGTTCGCGGTCCAAGCCGGCGACGGCGAAACCCTGGACGAGCGGTCGGCGTGGATCGTCGGCCGCGCCGTGCAGGCCTATGGCCGTGCCACGCTCACCGAGATCACCATCGAGCGACCGCCGGACCGGCCGCACTGCTGCACTCGCTATGCCAGCCTGATCCGGGACGAGCTGATCTGCCAGGGCCTGAGCCCGGACCCGAGGCGCTGGCTCGCCGGCCATCGCATCCGGCTGGTGCAGGGCCCGTGACCGCGGCCTGAAGACGCGAGAGGGGAGACCACGATGACCACGCCCGCCCGGAGACACGGCACCATCCGCACCGGCATCGGCGGCTGGGTGTATCCGCCCTGGCGCGAGACCTTCTTCCCGGTCGGGCTGAAGCACGCGGGCGAACTGGCCTACGCCGCCTCGCGGCTGGCCACGATCGAGATCAACGCCACCTTCTACCGCACGCAGTCCCCGGCGAGCTTCGCCAAATGGGCGGCGGAGACGCCGGACGACTTCGTGTTCTCGGTGAAGGCGGCGCGTGGTGCGGCGCAGCGCCGGGACCCGGAGGAGGCGGCACCGTCGATCGAGCGCTTCCTGCGTTCGGGCCTGGCCGAGCTGGGGCCGAAGCTCGGTCCGCTGCTGTGGCAGCTGCCGCCGGGAAGGGCGTTCGACGCCGACGCGATGGCGCGCACCCTCGACCTGCTGCCGGACTCGCTGGACGGGCTCCCGCTGCGTCACGTGATCGAGGCCCGCCACCCCAGCCACGCCGGTCCGGAGGCGCTGGAGCTGCTGGCCGAGCGCAACGTCGCCCGCGCCATCGTCGACCGAGACGAGCAGCCGCCGCCGGCCGCGATCACCGCCGACTTCGTCTATCTGCGGCTGCAGCGGACCCGCGACGTGGAGACCGATGGCTACCCGCCGGCTGAGCTCGACGCCTGGGCCGGACGGCTGCGGGCGCTCGCGGCCGGCGATGCCCCGCCCGGCCTGGAAACGCCGGTGGCGGCGAAGAGGATGCGGCGGGACGTGTTCGCCTACGCGATTTCCGGCGCCAAGCACCGCGCCCCGGCGGCGGCGATGGCGCTCGCCGCCCGGCTGTCGGGGTGACGGGCGCCTCCGCCCTTGCGGTCACGCGCCCGGCATCCTTTATTTGATCCGAAGACGTTCTCGGGGCGGGGTGAGACTCCCCACCGGCGGTGTTTGCAGAGGGCGGCCTCGAAGCCGCCGGACGCATCAGCCCGCGAGCGCCCGCCGATCGCCGGCGGGGTCAGCAGATCCGGTGCGATCCCGGAGCCGACGGTATAGTCCGGATGAGAGAGGACGCCGGCGTCGTGCCGCCCCCGATCAGGGTGGCGCTCACGCGCGGCTGTGCCCTGGGTCGCGTCCGATGGGACGGGGTGTAGCATGGATGCGGCAGCGACGATCACGCGCGGATGGGACGATGCGGGCCATGAGCTGCCCGATGCGGTCACGGCCGGCTTCCGCGCCGCGATCGCCGAGGCCGTCCGTTTCGTCGGCGCCACCGCGCCCAACCCTCCAGTCGGCTGCGCGATCCTCGACGCCGACGGTGCACTACTGACCGTCGCTGCGCATGAGCGCGCCGGCGCCGCGCATGCCGAGCCCCGTGCCCTCTCCCAGCTGCGAGACGGCGGTCAGCTCGATCGGGCGGCGACGCTCCTGGTGACGCTCGAGCCCTGCAATCATCACGGCCGCACCGGCCCCTGCACCGAGGAGATCCTGGCCAGCCCTGTGCGCGAGGTCTGGATCGGGAGCGCCGACCCGAACCCGCGCGTCGCCGGGCACGGCGCCGAACGCCTCCGCGCCGCAGGCCTGCGGGTGCGGACGTTGGACCGCCTCGCCGATCCGGCCGCCGCGGGCCTGGCGCGGGACTGCGCCGCGCTGATCACGCCGTTTCGGCGCTGGGTCGAGACCGGGCGGCCGTGGATCACCGTGAAGCAGGCGCTGGACGCGACCGGCGGCATGATCCCGCCCGCCGGCACCACCACCTTCACGCAAAGGCCCTCGCTGCTGCTGGCGCACCGCCTGCGCCGCGCCACCGACGCCGTCGTCACCGGCACCGGCACGGTGCTGGCCGACCGGCCGGCGCTAACGGTACGCCACCTGCCCGACCACGCCGGTCGAGCGCCCCGGCTCCTGGCGATCGTCGGCAGGCCGGAGCGGGTGCCGGCCGACTACCTGGCCGCCGCCGCGGCGCGCGGCCACGACGTGCGCCTGCTGGCAGAGCTGGATCGGCTGCCTGCCCTGCTCGGCGAGGCCGGCGTGCTGTGGGCGATGGTCGAGGCCGGCCCCGGCCTGCTGCGCGCGATCCATGAGGCCGGGCTGTGGGACGACTGGCTGACCATCGCCCGCGCCGGGCCCGACGCCGATCCCGCACCCGACCGCATCGGGCTGGAGCTGGCCGCGACGGCTGGCCCGCCCTCGCCGACATCGCTCCTCGGTCCATTCCCGGGCCAGCCGACCCCGATCCCCACGCCCAGGACATGACCATGCAGAACCGAGATCCGTCGCAGCCCGCACTGCGCCTGCCGCTCGACATCCAGGCGGCGGTCGCGGCGCTGCAGGCCGGCCGCATGGTGCTGATGACCGACGACGAGGATCGCGAGAACGAGGGCGACCTTGTGCTGGCGGCCGAGTTCGCGACGCCGGAGACCATCAACTTCATGGTCACGCACGCACGCGGCCTGGTCTGCCTGCCGATGGAGGCGGCTCAGATCGAGCGGCTCGGCCTGCCGATGATGGTGGCGGAGAACAGTGCGGCGCACGGCACCGCCTTCACGGTCTCGATCGAGGCCCGCGACGGCGTCACCACCGGCATCTCCGCGCATGACCGCGCGCGCACCATCCAGGTCGCCACCGATCCGCACGCGCGGCCCCACGACCTGGTGGCGCCCGGGCACGTGTTCCCGCTGCGCGCGGCAGAGGGCGGCGTGCTGGCCCGTGCCGGCCATACGGAGGGCTCGATCGCGCTGGCCCGGCTCGCCGGGCTGCGGCCGGCGGCGGTGATCTGCGAGGTGATGAGCGCCGACGGCAGCATGGCGCGCATGCCCGAGCTGCGCGACTTCGCCGCCCGCCACGACATGCCGATGATCACCATCGCCAGCCTGGTGGCGATGCTCGCGGCGCGGCAGGACGTCGAAGCGGTCGACGGCGACGACGTGCAGCGCGTCGCCACCACCCGGCTGCCGGTGGCGCTCGGCGATGCGGTGTTCACCCTGCACGCCTTCCGCGACGGCAAGGGCGGCGAGCACCTGGCGCTGGTTAAGGGCGATCCGGCGCGGACAGCGGCCCCGGGCGCGCCGGTGCCGCTGGTGCGGCTGCATTCGGAGTGCGTCACCGGCGACGTGTTCGGCTCGCTGCGCTGCGATTGCGGCAGCCAGCTGCACGCGGCGCTGGACCGGATCGCCGAGGCCGAGAGCGGCGTGCTGCTCTATCTGCGCGACCAGGAGGGCAGGGGGATCGGGCTCGCCAACAAGATCCGCGCCTACGCGCTGCAGGACGAGGGCTTCGACACCGTGGAGGCGAACCACAAGCTGGGCTTCGTCGCCGACGCCCGCGACTGGACCGTGGCCGCCGCCATCCTGCGCCAGCTCGGCGTGCGCCGGCTCGACCTGCTGACCAACAACCCGGCCAAGATCGCCGCCTTGGAGGCGCGCGGCTTCGTCGTCGAGACGCGGGAGTCGCTCGAGATCCCGCACACCGCCTACAACGAGGCCTACCTGCGGACAAAGCGTGAGAAGATGGGGCACGCGTTGGCCGAACCCGATGCGGCGTCGGGTGCCGCCGGTCCGTGGCCGGCGCGGCGGGCGGCGGAGTAGGAGGGATGAGCACAGCCCACCCCGCGGCGGCACCGGCACTGGAATTCGACGCGCCGCCGCGCCTGGCCCTGGTGGTCAGCCGCTTCAACGAGGATGTCACCGGCGGCTTGCGCGACGGCGCGCTCGCCTGGCTCGGCGAGCACGGCATCGCCCTGCGGGACGGGGACGTGATCGCCGCCCCCGGCGCCTACGAGATGCCGCTGATCGCGCAGGCCCTGGCCCGCAGCGGCCGCTACCAGGGGGTGATCTGCCTCGGCTGCGTGATCAAGGGCGACACCGCCCACTTCGAGTTCATCAGCCTGGGTGCGGCCACCGGGCTGATGCAGGCCTCGCTCGCCACCGGCGTGCCGGTCGCGTTCGGCATCCTCACCACCTACACCGAGGCGCAGGCGACGGCCCGCTCCGCACCGGACGCCCACAACAAGGGCCGCGAGGCGGCGGCTGCCTGCGCGGAGACGATTTCCATCTTGCAACGGATCGCCCGGGGCGGTCGCGGAGCGATCGCGATCTAGAGGATGATCCGATCGCTCAGGCTCACGGATCATCCTCTAGCTTGTTGTTTTGACGAGCATCTTTATCCGATCGAACGAGTCCGTTCGATCGGATGATGCTCTAACACCCAACGAAGCTGCATTCCCTGCGCGGGCGGCGGTCGCCGCAGCGTCACGTTCGGAACCGGCGCGCAACGACCTCCGATCGGGTTGGCAACCGTGTCGGCCAGGGGGCGGGAGGGGATGACCCCGCCCCCTGCGCTCCGTTAGCTCATCGCCACCCGCGCCGTCAGCGCCGCGAACAGCGCCTTGCCGTCCGGCCGCCCGAGACCGGTGCAGGCGTTCCAGGTCGGCCCAGCGTCGTAGCCGATTTGGGAGCCCGCCGCCTTGTTGTCGCCGCTGGTGATCTCGATCGTGAGCTTCGCCCCGGCCTCTGCCTGCGGATACAGCCAGTCCGGCAGGAAGCCGACCGGAGTCGCCGCCTTCTGGTTGATCAGCGCGGTGAGCCCGGCCCAGAGCGGCGCCACCGCGCTGGTGCCGCCGACCACCTCCCTCTTGCCGTCGACCACGATCAGGTAGCCGCTGCCGGGCGCCGCGTCGCCGGCCACGTCCGGCACCCCGCGTCCGACCCGGCCGGCATTCACGCTGGGCGGCAGCCGAACGCCGGCCTGGAACGAGGGCACCGGAAACAGGTCGCTGATGCCGCCACCGGTGCCGCCGCCGCCGGCGGCGCTGTCGTTCCAGACGATCTCGGCGCTGATGGCGCTGCCGCTGGCCGCGATATGGGTGCCGCCGCAGCCGATGGCGTACGGCGAGGAGGCCGGGAAGTCGACGTGCGCCTGACCGTCGGTGACGCCGTCGGTGGCCAGGCTGTCGCCGGACGCGACATAGACCGAGACGCCCAGCGTGACGGCGTCCTGCAGCGCCGTGTTCATGGTCGCCACCCCCTGCTGGCTCCAGGTGCTCTCCGGACCGCCCCACGAGATCGAGATCACCGACGGCTTGTTGGTGGTGTCGTGCACCGCCTGGCTGATCGCGTCGGCGAATCCGGCATCGGTATTCGGCGTGAAATACACCGCGATCTCGGCACCCGGCGCCAGCCCGCCGGCGACCTGGATGTCCAGCGCTACCTCGCCGTCGGCGTCGGAGCCGGTCTTGTTGCGGCCGCCATCGACCGAGACCGCCAGCACCCGGGGCGCCTTCAGCCCCATCGCCGTGAACGCGGTCTTGGTGTCGGAGCTCTTGAAGCCGCCGCCCAGCTCGATGAGCCCGATGGTGACGCCGGTGCCGTCGACGCCGGTGGGGAAATCGTAGAGCGTGCCGATCCGGTTCGGCTCGATGCCGCCGGGCTGTGCCGCCCGCGGCCGCACGATGCGGGTATGCGCGATCGCCCGGCTGTCAAGGCCGAGCACGGACTCCACGCGCCCGTGCAGGTCCTCGGGCAGCGCGATGTCGGTCTCGTGGTGCCGGAATTCAGTGCCGTTCGCGGTGTAGATCGCCATCTGCGTGCCGAACGCCGTCTCGAGTGCTGCCGGCGTGCCGGCGACCCGCACCAACCGGCGCGCCGGCGCCTCCAGGATGACCGTCAGATGGTGATCGGTGGCGTAGTCGGCGACAGCGCGCATGTCGTTGCGATAGAGCGTCGTGCGTTCCGTGGCGAGCTGGTGGCGGCGCGCCTCGATGCCGGCGATGCCGGCCAGCCCACGGGCCAGCGATGTCTCATCGCGCGGCTTCAGGTAGATGCTGGCCTCGATGACATGGTCCTCGGGCACGCTGCCGACCCGGGTGCTGCCGGCGGGCAGGGTGCGGTGGCTGCCCTGGATGGCCTGGTATCCGGGTCGAGGCGCCACGGCCCCCGACTTGGCGGAATGTTGCGTCGCGATCATCGCTACCTCGAGAATTCGTCCTGTGACCCACGGCGCAGATCGCGGCCCGTCTGCCGGCGCCGGGTCACCGGGCGGACGCATCGTCCGCTGGTCCAACCCGGCCGTCCAGCGCCAAGCGATCTCTCGAAACGATCACGCCGTCGCCAAATGGCACTCCTACGTTGTGCAGTCACCCTTCCTTACATCTGATGGTCTATATCTTAACCAGGCCCAGGCAGGGGATCTGTGGCCCAAACGAGGACGATAACCATGACCACAAAGATTGCGTCTTATCTGCAGGCTCTCGGTGCATCGACGATGATGGTCGGCGCGCTGCTGTTGGCGGGACCGTCCGGGATTTCGGCCGTTGATCGGGCAGCGTCCGGCGAGAACGCGCGCGTCGCCGTCATCGATCCGGCGATCTCGCACCACTGGGCGTCTGCGGCGGTGGCGGTGGCGGCGCTCGATCCGGCGATCTCGCACCACTGGGCGTCTGCAGCGATAGCGGTGGCGGCGCTCGATCCGGCGATCTCGCACCACTGGGCGTTTGCGGCGATAGCGGTGGCGGCGCTCGATCCGGCGATCTCGCACCACTGGGCGTCTGCGGCGGTGACGGTGGCGGCGCTCGATCCGGCGATCTCGCACCACTGGGCGTCGGCGGTGACGGTGGCGGCGCTCGATCCGGCGATCTCGCACCACTGGGCGTCGGCGGCGGTAGCGGTGGCGGCACTCAATCCGGCGATCTCGCACCACTGGGCGTCTGCGGCGGTGACGGTGGCAGCACTCGATCCGGCGATCTCGCACCACTGGGCCTGAACGGTGTCCTGAGGCAGCTGCGACGCCGGCGGCCGGATGCAGCCTTCCCGCCCTGGGGGGGGGAGGGCTGCTCGCCGACGATGAATTTGCCGATGGCCTCGATTTTTGACCAGGATCGTTAACCTTGAACCACCTATACAAGCACCGGTTGGGAAGGTGACCCGGCGGATGATCACCGCGTTCCTCAGCACTTGGTGCCGGCTCGCGTTCATCTCGATGATCGGCCTGGCGTCATGGATCTGGGCGATCGGCTCGGCGGACGCCCAACAGCTCGCCTTCCGGTCCTATGGCAAGTCGGAGGGTCTCACCAACGCCTGGTTCTCCTGCCTGCGACAGGATCGTTCCGGCTTCGTGTTCGCCTGCACCGAACACGGCCTCTATGTCTATGACGGCAGGCGGTTCTTCAACCTCGGGCGGCAGCAGGGCCTCCCCGACGGGGGCGCGGCCGATGACCTCTCCTTCGACGCCCAAGGCCGGCTCATCGTCCTCTACTCACATGGCGTCTTCGTCTCGACCGGCCCGATCGGTCCGCACGCGCCGCCGTCTGCGCTGACCTTCCAAGCCGCGACCTCCCAGGTCGGGCCGATCTTCGACGACAGCTCGGGTCAACTCCTGCCCTGGCCTGGGGGCGCCATCTTCGCCGGTCGGGGTCAGCTCTACCAGATTCGAACCAATACCGGCGCCGGACCTCCGACGATCGACCTCCCCGACGGGTTCCTCCGCCAGCCGGGCATCCCGCTGCAAGACCAGTCCCCCCTCGCGGTCCAGGGCGCGACGCTCTGGGCCGTCCGCGCCGACGGCTCGATCTGCGGCCTCGCCATGGCATCGGCGCACTGCTTCGGATCGTCCGAAGGCTTGCCTGCGGATAATTGGGTGGCGTTGCTGGCGACCCCGGACGGACACGTGTTGGCGCGGTCGCCCTCCCGGCTCGCCGACATCGACCCGCATGCCGGTCAGGTCGTGGTCTCACAGCTACCGGACCAGGGCGGACGCTACGCCAACTACCCGAGCGTGCTGCTGCTGGCGCTGACCCCGGCCGGCCAGCTGCTGACGCAGTCCGCCGACGGTCTGATGATCCGCGGAGCGGCCGGCTGGAAGACGCTGGCAACCGACAACGGCATGCCGCCGGTGCCGATCCTCAGGCTGATGTTCGACCGCCAGGGCGACCTCTGGCTCGGCGTGCTCGGCCGCGGCGTGATGCGGGCGCTGGGCTACGGCGCCTGGGAGAACCTGGACCACCATGACGGCGTGTCCGACGACGTGCTCTGGCAGATGGTGCGCCAACCTGGAGGCCCGCTCTGGGTCGCCTCCGACGGCGGGGTCGATGCCGTAGGCGGTCCCGCGGGCCTGAAATTGGCGCGACGGCATTACGGCCAAGCGGCGTTCTCGATCGCGGTGGATGGTTTTGGTCATCTGTGGCGGTCGGTGGGATCGACCGCTCTCGCCTGCATCACGCTGGCGACCGGCGAGATCGCCCGTTACCCGCTGCCGCAGACGAACCAGATCCTGCGCGGCACGGACGGCCGACTCTGGTTCATGACGCAGAAGGGCGTCTACGTCGTGGACAGCCCCGCGACGCCCAGCCCACCTCGGCTGGTCGCCGGCCTGGAAGGGCCGGTGATCGCCGCCGCCGCCGCTCCCGACGGTACCGTCTGGGCGCTGCGCGGCCAGCAGCTGCTCCATCGCCACGCCGACGGCCGCGTGGTCTTCGTCCAGCTCGGCTGGCCGCAGGCGGGCTTCGAGCCGCTGACGCTGACCATCGGACCCGCTGGCACGATCTGGATCGCGGGCCTCGGCAGCGGACTCCATCGGTTGCGGCTTGAGGACGACCGGATCGTGTCCGACACCGGGTTCCAGCCGCCCGACATCATCTCCACCAGCATCGTGTCCCTCCTGGTGGATACCAGGGGCTGGCTCTGGGCCGGCACCGACAGCGGCCTCTCGGTGTTCAACGGGCGGCGCTGGGTATCGGCGACCACCGACACCGGCCTGATTTGGGACGACGTGGATCAGGGCGGTCTGCTGGAGGATGCCGACGGCTCGATGTGGATCGCCACCAGCCAGGGGCTGTCTCACCTGCTGCGCCCGACCAGGCTGTTCGCCGACGAGAGCCTGCAGCCGGTGATCACCTCGGTCGGCGTCGGCGGGATGCCGTACCGCGAGCGTGCCGTGCCCTATACGCGGGCGCCGTTCTCCATCCGGTTCGGGACGCTCGAC
Organism: uncultured Acetobacteraceae bacterium; assembly: GCA_937873205.1. Classification (GTDB taxonomy): domain Bacteria; phylum Pseudomonadota; class Alphaproteobacteria; order Acetobacterales; family Acetobacteraceae; genus Lichenicola. The sequence goes on from CALMVO010000110.1 coordinate 47,512, forward strand.
TTCAAGGCCGACGGCGTCGTCCGCTTCCGCTACCGGCTGGACGGCGTGGACCAGGGCTGGGCCGACACCTCGAGCGGCGAGGCGCGATACCCCTCGGTGCCCACCGGCCGGCACCGCTTCGAGGTGGTCGCCTACGACCCGCTGACCCACAAGGTCTCGGCACCGGTCTCGGTGCTGCTGCGGGTGCGGCAGCCGTGGTGGTTCTGGTGGCCGTTGCTGGCACTCTACGGCCTGGCCGCCCTCTACCTCGCCTATGGCGGCCTCCGGCTGCGGTTCCGCTACCTGCTGCGGCAGCGGCGCACGCTGCAGCGCGCGGTGGAGGTGCAGACCCTCGAGATCCGCGAGGCGCATGCGGCGCTTCGCCTGCAGGCGAGCCAGGACAGCCTGACCCGGCTGCTGACGCGCGGCGAGATCCAGTCCCGCCTGGTCGCGATCCTGGCCGGGTCCGGCGAGGGGATGGAGCTGACGGTGGGCTTGCTCGACATCGACCATTTCAAGCGGATCAACGACCGCTACGGCCACCTCGCCGGCGATGACATCCTGCAGGAGATCGGTAGCCGCCTGAAGCGGGCGCTCGAACCGGACGAGCTCGCCGGCCGCTATGGCGGCGAGGAGATGCTGTTGGTGCTGAAGGTGGCCCCCGAGGATGGCCTGGACCGGATCCAGGCCCTCAAGCAGGCCGTCTGCGGCCCGGCCTTCGAGCTGGAGCATGACGGTCTCGACGTCACCTGCAGCATCGGCGTCGCCCATGCCCGCCGTCTGGACGACTGGACCTCGCTGATCGGCCGCGCCGACTCGGCGCTGTATCGGGCCAAGGTCGACGGACGGGACCGCATCGTCGTCGCCGCCGGGGAGGCCGCCAGCCTGATCGATCAGCCGTTCTAGCCCATCACACGACAAGTTCACTCCCGCCGCGACGGCCGGCGCACCGCGGCGGCGTTCGCTCCACGCCGTGGCGACGACCCGTCGCCCCCGGCCGCCAAGGATCTCCATGCCGGTCAAGCTGCTCGTCCTGTTCTATTCCCGCTCCGGCTCGACCGAGGCGCTCGCCGTCGCCGCGGCGGAGGCGGCGCGCGAGGTGGGCGCCGAGGTGCGCCTGCGCCGCGCCCGCGAGGTCGCACCCGCCAGCGTCATCGACAAGTCGGAGGCTTGGCGCCGCGAGGCGGACCGGATGAACGCGCTCTACCCGTCGCCCGAGACCGACGACACGCTATGGGCGGACGCGATCCTATTCGGCACGCCCTGCTATTTCGGGGCCATGGCCACCGAGCTGAAGGCGGTCCTCGACCAGCTCGGACCGCAGTGGAAGAAGGGGCAGCTTGCCGGCAAGGTCGGGGGCGCCTTCGCCTCGGTGTCCTGGCCGCACGGTGGCAGCGAGGTGGTGACCATGTCCCTGTATGCCCCGATGGCGCATCTGGGCATGATCATCGTCCCAACCGGCTATACCGACGAGGTGATGCTCGAAGCCGGTTCGCCCTACGGCGCCTCCACCGTGGTCGGCGCCGAGAACCGACCGCCGCGCGAGGAGGACCTGGCGGCGATCCGCCATCAGGGCCGGCGCATGGTGCAGATCGCGGGCGCGCTGTCGGCCGGCGACGCGATGCGCGGCTGAGCGGGCGCCCCGGATCAGGCGGCCGCGTCAACTGGTGGGATGGCCGCCCCGATCCGGCACCCGTAGGCCGGCCGCCACCGGCAGCGCCGCGGCGCAGAGCGCCGCCATGCCCCAGAACGCGCCCGGGCCGAAGCGCGCATAGGCCGGGCCGGCGGCCAGCGTGACGACGACGCTCGCCGCACCTACCGCGACCGTGGCGTAGAAGGCCTGCGCCGTCGCGGCCAGCGGCGCCGGCACCACGGCAACAATCACCCGCATGCAGGCGAGATGCATCAGCGCGAAGCTCAGCCCGTGCAGGGTCTCGCTGCAGGCGATCATCGGGAAGAACGCCGTGCGCGCTGATATTCCCCAGCGCACCACGCCGGCCGCGGCTGCGACCATCAGCGCGCGCGCGGGCCCGATGCGGTCCAGGATCGGCCGTCCCAGCAGCACGAACACCACCACCTCGGCCGCCACCGACATCGACCACACCACGCTCACCTGGACGGCCGACAGACCGGCGGAGCGCCAGCGGATCACCGAGAACCCGTCATGCAGCGCGTGGCTGCCCATGATCAGGGACGCCACCAGCATCAGGCGCGGGAAGGCGGGCGTGCGCAGCAGCGTCGCAACCGATCCCCGCCCCTCCGTCCGCTCGGCAAGCCCCTCCGTGCGGCCCGCCATCCGGTTCGGCAGCAACGGCGCCACGCAGGCCGCCGCCGCCAGCAGCGTCGCGTTCATCCACACGAAGGCGCCGAGCCCGAACCGGGACACCGCCTGGCCGGACAGCAGCGTGCCGATGATGAACGAAGCCGAGCCGGCGCCGCGCACCCAGCCGTACGGGAAGCCCGGCCGCCGCTCCGACGAGCCCAGCGTGAGTGCGTCCGCGACCGGCGTCAGCGGCGCCAGCACCGACGCGTGCGCGACGCTGACCAGCAGCAGCAGCACGAAGCCGCGTGCCGACAGGTAGCCGAGCGCCACCGCGGCCGACGCCGCCAGCAGCAGCGCCAGCACCAGCGGCGCCCGTCCGCTGCGGTCCGCCCAGCGGCCGCCGAGCGGGCCGGTGAGCAGCCGGATCGCCGTGCCCGCTGCCAGCACCGCGCCGATCGCGTCGGACCCGAGGCCGAGCTGCTGCAGCAGCGCCGGCAGGAACGGCGCCGCGACACCGAAACCCGCGAACAGCACGCCGTAGAGGATGAGGAAACGCGGGAGCGGAGAGCGCACGAACTCCAAACGAGGTGATCCGGCGACCGTTGCACCCGGTCCGTCGCCCCCCAGATGGGCAGCCATGACCGGAGCACGGCCCAGCGCCTCGACGGCCTTCGTGCTCGTCACCCTCGGCCTCGACGCGCTCGGCACCGGGCTCATCGCGCCGATCGTGCCCGGGCTGGTCCGCACCCTGGCCCACTTGCCGGCCCGGTCGGCGGCCCCCTGGGTCGGCGCTCTGATCGCCGCCTACGCCGCCACCCAATTCGTGATGGCGCCGCTGCTGGCGGCGCTGAGCGACCGCTACGGCCGGCGGCCGGTGATCCTGCTGTCCGTGACCGGGCTGGGCCTCGACAACCTCCTGCTCGTGTTCGCGCCAAATCTGTGGTGGCTGTTCGCCGGCCGCCTGGTCGCCGGCGCCACCTCGGCCAACGTGGCAGCCGCCACCGCCTACATCGCCGACGTGGCGAAGCCGGAGGACCGCTCGCGGCTGTTCGGCCTGATCGGCGCCACCTTCGGCGCCGGCTTCGTGGTGGGCCCGGCACTTGGCGGCCTGCTGGGCGCGCACGGCCTGCGGCTGCCGTTCCTGGCCGCCGCCTGCCTCGCCCTGCTCAATGCCCTGTTCGGTCTCTTCGTGCTCCCCGAGAGCCTGCCGCGCGAGCGGCGCCGGAAGGTGCAGTGGGCGCACGCCAACCCGTTCGGCCTGCTCGCCGTGGTCGTGCGCGATCGGGCGCTCGGCCGGCTCGCCCTTGCCTGGTCCTGCTCCTGGATTGGTCTCGGCGCCATCCAGAGCAGCCTGGTGCTGTTCACCGGCAGCCGCTTCGGCTGGGGCGCCGAGTTCAACGGCCTGCTGCTGGCGGGCGTCGGTCTGTCGCAGGCGGTGGTGGAAGGGCTGATGCTGCGGCCGGTGGTCGATCGCCTGGGCGAGCGGCGGGTGGCGATCGCCGGCTACGCGTTCGGGGCCGCCGGCTACGCCACCCTCTCGGTCGCCTTCACCGGCTGGATGGTGACGCCCGCCGTCGTGCTGATGGCTCTGGGCGGCCTCGCCACCCCGTCCGTCCGCGCCATGGTCTCCGGCCGGAACGATGCCGAGCACCAGGGCGAGATGCAGGGCGTGCTCTCCGCCGTCGAGGGGCTGACCGCGGTGTTCGCCCCGCTGCTGACCGCGACGCTGTTCTATGCCGCGGTCTCGCACGGCTTCCCGGGGGCACCGTTCGCCGCGGCGGCGCTGTCGGCGGTCGCGGCGGGCATCCTGCTGCGCGGCCTGCGATGACGGCCGGGCCCTACTAGAGCATCATCCGATCGAACGGACTCGTTCGAACGGATAAAGGTGCTCGTCAAAACAACAAGCTAGAGGATGATCCGTGAGCCTAAGCGATCGGATCATCCTCTAGGCCCTGACCCCACTCGAGTCGTATCTAGGCTTCGGCCGTCACCGGGTTGCTGAGCACGCCAAGCCCCTCGATCTCGACCTCGCACACCTGGCCCGCGGTCATGTACACCTTCGGGTTGCGCGCAACACCCACGCCCGACGGCGTGCCCATCACCAGCACGTCGCCGGTCTGCAGCACGAAGCATTCGCTCAGCAGAGCCACCGTGGTGGCGACGTCGAACACCATGTCGGTGGTGTTGGCGTCCTGCATCACCTGGCCGTCGAGCCGAGTCTGCAGCCGCAGGCCGGCACCGCCCGGCGGCAGCGCGTCAGCGGTGACGAAGGTTGGCCCGAAGGCGCCGGTGCCGTCGAAGTTCTTGCCGATCGCCCACTGCGCGGTCTTGAACTGATAGTCGCGGACCGAGCCGTCGTTGAAGATCGAGTAGCCGATGACGTGATCGAGCGCGTCGTCCTTCGAGATGTGCCGGCCCGGCTTGCCGATCACCGCCACCAGCTCGCCCTCGTAGTCGAACGACGACGAGACCCGCGGCAGCACCAGCGGCGCCTCGTGCGCCACCAGGCTGGAGGGGAAGCGGTTGAACAGCGCCGGATAGGTCGGTTGCTGGAAGCCGCTCTCGGCCGAGTGGTCCCGGTAGTTGAGCCCGAGGCAGACGATCTTGCCCGGGTTCGCGAACGGGGCGAGGTATTTTATCTCCGCCAGGTCGAAGTCGCGCCCGCTGCTCTTCAGCTTCGCGGCCACGTCCCGCAGCGCCGGCAGGCCGCCGGCGATGAGCTGGTCCAGCGCCACCGGGACGTCGGACTCGCCCTGCAGCATGCCCCGCAGGGTGCCGCCCTCGGTGATGCCGATGCCGGCCTTGCCCTGGTAGGTGAACGACGTGAACTGCATGGACGACCTCGGCCTGCGCTTGCTGGAACCCGTAGTCTAGCGCCAATCGGCGGCTCCGCCACCCACCGCGGGCGGCGGGCCGCCCTACTGCTGGGCGTCGGGCGTGTGGAGGACGAGACCCGCAAGCGCCGGCGTGACCACGATCTGGCAGCCGAGCCGCGAGTTCGCGCGCGGTTCCACCGCATAGGTGAGCATGCCGGCCTCCGAGGCCGACGGCGTCCCCGTCGCCTCCCGCCAGGCCTCGTCGACATAGACGTGGCAGGTGGCGCAGGCGCACGACCCGCCGCATTCGCCCAGGATGCCGGGCACGTCGTTCCGCACCGCCGCGTCCATCACCGTGCGGCCGGGCCTGGCGTCGACGGCGGTCTCGGTGCCGTCCGGCGCGACGAAGGTGATCTGGACCATGGGCTCTGCCTCGCTGGCGGATGGGCTGGACGCGGCAGGCTCAGCCGGCGGACGCCGCGTGCGCCTCGAACGCCCGGAACGCCAGCTCGAGCTGCCATTGCAGCTGCGCCTTGTCGCTGCGCGCGATCAGCGCCGGATCGTCCCGCGGTGCCCCCGACGCATCGGTCGGCAGCGGCGCCCCGGCCAGGAAACTCGCCGTGATCGCGTTGCGGGCCAGCGCCTTCAGGTCCGGATAGCGCAGGTGCCAGCTCTGCACGGCCCGCAGGTACTCGTGGCTGAGGTCGATGCGCGAGACGCCCTCGTCGTCGGTCGACAGTACCAGCGGCACGCCGGCGGCACGGTAGAACGGGAACGGATGCGCGGGTGCCGCCACGCCTAGGATCTCGACATTGCTGGTCTGGTTGATCTCGACCGTGACGTGGCGCCGCGCCATCTCGGCCAGCAGCCCGGCCGGATCGTCCTCGTCGGCGATGTCGACGCCGTGGCCGATCCGCTCGGCGCCGGCCACCTCAACCGCCTGCCGGATGTGGTCGCGCAGCGCCTCCGGCGGCACCAGTCCGAGCGTCAGCTCGCCCGCATGCAGGCTGAGGTGCACGTCCGGATGCGCCGCGTGGAAGAAGCGGAACGCGCGCATGTGCAGCCCGTAATCGCGCAGCGCCACCGGATCGTCCTCGGGGGCGACGATGTTCACGCCGACGAAGCGCGGGTCCGCCCGCACTAGCGCGTAGCCGTAGGCCAGTTGCGCGAACACCGCCGCCGGCGGCAGCGTGCGCAGCAGGAACGCCTGGTAGCGGATCGCGACGCCGCAGCCGGGATCGGCATCCGGGCCGCCGCAGCGCAGCACCTGGCGCATCCGCGCCTCCGCCTGGTCGGTATCCTGCCGCGCCTCGGCCAGCAGCGCCGGCAGCCCGCCTTGCACCGCGGCCAGGTCGGCGGCGAAATCCTCGCCCGACCACGGCCGCGACAGCCCGAGTGCTGCGGCCTCGCGCAGCCGCGGGTACCACATGATCTCGAGGTACTGGGTGTGCTCGGCCGCCGCCCGGCTCGCCTCCTCGGCCAGCATGTCGCCGACATGACCGGTCTCGGCCACGTCGAAGCGGCCGAAGGTCGAGAAGAAGTGGTCGTGGCCGGAGGCGTCGGACGGCGTCGGCATGAAGTCGCGCATCGACAGCGAGTCGATCATCGCGTCGCGCAGGCCGGGCGTCTGCGCCAGCGCCGCCGCCGCCGGCCGCAGTTCGCCCGTGCAGGGCGGCCGCGCGATGGCATGGGTGGCGACGTCGAGGCAGAGCCCGCCCGCCGCCGCCCAGCCGAGATAGCTCTCGGCATAGATCGCGCCCGACAGGTGGTTGTGCAGGTCACCGCCCTTCGGCATTGCGCGGATGAAGGCCTGCAGCCGCGGCGGGTCGCCGGCGATGCGGTCGAATAGGCGCGACGTCGCCGCCTGCGCGCTCTCCGCCGCCCACGCCGGCGGCGCCGCGACCGCCAGCACCGTCAGGGCCAGCAGAACGGCCCCGCCGAGTGCCAGAGGGCGGGACATGGGCGCCGTCGTCAGCGCTTCCACCATCCGGTGCGCCGCGCCGCCGGAGCGTCGCCGCCGATCACGACCGGCTGCACGATGCTGGGGTCCGGGCCGCCCGGGGACTTCGCAACGATCTCCGTCCCCGGCGCCTCGACCTCTGGCGACGCGGCCTCCGGCGTCATCCCCGGCAGCGGCGGCTGCACCGCGTCCGGCTCCGGCTCCGGCTCCGGTGCCGGTGCCGTAGCGACCGCGGCCTGTTCGGCCTCCGTCACCGGCTCGACGGCGGCGTCCGGTGTGGCCTCGGCCGTCTTCCGCTTCGGGCGAGCGCTCCGGACCCGCGCCGGTTTCGCGGGCGGTGCCTCCGTCGGGACCGCCACCGGGGTCGCCGCCTCGGCCTCGACCGCCGCCACGTTGCGGACGGTCGTCTTGCGGACGCGTGGCGCGCGCGGCCGCTTCGGCGTCCCTGCCACCGCATCGACGGCCGGTTCGGCCGCGACCGGCTCCGGCGACGGCTCGGGAGCTGCCTCCTGGTCTCTGGCCACCTCCATCGCCGCCTCGACCGGTTCGGCCGCGGGCAGCGCCGCGACCAGTGCGGGCTCGGCCTCCGCTTCGGCGATCGGCTCCGCCATCGGCTCCGGCGTCGCCAGCGACGCGGCGGAGGCGGACGGCTCGCGGGCGAGCGGGAGCGTCTCGTCGGCCTCGCGCTCCATCATCTCGAAGATGTCGAAGCTGCCCGCGAACGGATCGGCCGGCGTCGGGCCGTTATAGGGACGCGGGGCCGGCGGGCGGGGCGCCTCGAGCGGATCCGGCGTCCCGGCCTCGTCCGGCCCGGCGACGGTGCTGGCTTGGCCACCCTCGGCACCGCGCCGGTTGCGGCCGCCGCGGCGCCGTCGGCCGCGCCCGGCCTGCTCGGGCGCACGGCCAGCCTCGGCATCCGTGGGGTGCTCGCCGGCCTCGGCCGCCGGGGACGCGGACGGTGCGGCGCCCGGCTGCTCGTCCTCGTCGAACTCGTCGCCCGGCTCCTGCCGCGAATGGCCCACGTCGTCTCCGGCCCCAGCCTCGGTCCCGGCCTCGGTTCCTGCGGGCGCGCCGTCCTCGGGCATCGGGCTGCCGTCCTCGCGGCGGCCACCGCGCCGCCGCCGCCGTCGCCGCTTGCCGCGGCGCTCGCCGTCCTCGCCGGCGGCCGCCGCCTCGCGCGGCGGCTCCGACGACCCGCCGCGGTTCGCCACCGGCTCTTCCTCGAACGCCTCATCCTGGTCGTCGGGTGCCGGGGGCATCGCCTCGATCGGGATCCGGTTGACGGGTGCGGCCACGCCAACCACCGGCGCCTGGGGCCCGACATAAGGCCGGGTCTTCTCGATCCGCAGCGCCGGCGGCACCAGCGCGTCGTCCACCGCGAGGTGCACCGCGAGGTGGTGCCGAGCCTCGATCTCCTGCAGCCAGGCACGCTTGTTGTTCAGCACGTAGAGCGCCACCGCGGCCGCCACGTGCACCACGATCTCGCCGGCCTTGCGGCGCCCGGCCTCCTCTTCGATCGCGCGCAGCACGTGCAGCGCCGAGCTCTCGGTGCCGCGCATGAAGCCCGAGCCCGCGCAGTGCGAACAGGCGACGAAGCTGCTCTCGGCCAGCGAGGGCCGCAGCCGCTGCCGCGACATCTCCATCAGCCCGAAATGGCTGATGGTGCCGACCTGGATGCGGGCGCGGTCGTTGCGGAGCGCGTCCTTCAGCCGGCGCTCGACCATGGCGTTGTGCCGACGCACATCCATGTCGATGAAGTCGATGACGATGAGCCCGGCCAGGTCGCGCAGCCGCAGCTGGCGCGCCACCTCGTCGGCGGCCTCCATGTTGGTGCGCAGCGCGGTCTCCTCGACCGAGCGCTCGCGAGTGGAGCGGCCCGAGTTCACGTCGATGGCGACCAGCGCCTCGGTCTGGTTGATCACCAGCGTGCCGCCAGAGCGCAGCTGCACGCTCGGCTGCAGCATGGCGTCGAGGTGGTGCTCGACCTGGTAGTGCGAGAACAGCGTCTGCGCCCCCGCCTCGCCGCCGGCGCCGCGCCAGAGGTTCACCCGGCCGGCGTTGGCCGGCATCAGCGTGCGCATGAACTCGCGCGCGCCCTTCCAGCCGGGCTCGCCGTCGACCACGATCTCCTCGATGTCGCGGGTATAGACATCGCGGATCGCCCGCTTGATCAGGCTGGCCTCCTCGTAGACCAGGCACGGCGCGATCGACTGCATGGTCGTCTCGCGGATGTCGTCCCAGGTCCGCAGCAGGTACTCGCAGTCGCGCCTGATCTCGGGCCGCGGCCGCTGCGCGCCGGCGGTGCGTACGATCATCGCCATGCCGCGCGGGATCTCGAGCTCGGCGGTGATCTCCTTGAGGCGGCGGCGGTCGGCGGCCGAGGTGATCTTGCGCGACACGCCGCCGCCGCGCGGCGAGTTCGGCATCAGCACGCAGAAGCGGCCGGCCAGCGAGATGTAGGTGGTCAGCGCCGCGCCCTTGTTGCCGCGCTCCTCCTTCACGACCTGGATCAGCAGGATCTGCCGTCGGCGCATCACCTCCTGGATCTTGTACTGGCGCAGGAAGCGGGCGGTGCGGCGCTGCGCGTGGCCGTCGTCGACGGTCTCGCCGCCGACGGTCTCGGGCGCCGGCCGGTCCGGCTCCGCCACATCCAGCTCGGCGCCGGACGGCTCCTCCCGGGCGTGCCCGTCATCGGCATCCGCCTCGCCCTCGACCGTCTCGGACGGCACCTCGAGCGCCCTCTCGCCGGCCCGATCGCCGCCGGCCTGGTTGCCCGCATCGCCGCCGTCGGGATCGGCCGGCGCGCCGTCGTCGGGCAGCGACCGGCCCGTGGTCTCCACGACGTCGTCCGCCGGCTCGTCACCCTCGTCGCGATCGGCGCGCGCCTCCTCGGCCAGCGCTTCCTCCTCCTGCAGCGCGATCAGGCGCTCGCGGTCGGCGACCGGGATCTGGTAGTAGTCGGGATGGATCTCGGCGAAGGCCAGGAAGCCGTGGCGGTTGCCGCCATACTCGACGAACGCCGCCTGCAGGCTGGGCTCTATGCGGACGATCTTGGCGAGGTAGATGTTGCCCTTGAGCTGCTTCTTCGCCGACGTCTCGACGTCGTAATCATCGAGCCGGTTGCCGTCCAGCACGACCACCCGGGTCTCTTCCGCGTGGGTGGTGTCGATCAGCATGCGTTTGGTCATGGATGGGGGAACTCCGGTGGGCCGGGGCACCGCTCCTGGCTCCAGCCCGGCCCGGTGCTGCGGGACGCGGGCGTCCAGACATCCGGCCGACGGGGAAGGGTCGCAGGGGCGCCGCGCGCGGGGGGATGGGGGGCGGGGCCCCGCGTGGCGCGGCGGGCGCGGGCGCGGGTGTCGCCCGCGCGGCGGGCGCCGCCGCCGATGCCGGACGGCCATGGGCCGTCGGGACGTCGCGGGCGGTGTCTGCTGCTTTGGCGGCGGTCATTCGGTCCTTGACGTCACGTTCAGTCGCCGAGGACCGCGCGGCAGGGCCGGACGTGCCTCGTTCAGGCCTGTGGCCATGGAGGGAAGCGATGCAGCATCGTCCCGGCTGGCGCGGCAACTGCGGGAGCCGACGAGCGCCGGATCGTCGCGCCAGGGGAGCCAAGCTCCCGGCCGATCGAAGTGCGCTCCCTCCGGAAGGCAGTGTGCCGGACGATCCGACGTCCTGGCACCATCTTGAACGGGCCTGGACGTGCTGCGATCGTCACACGACCGTAGCTATGACGCACGCCGCCGCCGACGGCAAGCGTCGAACGTGGCGGTCCGCGTCGACGCAGCGATCGCCCCGCCGCGCGCCTTCGTGCTAGGATGAGCCTGCGGCGCCAGACCGTTGATCCGCATCGCCGGGTCCTGGCCGCCCCTGATGTCGGTGCGCGGAGGAGGGCAGCATGTCGGACGATCCCCTGACGGGCCTGTCGACCGAGACATCCGCCCCGGCACTCGAGCGGCCAGCGCGCCGCCGCCTGCTGGCAGCCGGCGTCGCACTGCTGGGCACGGGGCTCGCCCGCGGCGGCCTCGCCGCGATCCCGCGCCGACGGCCGGCGCCGGGCTTCGGGATTGTCGGCCGCGCCGCGCCGCCCCGGCCGCTGGTCATGCTGGACCCGGGCCATGGCGGCAAGGACCCGGGCGCCATCGGCGTGTCCGGCACCTACGAGAAGCACGTCGCCGAGGCCGCCGCCGCTGCGCTGCAGCGCCGGCTGCTGGCGTCCGGCCGCTACCGCGTGGCGCTCACCCGCGGCCGTGACGTCTTCATCCCGCTGGAGGATCGCGTCGGCATCGCCGAGGGCCGCCAGGCCGCGCTGTTCGTGTCCATGCACGCCGATGCGCTGCACGATCCCGCGGTGCGCGGCGCCAGCGTCTACACGCTGTCGGACGGCGCCTCCGATGCGCAGACGGCGGCGCTGGCGCGCACCGAGAACAGCGCCGACCGCTTCGCCGGCCCCGGCTATCACGGCGCCACGCCCGAGGTGCAGCGCATCCTGGCCAGCCTGGTGCGCCAGGAGACTCGCGCCGGCTCGGCCCACATGGCGGGCAGCGTTGTGGGCGCGTTCCGGCCCAGCATCGCGCTGCTGAACAACCCGTCGCGCCATGCCGGCTTCGTGGTGCTGAAGGCGGCCGACATCCCCAGCGTGCTGGTCGAGATGGGCTTCATGTCGAACCGCGTCGACGAGGCGGCGCTGCGTCAGCCCACCCATCTCGACGCCGTCGCCGCCGCGATGCATCAGGCGATCGACCGCTACTTCGCCGCCTCCGCCGGCGGCTTCACCACCCTAGCCGGCTGAAGGCTAAAAAAAAGTGGATTCTCAAGGCTCGCCTTGAGCGGGATCCGGGGGCGAAACCCCTGGCCCTAATACGCATATCCCGGCGGCGGCGGCGGCGGCGGCGGCGGCGGTCCCACCACGACCGGCGGCGGTCCCATCAGACCCGGCGCGTAGCCGCCATATCCGCCCGGGCCGCCATACTCGACCACCGCCGGCTGCGCGATCTGGTTGCCCGACGCGATCGTGCACTGCGCGTAGGCGTGGTCGTAGTTGGCCTGGAACGCCGCTCCCGAGCGGGCCGCGTTGCCGGCGCCGATCGACGAGCCGACCAGCAGCCCGCCGCCGGCCCCGGCTGCGGCGCCGAAGCCTGCGGCCCCGCCGGCGCCGCCCAGCAGCGCGCCGATGCCGGCCCCCAGCAGCGTGCCGATCACGGCGCTGCCGAGGCCGCTGTTGTTGGCGGCCTCCGCCGGGCTCACTCCGCCATTGGCCTGGGCGGCGAACTGCCGGCAGTGCGCGTCGTCGGCCGCGAACTGCTGCGCGTTCCGGCCCTTGCCCGGCACCGCCAGGATGGTGGGGCCAGGCGGCGGCGCCGTCGTGCAGGCGGAGACCGCGAACAGCCCGACGAGGGCGACGGAGGCGAGGGGCGGGACACGCATGACGGGCAAACCTGGACGCTGGAAGCCGGAACGGGATTGTCTCGCATATGATCGCTCGCCCGGGATTTGGGGAGGGGCCGTGCTGTAACGGAGGGTGCCAGGTGCCGCTGTCGACGGATGCCGGTCCGAATGATGCTGGCAAAGCCGCAATCGCGCGCTAGACTGCATGAATGCCCCGCTTCCTGGCCGCTTCGGACCATACGATCCGCCCCTGCCGGGACGCCCGCTCCTGCGCGCTCCGACTTAACCGCCGCTGAGCGAGCAGCCGGCGCGGTCCGCCGGCACGTTCAGGGGGCCGGTTTCAGTCACACGCAGCATCTCGAGGCCGGGCGGCGATCGCCCGGCCCGCCACGGAGCCAGCATGAGCATCGACCATCCGAGCTTCGGCCGTCTCGCCGACGACCGCGTCATCATCTTCGATACCACGCTGCGGGACGGCGAGCAGTCGCCCGGGTGCTCGATGAACCTCGCCGAGAAGCTGCGCATGGCGCACGCCCTGGCAGAGCTGGGCGTCGACGTGATCGAGGCCGGCTTCCCGGTCGCGAGTCCGGGCGACTTCGAGAGCGTGCGCGAGATCGCCACCCACGTGCGCGGCCCGGTGATCTGCGGCCTGGCCCGCACCGGCGGCCGCGACGACATCGCGCGTGCCGGCGAGGCGGTGCGCCCGGCGGCGCGGCCGCGCATCCACACCTTCATCTCCACCTCGCCGCTGCACATGAAATACAAGCTGCGCATGGAGCCGGACACCGTGCTGGGGCTGGTCACCGCCGGCACCGAGGCCGCTCGCAACCTCGTGGACGACGTCGAGTGGTCGGCCGAGGACGGCAGCCGCACCGAGCCGGAGTTCCTGTGCCGCTGCGTCGAGGCGGCGATCCGCGCCGGGGCGACCACCATCAACATCCCCGACACCGTCGGCTACGCCACGCCCGCCGACATGGCGGCGATCTTCGCCATGCTGCGCGAGCGGGTGCCCGGCGCCGACGCGGTGATCTTCTCGGCCCACAACCACAACGATCTCGGGCTCGCCGTCGCCAACACGGCCGCCGCGCTTCGGGCCGGCGCGCGCCAGGTCGAGTGCACCATCAACGGCATCGGCGAGCGCGCCGGCAACGCGGCGCTGGAGGAGATCGTGATGGCGATCCGCACCCGCCCGGACGCGCTGCCGTTCCAGAACGCCGTCCGCACGCCCGACCTGCTGCGGGTGTCGCGCATGCTGGCGACCATCACCGGCTTCGACGTGCAGCCGAACAAGGCGATCGTCGGCCGCAACGCCTTCGCGCACGAGAGCGGCATCCACCAGGACGGCATGCTGAAGAACGCCGCCACCTACGAGATCATGACCCCCGAGAGCGTCGGCTGGACCAAGTCGTCGCTGGTGCTGGGCAAGCATTCCGGCCGCGCCGCGTTCCGCGACAAGCTGGTGGCGCTGGGCTACGGCGACCTCGGCGACAACCAGGTGCAGGACGCCTTCACCCGCTTCAAGGACCTGGCCGACCGCAAGAAGTCGATCTACGACGACGACATCACCGCCCTGGTCGACGACGAGGTGCGCGATCACGCCCACGTCCGCTTCGTCTCGCTGGACGTGGCCAGTGGCTCGCACCGCACCGCCCGCGCCGAACTCCAGCTCGAGATCGACGGTCGGGCGGCGACCGGCGGCGCCGACGGCAGCGGTCCGGTCGATGCCGCCTTCAACGCCGTGCGCACCCTGTTCCCGCACGAGGCGACGCTCGTGCTGTTCTCGGTCGGCGCCGTCACCGACGGCACGGACGCGCAGGCGCGCACCACGGTCCGGCTCGAGGAGCAGGGCAAGATGGTGGACGGGCAGGGCGCCGATGCCGACACCATCGTCTCGGCGGTGCGCGCCTACGTGCACGCGCTGAACAAGCTGCTGGTCAAGCGCTCCCGCACCGAGCCGGCGGCGCTGTCCGCCTGAGGAAGGCCAGGGGCGCCGCCCCTGGACCCCGCTAGGGCCGGCGGCCCTAGAGGATAATCCGATCGCTTAGGCTCACGGATCATCCTCTAGCTTGTTGTTTTGACGAGCAT
>CALMVO010000111.1 GCA_937873205.1 uncultured Acetobacteraceae bacterium
CCCGCCTGCCCCGCCCCCTTGTCAGCGTCCATCACGGCGTCGTCCGCAAGCCCGGGCTGGACCGGCCGGGCTTGATCGATCGCCGGCGCTTCGCCGCGACCGTCTTGCGTGCGGCGGGGCCGCGCCAGGCCCCGGCAACGGGACCACGCGGCGCGGTGGCCGGATCATCAGCGGCGCGACGCTCGATGTCGCGCAGCAGGCGGCGCACGGTCTCGTCGCTCATGCCGCCCCCGGGCCAGCCGTGAGCCCCGAGCCGCTGCGCTATCGGGCCGTAGGTGATGTTGGCCTGCAGGAGCCAGCGCTCGAGCGCCGCCACGGCGCAGGCGGCGTCGCCGCGGCGGCGGGACACCGCGACGGTCTGCCCGACCACGGTCTCGTCGGCGGCGACCGGGCGCAGCTGCAGATCCATCCCGTCGGCCCGCAGCGCCACGTCCTCACGATCAAGGGTGGCGATCTGCCCAGGGCGAAGCCCCGCCACCCGGTCGAGCAGCAGCAGCATGCGGTCGCGCAGGCCGGCCAGGTCGGTGCCGCAGCCGTCCAGCCGGCGTCGCAGCGCCGCCGGATCGAGCTGCCGTCGGCGCAGGGCCGCGCCGATCGCCGGGTGCCGCTCTGTCCAGGCCATGCCGGCGAGCCGATGGCCGTGTGCGATGCCGGCGACGCGCAGGGCGAGGCCGCTGCGGCCGAGCCCGGGCGGCAACGCCTCCAGGTAGGTGACCACCTGGGCGATCGAGACCGGGGGGGCCGCGGGCAGGCCGGCGCCGGCGCACCAGGCGCGGAACAGCGCCCAGGATCGGTCGTAGGCGCGTCGCGTCGCGGGGGCGGCGGCCGTCATGCCCGCCCCCGGACCGACAGCCGGAGATACTGCTGCACCAGCAGGGCGTGGCAGGTCGCGAGGTCCAGCCAGCGGTCGGGTCCGGCCGGCTGCACGTGCTCGAGCATCAGGCTGTGGTCCGACCGTTCGGACAGCGCGGCGACGTCGGCCAGCGGCCGGATGGCCGCCCGGGCCCGATCGAGCAGGGCCGGATGATCGGGCTGCAGGTCCGTGCACAGCAGCACGCCGGCACGTACGGTGCCGGCGGGGTCCATCACCGCCAGGAGGTAGAGCGTGGCCTGGTCGGGCACCTGCTGCCGGAACAGATGGCCAGTGACGTTGGTGCCGCTGACGTGACCGCAGGCGAGGATCAGCATCGATCAGCCCCGCGCCCGGCCCGATCGCTGACCTGCACCGGTGGAGGTGGCAGGCGCGGCGTGCCTGCTCACGACGCAACGGGTTGCCATCGAGCCTGACGACCGACCGCGCTGCATGGGGGTGCGACGGGACATGGGTACACCGTAGCCATGTGGCGGCCCAAGTAGAGCCTCTAATCGGCGATTGCTGTGGTAAATAGTTCTCTAAGGCATCGACGGCATGCGGCAGCGGTTCTAATCAGTTGAAAAGACATGCGTCTTTCCACCAGGGAGCGTCGCTGGACCGATTCGCGCCCTCAGCGCCTGTCCCAGGCAGCCTCGCCGGCGGGATTACGTCCGCTAAACGTGCTTTGCGGACGGATCATCCGGAAGCTAGAATCGGCCATGGTCGATCTTGAGCCGCCTGACGCCGCCATGTCCCGCCTGGCGAGCCCTACCGCGACCACCGGTTCTGAAGACGGCAGCCTGCTGCTGCACACCGACCTGCTGGGTGAGCTGATCGTGCCCGGCGGCGCCGGCCGCAGCGTCGACCTGCAGCGGCTGGCAGCTCGCGCCGCGATCTACGCCAGCCGGGCCCGCGGCGACGGCACGCGGCGGGTCTACCGCTCGGCCTGGCGCGGCTACGCCGCCTGGTGCGGCTCGCTCGGCCGCGAGCCGCTCGCCGGCGATCCCGAGCTGCTGGCCATGTATGCCGTCCACCGTGCCGACCAGGGCGTCGCCGTCAGCACGCTGCGCGTCGACCTGGCCGCGATCGGCACCGCGCACCGGCTGGCCGGCATCGCGCTCGACCTCAGGGATCCGCGCCTGGCCATGGTGGTCGAGGGCATCACCCGCGCCCGCGGCACGCGGCCGCGCCGCCAGGCCGCCCCCGCGGTGCCCGACGTGCTGCGCCGCATGCTGGCCGCCTGCGCACCGGCGACCACACCGCTGGGCGCCCGCGACCGCGCCATGCTGCTGCTGGGCTTCGGGGCGGCGCTGCGCCGTTCCGAGCTGGTCGCCCTGCAGCTCGGCGATGTCGAGCCCGTGCCTGGACGCGGCCTGCGCCTGCTGGTGCGCCGCTCCAAGACCGACCAGCACGGCCGCGGCCAGGACGTTGCGGTCTGGGCCAACCCGGCGGACCCATCGCTGTGTCCCCTGGTCGCACTGGCGGCGTGGCGCCGGCAACGTGACCGGGCCCCGGACCTGGACAGTTCGCTGCCGGAGAGCCTGCGGCGGGAGCGGCCGGTGTTCTGCGGGATGAGCAAGGGCGGGCGGCTCACCGGCATCGCCCTGTCCGACAAGGCGGTGGCACGCCTGGTCAAGGGCGCCGCCCAGCGCGCCGGCCTCGATCCCGAGCACTACAGCGGCCACTCGTTGCGCGCAGGCCTCGCCACCGCCGCGGGCGACGCCGGAGCCGCCCTACCCGACGTCATGCGACAGACCCGGCACAAGAGCACCCAGGTGGCGCTCGCCTACCTCAGGCCCGCAGACCTCTGGCGCAATAACGTCACCGAGCGGGTGTTCAGGACCAGAGCTGACGATGAGCGGTGATCGCGGCCGCCAGCTCTTCAGCGGGCGGCGGCCTAGCGCTCCAGGTCTTTCAGCGGGCATTGGTCCAGCGCGCCGGCATGGGTGGCCTCCAGCGTCACCATGAGGGAGCAGCCAGCCTCAAGCGCCTCCCGCCAGCGCGGCGCACTAAGGCACCAGCGGTCACCGGGCCTGAGCCCAGGGAAGCCGTGCTTGGGCCGAGGCGCGGACAGGTCGCTGCCCCTGCCTGGAGTTCATTGACCTGTTGGAAAGCCAACTACTCGGCGGGGTTTCCTAGGTCAACTACTCTCTACGCAGATGACGCCCGCAAGGGAGGAGTCGCCGGTGGGCTTACACTTAGGCGCTCTCTCTAAGCGGGGCCGGGTCTGCGTTGCTGGCCTCGACATCTCTGGTGGGACCGGACGGGTAGGGTGAGCCGCGACTGACGGACGCCGAAGCTATCCTTCACCATGCGATGTCGGTGTGATGTCTTGCGACCACCTGTCATCACCCGCTCCGAGTCGCGTCCCTGGGCGTGTGGTCTTGCGACCACCGCGCCGATTTGCACACACGCGAGGCGTGATGTCTTGCGGCACAAGGCGTGATATCTTGCGACTACGCACCAGCCCCGTCTGTATTGAAAACAACGCGTTATGGGTTTTATACCGCGAGGTCTTGCGGACCAAACTAGTATTTAGAATCAAATAGCTTCACTAGTAGCTCCGGTCGCAAGATATCACGGCGACAACCCGATCCAGGATCCTGCAAGTTGACCGCCATGGGACAAATTCACAGACGCCTTGAAGATCACGGCCTCCAAGGCTCGCTGTCACTTCCCGAACTGGATATCGCGAACTATCGCCAAGTCCTGGAAGCGGCACATGCTTTCATGACCGATGAGGAGCAACAAACCGGCTTCCTCTATAGCGGCTGGTGTCAGACCGCGTTGCCTCACAAGCGCCTCCCCGACGATCAGATTTGGACAGTGCGAACGGATCACCTGCGCCTGATGATCGAGCCCGGGTCGGTCGCAAGAGGCCACGACGAGGCGGTACGCGTTGGTGTGCCTTACGGTTCGAAGGCGCGGCTCATCCTACTTCATCTTCAGAGCGAAGCCGTACGAACCAAAAGCCGCGAGATCGAGCTCGGGAAGAGCCTCCGCGTATGGCTGGGGCGGCTTGGCGTCCCCATCGGCGGTCAGAGCATGGGCGAAGTTCGCCAACAGGCCATCCGAATTAGCCGTTGCCGGATGACTTTCCAAATCGAGGGGGCGAGCGGGACGGGGTTCTCCTCCCAAAACCTCGTAGACACTTCAATGTTTTCTCATGAGGATGGCTCTTCTGGATTGATGGGATCCGTTACCCTATCTGAGGGCTTCTTTAGGTCGCTTATGCGACATCCAGTGCCGCTTCAGGAAGCGGCGATCCGATCGATTTCCAACAATTCTCAGGCGCTCGACATCTACTGTTGGCTTGCATACCGGCTTCACGTGCTCGATCGGGCAACTCCGATTACCTGGAGGGCTTTGCACGCTCAGTTCGGGAGCAGCTACCGGCTGCTGAAGCACTTCCGGCCAAGGTTCATAGAATCACTACACTTGGCACTCGGGGTATACCCGGAAGCCGAAGTGGCGATATCGGAAACTGGAATCACCCTCCTGCCCTCGCGACCACCAGTCCCGGCACGCATTCGGTAGCGTGGTCGCAAGACCTCACAGCCGAGACCTGAAGCCGGTCGCAAGAAATCACACCAGGGTTAGCCGCCGTCTTGGACCTAGTCACGACCCGCAGCGTCGCCGACATCCTGGGCCCTTCCGGACTGCGGACACAAAGCCAGGAGTGGTTGGATGAGCAGACGTAGGCTGCCCCAATCATCCCGCTCAATGACAGAACTCCTGCGGGGACGATCGAGCGATTGCTGTCGTGTTATGATCAACCCACTCAGAAGAGTATAAAGCCTAGATATCTGATGGCCTAGCTGCCAACTAGGCGCTTCTGTGTAGGCTGAAGATCAAAGCCATGGGAGGCCGACCGCTGATACCTACGATAGAATGTAAGTCCTAGATATCTGATAGCTTAGCTAACTAGTCGCATCTACCACTGAGGCGGAAAAATGGGTGCCCAAGGACGTCACAGGTCCGCTGAAAAGTCTATGAAGCCTAGATATCAGATGTCTTAGGTGTTGGATAGCTAGGCGATCTGATGTAGGTTCTTCTGAGAAGTGGAGGACGCATGGGCACTATCATCACGGTGGCTACCCAGAAAGGTGGGGCCGGTAAGACAACGCTTACACGTATCCTCAGCGTCAACCTGGTCACCGATGGCTGGAAAGTCGCCGTCATCGACGCCGACCCAAATAAGGGCTTTACCGAGTGGGCGCAGGTCTACACAGGCCCTTCGTTGAGTGTCCACACAGAGCCCGATGAGAAGAAGCTTGCAAATCTTCCCGCAGACCTAGCCGAGCAGTATGATGCCGTTATCATCGACACGGCCGGCTTTGGCTCCCGGTCCATGCTTGTGGCTATCGGTGCGGCGGACGGCGTTATTATCCCCTGCATGCCTGATCGGGGATCGGTTCGCGAGGCTGAGCAAACCGCGGAGTGGGTGCGGAACCTCTCCAAGTCGACCCGACGCGTCATCGACTTCCGAGTGGTTATGACCGGCTTTGATCCTCGCAGATCGGCCGACAAGTATGCCTACGAGCAGGCGACAACGGGATTGGGGCTTCCATTTCTCCTGGCACGTCTCTCAGACAGGACCGCCTACCAAGCATCCAGTTGGTCTGGGACGGTTCCGACGGATGGAGTGATCGGCAAAGAGGCCAAGGCGCTCTCCGAGGAAATAATCACGCTCGGCTGGTTGAAGCGGGCGGCATCGAGACCAGCAGGCAAGAGGACTGCTGCAGTGACGGGTTGATATCTAGGATACTGAGGGTGTCTAAGCGCGTTCACAAAACCATCGTGCGCGTCAGGAGCAAAACCGACTGCTAGGCTATCTGATATCTAGGCATTCTATGACGGCGGGGATAGCTACGACATCGTGGGCCTTCAGGGTGCCGCGGCATTGACGAAATACGGTACCTGCCGTGCCGCTCATCCAGTGAGTTCTGCAATCTCCGATATCTGATATCGAGGATGGCAAGGATTGCGCCGATGTCTGATATATGTTGTTCTGAGGCAGGGAGGTAGTGAATGGTAAAAGCCAGCTTTTCCCCAATGGCGCCGGCTCGCAGAGGTAATGAGTTGCTTGCTGCCATCGGCGATCAGTTGGACGCAGTTCCCTCTGCCCTGCCGACAGCTAATTCTGGCAAGCCACCCCCGCACGCGGCGGTTGAGATGGTTCGGATCACACAGCCGCCCTCCCCTGAGACGCAACCGCGACCTGCACCGTTTGTTCTCCGACTGTCCCCTGACGTCCTGCGCCAAATTGATGCCAAGGCTTTGGAAGAGGGTGTGACGATGACCGTGGTCATTGCTCGCGCCCTTATGGCTGCTGGATTTTCAGTGCCCGAGGACGACCTGAAGGACCGCAGAAAGCGCCGATACCGAGGTTAAGACAGCCAAGACATCTGATGAGCAGGATATCAGATATCTAAGACATCGGACATGGAAGGCGTCGACGAAATTCTACTAGTCGGCTTCTGGACCGGTCACCATCCACCTCGCATCAAGCCAGAACTGCCGGTCACGCTGAGCCTGGGGACGATCGGCTGGTGACCAGAAGTCGTGCTCGACGACCGGAGCCCCGTCCAGGATCCGCGACATGAGCCTGTGGGTGCGGTGCTTCCTGTCCCGATACGCATCGTCAGCGAACCCCATCGTCTCCACGACGACCGCCCGATGCTGGATGCGGTAATCCGCCTCGGCCTAGAGGATAAATTCGGGCAGGCAAGGGTCACGGGCCTCCTCGTCGCCTCCGGGTCGATGCTTGATGCCCAGATCGCGGAGCATGGCCAGGCTGGCACGATGGACCTCGCCGGCCCTGGCCAGAAGCGCCTCGGCGTCGGACGACGCCGCTCCGGCGACCGCGAAGGGTCCGGGAGCGGACGACCAGCCGCGATTGAACATCGGCTTGTCGATCGTCACCCGCACCTGACGGGGCTTGCCCAGCCAGTCCTGCAGGCTGAGCAGCAGCGCCAGGGTCTGTCGCTCGAGGTTGCTGTCGACCGGCATGAGATGCCCCGGCGAAACGCAAGGATGCAGGTAGGCCTTGAGCACCTCGACCGGCTCCTCCGGCCCTGCTCGGCCGACGACGCAGGCTGCGAAGTAAGGCGACCGGGTTCGACGATCACCCGCAGCCTCCTGGCCATGCCCATCCCGCTCGCCGAAGATCGCGATCTCGCCGCGCACCGGGATCGGGTTGCCACGCAACGGCCGGATCTGACCCACAGCTGCCTCGGCCGCCATCGTCACCAGCAGACCGTGCGGCCGATGGCTGCGCCGGAAGCGCTCTGGCGGCGTGCGCGCGATCCTGGCCATGAGCTCAGGCAGGGCAGGGAGGTAGGTGCAGAGGAAGCTCGCTAGGATGACGTCCTCCTCGAGCTCGATCTTGCGGGCGGCCATGCGCAAGGCCCGGTACTGGTCGGCGATCGAGGGAAATGGCTGTCCGGGGTCGATTCGGGTCAGCCCAGCATTCTCCAGCAGCATCATCAGCAGCGTCGCCAGCCGGCCGCGATTGCGGTCGCGGCTGCGACCGGTGACGGCGGCCTTGGTGTGCTCAGCGCTCTTGTAGCAAGTAACGAACGGGATCGGCTTGCGCGGCGCGGGCCGGGTGTAGCTGCCGCAGATCAGGCGCTGCTCGGTCTGGTCACGGTAGAAGTCACAGGCCGGGTCGTGCGCCGGCCAGGGCGCCTCCGTGTGCCGGCGGACGTGGTCCTCCGTCACCAGGATCAGGGCAGGAGGCCGCGGCACGTCGCCCAGGCAGTCGCACAGGAACCACCGTCCGGGCCCTGAATGCTGATGGCGACGGACGACGGCGGCCCCGATCGTCCGGTCCTCGATCTTGCCGTAGCGCCCGAAGGCGCGACGCAGTGCCAGGTCCTCGTCGGCCGACAACTCCCTGAGTTCGGCCACCTCGCCTCGACGCGTCAGCCGCAGCACGGCCGCCTCCCCACGCTGATCCTCGATCCTCCAAGACTGCAGGTCCGGGTGCGAACGAGAAATGGCATCGGAAAAATCTTGACAGGACGGGTGCCCGCTCGCGCCGCGGGCGGGGAGCGTGGAAGGGAGAAACCAGAACCGGAGGCCGTGATGGCGGTACCGCTACTCCTGGGCGCGCCACAAGGGTGCGCCGCTGCGCTCCCGCCTGCCGGGCAGGCGTTCTTGTCCCGCGCCCGGCGCGCGGTCGCCGGGACGCCTTCCAAGGACAGGAGTGCGGGACGATGAGCCACGATGCGGAGCTGGACGAGCTGAGGGCAGGGGTAAGCTGCGCGGTGCTGCTGGCGCGGCATCCGCCGCCCTGGCAGCTCGACAAGAAGGAGAGCACCCGGCGCTGCCTGAAGTACCGGCGCGGCAAGGGCGAGATCATCCTCGTCGCTCACGAGGGCCGGGGCTGGTGGGACTCGGGCAGCACCGCCAAGGGGGACGTGTTCTCCCTGGTGCAGCACCTCGAGCCCGGCCTGAACTTGGGACAGGTACGCAAGGTGCTGCGGCCGTTGGCTGGCGTCAGCCCGAACTTCCCGGAACACCTTCGGAAGACGGAACGGGAAAAGCCGGTCGTGCCGTTCGACGTGCGCTGGGCGCGGCGCCGGGCGCCGGACCGGAGCTCGCCCACCTGGCGCTACCTGACCGGGCAGCGTCGTCTGCCCGATCCGGTGGTGATCGCCGCCGTCCGGGCCGGAATGCTGCGGGAAGGCCCCTACGCCAGCGCCTGGTTCGCGCACCACGACCACGACGGCCGACTGACCGGGTTCGAGATGCGCGGGCCGGATTACCGCGGCTTCAGCACGGGTGGCGACAAGACCTTGTTCCGGTTGCCCGGACGAGTGCCGACGAGCTCGGTGCCGATGAGTCGCCTGGTGGTGGCCGAGGCACCGATCGACGCGATAAGCGTGGCCACGATCGAGCGCTTGCGCGCCGACACCCTCTACGAGGTCGTCACCGGCGGCATGGGGCCGGAGACGCTCAAGGCCCTCGACCTGCAGCTGCGGGTAATCGCCCCCCTTTCGGGGGCGGTGCTGGTAGCGGCCACGGACGCCGACCACGCCGGCGACGGCTACGCCGCCCGGCTCGAGGGGATGGCCGACGCGGCAGGGGTGCGGTTCGAGCGCCTGCGGCCACTCGTGGAGGGCGAGGACTGGAACGACCGACTCCGGCAGGGGAGGGCGGCATGAAGCCCGAACGCGCCTGGGTGCGCCTGCAGTCCGGCAAGCGCCTGGACCTGCTCGACCCAGACATGGAGGCCTGGGAGGACCGCGACCTGGCGATCGGGCTGTCGCGGACCTATCGCTGGGGTGGTCACTCCAGCTGGAACCTGCCGCTGTCGGTGGCCCAGCACAGCCTGCTGGTGCTGGTGCTGCGGCAGCAGATGCAGCCGCACGCCCCCCCTGGACCGGGACGACGCGCTGCGCGAGCTGCTGCACGACGGGCATGAGGGCTTGCTGTCCTTCGACCCGATTCCCCGGTGAAACCGCATCTCGGTCCGGACTTCGAGGACGTCGCCAACCGGCTGCAGGCGGCGATCGGACGTCGCTACGGTCTGCCCGCCTGAAAGGGCGATGACCACGTGCTGCACAAGCGGGCTGATCGGCTGGCCGCAGCCTCCGAGGCGCTGCACGTCGCCGGATGGTCCCGGCGCGACCTGGTTGAGACGCTGGGCATCGAGCTGGTCCCGGTCATGGAGGACCCGCTGCCACGGCTGGAGGGCCTCCGACCCTGGGAGCCGTGGGCCGCCAGGCTGGCGGCGGCCCTGTTCTTGGCAAAGTTGCGCGAGCTGACCGACGACGAGACGCAGCTGGATCACCCGGCCGCGCTAGAGGGGGTCGTCGAGCGTGAGCGCACCATCGCCCGTCTCCACAATGCTTCCTCCCACCTGCCCGCTGCCAAGCAGCGCCGGTTCACGATGCCGCTGACCGGCAGCAGCCTGACCGACACCCTGATCTACGCCGTGGCGCACGACTGCTCGCAGCACGTCGAGGGTGTGGTGATCGACGGTGGGCGTGACGAGGAAGGCCGCTGGGACTTCGGCGAGCGGTTCACGGTGTTCACCGACGAGGAAGAGCTCATCGTCTGCTACGGGTGGAATCTCGATGTTCAGGTCCAGTAGCGCCCTTGTGGCCGACGCGACGGCAGTAGCCATTCCTCCCAGCCGTGACGCTAGCATCCTGGCCGGCCTGACCCCGGCGCAGGCAGAGGCGGCCAGGCTTGAGGGTCCCGTGCTGGTGCTGGCGGGTGCTGGCACCGGCAAAATCAAGACCCTGACCTCGGGCGTGGCCTGGCGCATCGAGGCACGCGGCATCCCGCCCTCGCGCATCCTGGCCGTGACCTTTACCAACAAGGCAGCGGGCGAAATGAGCGTGCGCATCCGGACCATGCTGACCGGGCAGGAGGTGCCGTCCTGGTGCGGCACCTTCCACGGGCTTGGCGCCCGCCAGCTGCGGGCGGAGCCGGAGATGGCGGGCCTGCGGTCCGGCTTTGACATCCTGGATGCCGTTGACAGCAAGCGGTTGGTCAAGCGCGTGCTCAAGGCGATGGCGGTGGACCCGGCCGAGCTCGGCAGCGATCGCGACCCGGTCAAGCTGGTCTGCCGGCAGATCGGCCAGTTCAAGGACGACCTGGTGACGCCGGAGGAGGCGCCCGCCCGGGTCGAGGCCCGGATCGCCGAGGCTCACCTGGTCCGCCGCCCGGTGGACCCGGACAGCCTGCGCCTGGTGGCGCGGGTCATGCCGAGTACCAGCGCCGGCTGCGCGAGGCGAACGCGGCCGACTTCGGCGACCTGCTGCTGTGGCCGACGGTGGCCATGCAGCGCGACCTTGCCTACCGGCAGCGGTGGGCCGGACGCTTCGACTGCGTGCTGGCCGACGAGTATCAGGACGTGTGCCACGCCCAGTAGTCGTGGCTGCGGCTGCTCTCGGCCGGGCACGGCGAGATCTTCGTCGTGGGAGACGACGACCAGTCGGTGTATGGGTTTCGAGGCGCGGACATCCAGTATATCCGCCGCTTCGCGCACGACTTCCCGCGGGCCCGGCAGGGGCGGCTGGAAGACAATTTCCGCTCCACCGGGCACATCCTGGCCGCCGCCAATGCCGTGATTGCCCAGGACAAGCGTCGGCTCGGCAAGACGCTGCGGCCGACCAAGCCGATCGGCGTGCAGATCGAGGTGGTGGGGTTTTCCGATCCCGAGGCCGAGGCCCGTGGTCTGGTGGCCGAGATGAAGCGTCGCGCCGCCGACGGGGTGGCGTGGGAGTACATGGCGCTGCTCTACCGCTCGAACTTCCTGTCGCGTGGCTTCGAGGAGGCGCTGATGCGCGGCCACGTGCCCTACGTCATCGTCGGCGACGTCGGGTTCTACCAGCGCGCCGAGATCAAGGACGCGCTGGCACTGCTGCGCCTCGCCGCCTGCCCTGACGACTACCAGTCCGACGAGGCGTTCCGCCGGGTGTGCAACAGCCCGCCGCGCGGGCTCGGGCCGAAGGTGTGTCGCTACTGCAGGCGCTGGAGACGGCCAACCTGCCGCCAAAGGCCAGGGCCGCCGCGCATGCTTTTGCCGACGTCGTGCGGGCGGTGGCACAGGATCGGAGTGCCACCCTGGCAGATCAACTCTCGCTGCTGCTCGACCACACCGGCTACCGGGCGTGGCTGCGCGAAAGCAAGGCGGAGGAGACCACCGATCGGCTGGAGAACCTGCAGGAGCTGCTCAGCCTGGCCGGCAGCTTCCACAGCGCGACCCAGCTGCTCGAGCACGCCGCCCTGGCCAGCGCGGCGCCAGGCGAGGACACGGTCGGCCGGGTGCAGCTGATGACCAAGCACAAGGCCAAGGGACTGGAGTTCCCGCACGTGTTCCTGGCCGGCTGGGACACTCAGTGCTTCCCCAGCCGGTTCGGCGACCACGACGAGGAGCGCCGGTTGGCCTACGTGTCGCTGACCCGCGGCATGCAGCGGGTGAGCATCTCGCACTGCGCCTACCGAGCGGGCTTGGCTCGCCCGTCGCCGTTCATCGACGACATCCCGACCGCAAGTCGCGTCAAGGGCTGGCTGCACGGTCAACGTGTGCCGACGGCGATGGAGATGCGGATGGACCGCAAGCGCCGCACGAACGAGGAGCTGGCGGTGCTGCTGCGCAGGTGAAGCGCAGGAAAACAATGCAGGAGCGGGATACGAGAAAAGCCCTGCCGCTGTCGTGACGGCCGCCGCAAGGGTGCGCCGCGCCTGCGCGCGGCCGGGCCGTGCCCGCCCTTGCCCCGTCCGCCTCGCCGCGACCGCCGGGCTGGGTCTCCGAGAAGGAGATCCAGAAGAAGGCGGACAACATGGGTGCAATCGGAAGACGCCCGCGACGCGAAAGCGCCGCGCGCTTCAGCACGTTCATCGAATGCAAGGCGTGCCAGGAGACGTGGCAGGGCAGTGATCCGGCCCTGCGGGTCGACTGTCCGCGCTGTGCTGCCAGACCGGGCGAGTGCTGCGTCTGGTCGGGACCGCACGGCCTGACTACCCACATCGCCCGCGACGTAGCCGCGATGCACGCCGGGCAGATGACCCGCTGCGGTGCCCTGACCTGGGACGGGCGTCATTCCCGTCACCTGGTCCTTTCCTGCGTGGCCCCGCCGCTCACCTTAGCTCCGGCCGGCCAGTTGGCGCTGCTCTGACCCGCGACCTCGAACCACACATCACAAGGAGAAGCGGGCCATGCCCGAACACCTGACCCGCGTCACACAGACGCAACTGGTCGCCGACATCCTGACGGCTTCGCCGGCGATTGGAGCGCGGCCATGAACGCGATCGCCGACATCCGCCTGGACCTGTCGAGCTACGACGCGATCATCGTCGCACTGTCCGGAGGCAAGGACAGCATCGCCTGCCTGTGCCTGCTGCTGGATGCCGGCGTCGACCCAGACCGGATCGAGCTCTGGCATCACGACGTCGACGGCCACGGCGGCTCCTTCATGGATTGGCCATCGACCCTGCCATACGTCCAGGCCCTGGCGGCCGCCTTCTCGGTGCCGCTCTACTGCTCATGGCGGAACGGCGGCTTCGAGGCCGAGATGCTGCGCGAGGACCGGCCGACCACACCGGTCTGGTTCGACACGCCATACGGGATGCGAAGCGCCGGCGGGCAGGGCCGACCGGGCACACGTCTGCGCTTTCCCCAGGTCAGCGCCGACCTATCGGTGCGGTGGTGCTCCTCGGTGCTCAAGATCGACGTCGCCGACGTCGCTATCCGTGGCCAAGACCGGTTCCTGGGCCAGCGCACCCTGGTTGTGACCGGAGAACGAGCCGAGGAGAGCCCCAGCCGCGCCCGGTATGCGGTGCTCGAACCGCATCGGTCGGATACCCGCACCGGAAGCCGGCGCCGGCGGTACGTCGACCACTGGCGACCGGTCCATGCCTTCCCGGAAGCGCAGGTTTGGGACCTGATCGCCAGGCACCGGATCACCCCGGCGCTGCCGTATCAGCTCGGGTTCGGGCGCATGTCCTGCATGAACTGCATCTTCGGCTCGGCGGCCCAGTTCGCGAGCATCCGCCACATGGCGCCGGATTGGTTCGCGCGCCTGATGGCCTACGAGAGGCAGTTCGGCTGCACCATCAAGCGCAGCATGTCGCTCGAGGCGCTGGCAGATCGCGGTCAGGTCTACCGCCAGGTGTTGGGGCGGCCGGACCTGGTCCGCGCTGCCCTGGGCGACGACTGGCGTGCCCCGATCCGCTGCACGGACTGGCAGCTCCCAGCCGGAGCCTTTGGGGAGAGAGCCGGGCCGACCTGAGGTGGAGGAAGAGAGGAAGGGGAGAGCGGAACGAAACAAGCTGAACGAGGGATCCGCACCACGGCATCCTGTCCGGCGCAAGCGGTGGGTCCTCGCCATGCTCGCCCGGCAAGCCGGCCTGTGCGTGGCTCCGGTCCCGGCGCGAGCGCCGCGCTGGCGCCGGCCAGGCCGTCGCGGTCACGGGAAGGGGTCAAGAAGAGGAGATCCTGACGATGCTCGGCACCATGGAGACCTTGCCACCCGACCCACTGGCCGGCTTCGACTTCGACACGGCGCAGCGGGAGGGCTGGACCCTGTCCGAGACCTGCGACCTGACCGGCAAGCCGCTGGTGCAGCTGCAGGCGCTAGACCGCGGATGGCTGCCGTCGGGTGGCGCCACCTTGTTGCCGTCCGACCGCGCCGCCTGGGATCTGGTGGTGATCCGTGCCCGGACCGGATCGACGCTGCATCGTGACGCACTCGAGCGCCTCGACGACATCGAGCGCGCCCTGATCGAGATGGTCTTCGGACCGCTCTGATCCGCTTCCACCCGTCCTGAGATCACCGCGGCCGCCTCCACCAGGAGCGCGGCCGCTTTCGCATCCACCCCTCGGTCACCCGGCAGCCCTCAGGCGCCGGGCGCCGCCGCATGTCCGGAGCATCCCCATGACGCGCCACAGCGCCACCCAGCTCACCCTCGGCCTGTTCGACAGCACCGCCCTGGCCGGCGGCCTCGGCCTGCCGCTCGGCGGCAGCGTGCCGTGCTTCCATGACGACGAGGACGAGCCCGTCGTCGTGCCGGAGGCCGTTCGCGTGCCGGCGACGAACTTCCGCCTCGCTGGCGATCGCGGCCTGGCCCAGGGCTGGAAGGCCCGCGCCGCCGACAACATCGCCGCGGTCCGGCTGCTGCAGGTGCTCGAGCGGGAGGAGCGAGCCGCCACGCACGACGAGCAGGTGTTGCTGGCACGGTTCACCGGCTTCGGCGCGTCCGAGCTGGCGAACGCATTGTTCCCGGTCCCCGGCCAGGATGTGCGTCCCGGTTGGGAGCAGATCAGCCGCGACCTGAATGCGGCGACCTCGGACGCCGAGCGCGCCGGGCTGATGCGCGCCACCCAGTACGCGCACTACACGCCGGAGTACATCGTGCGCGCCATGTGGACCGCGCTCACCTGCATGGGCTTCACCGGCGGTCACGTGCTCGAGCCCGGTTGCGGCACTGGCCTGTTTCTGGCGCTGATGCCGGAGAAGGCGGCCGCCAAGGCGTCGATCACCGCGATCGAGATGGACCCGATCACGGCCCGCATCGCGGGCAAGCTGTTCCCCGAGGCCTGGGTGCGGGCGGAAGACTTCACCAAGGCGCGCATCGCAGAGCGGTTCGAGCTGGCGATCGGCAACCCGCCGTTTTCCGATCGCACCGTGCGAAGCGACGATCCGGCCGGCAAGCTTGGGCTCAGCCTGCATGACTACTTCATCTCGCGCTCGATCGAGCGCCTCAAACCGGGCGGGATCGGCGCCTTCGTGACGTCGCGCTGGACCATGGACAAGACCAGCTGTGCCGCGCGCGAGCACATCGCGGAGATGGCGGACCTGGTCGGCGCGGTGCGCCTGCCGCAGGCGGCGATGCTGGCGGACGCCGGGACCGAGGTGGTGGTCGACGTGCTGGTGTTCCGCAAGCGCCTGGTGGGCGAGGAGAGCCGCGGCACGGACTGGCTGGACGTGCGAGAAATCCGTGGGACCGACGAGGGCGAGGGCCTGCTGTCGGTGAACGGCTACTTCCTCGACCATCCGGAGATGGTGCTGGGCCGGCACGCCTGGACCAGCTCGCAATTCGGCCCGACCTATACCTGCCGCGGCACCGAGGGGCAGGACCTGCCAGCCGCTTTGGCACGGGCGTTGGAGGTGGCGACGTCCGGCATTCGGTTCCCGCTCCCCGAGGCGGTGACGGCCGATCGCGCCAAGAGCCCGCGGATCATCCCGGGCACGGTCGCCGACGGCGCCACGATCCGGGAGGGCTCGTACCTGCTGCTCGGGACCGAACTGCACCAGGTCGTGGATGGTGTGCCGACCCCGGTGCTGGTGAAGTCCAAGACCCAGAAGGAGGGCCTGTTCGACAAGCACGCCCGGATCATCCGGGCCCTGATCCCGATCCGCGATGCGGTGCGGGCGGTGCTGCGGGCGCAGGAGGCGAACGAGCCGTGGGGCGCGCACCAGACGCGTCTGCGGGCGGTCTACCACCAGTTCACCCGGCAGTTCGGGCCGATCAACCGGACGATCACCACGATCCGCGAGGTCGAGGTGAAGGTCCGCAAGCGCGCCGCGGCCACATGCGAGGACACCGTCGAGGCCGAGGGCGACGACATCGAGGCGGTGCAGGCGGCCGACGAGGCGGATCGGCTCGACCAGGCGGCCGAGCAGGAAGGGGAGGATGGCAACGTCGCGCCTGGAGCACCTGTGTTCCGCGAGCAGGAGACGCAGCGCCGGCCGAACCTGCAGCCGTTCATGGACGACCCCGACGTATGGCTGGTGTCGTCGATCGAGGAGTACGACGAGGAGACCGACACGGGCCGGCCGGGGCCGGTGTTCAACGAGCGGGTGATCCATCCCCCGGTCGAGCCGCTGATCACCTCGGCGGCCGACGCGCTGGCGGTGGCGCTACACGAGACCGGCGTGGTCGACCTCGATCGGATCGGCGAGATGCTCGGCCGCTGCCGCGCCGACGTGCTGGGGGAGCTCGGCGAGGCGGTGTTCCTCGATCCGGAGCTGACGACCGAGGAGCACGAGGCCTGGATCACCGCCGACGCGGCGCTGTCGGGCGCCGTGCGGACCAAGCTGGTCCGGGCCGAGGCGGCCGCGGCGCTGGATGCGCGCTACGCCCGCAACGTCACGGCGCTGCGCCTGGTGCAGCCGGAGGACCTGCGCCCGTCCGACATCACGGCGCGGCTCGGCGCACCCTGGATCCCGACCGAGCACGTCGAGGCGTTCACCGCCGAGGTGATCGGCGTGACCAGCCGGGTGATGCACTGCGCGGAGGTGGCGTGCTGGTCCATCAACAAGCATGCCTTCGCCGGTCAGGCGGCGGCGACGTCGACCTGGGGCACGTCACGCCGTCATGCCGGCGAGCTGATGGACGACGCGCTGAACAGCGTCATGCCGCAGATCTGGGACGTGTGGCGGGACGAGGACGGCGAGCACCGGGAGCTCAACGCCCAGGAGACCGAGGCCGCCAAGGAGAAGCTGGCGAAGATCAAGCGCGCGTTCGAGACCTGGATCTGGAGCGACAGCGACCGTGCCGATCAGCTGGTGCGGCTGTACAACGACGGTTTCAACAACATGGTGCCGCGCCGCTTCGACGGCTCGCACCTGCAGCTGCCGGGTGCGAGCTCGGCGGTGGTGCTGCGTGCGCACCAGAAGCGCGCCACCTGGCGCATCATCTCGGCGGGCTCGACCTACCTCGCGCACGCGGTCGGGGCCGGCAAGACCTTCACGCTGTGTGCCGCGATCATGGAGCAGAAGCGGCTCGGGCTGATCACCAAGCCGATGATGGTGGTGCCCGGGCACTGCCTGGCGCAGGCCAGCCGCGAGTTCCTGCAGCTCTACCCGATGGCCCGCATCCTGGTCGCCGACGAGACCAACTTCGCGAAGCCGAAGCGGCAGCGCTTCCTGTCGAGGGCCGCCACGGGCACGTGGGACTGCATCATCATCACCCACGACGCCTTCAAGTTCATCCCGGTGCGGGCCGACTTCGAGCGCGACATGATCCGCAAGCAGATCGACTCCTACGTCGACCTGCTGGGCCGCATCGACAGCGACGACCGCGTCTCGCGCAAGCGCGTCGAGCGCATGCGGGAGGCGATGGCAGAGAAGCTGGAGGCGCTGAAGGGCCGCAAGGACGACCTGCTGACCATGGGCGAGATCGGCATCGACCAGCTGCTGGTCGACGAGGCGCAGCAGTTCCGCAAGCTGAGCTTCGCCACCAACCAGTCCGGCCTGAAGGGCATCGACCCGAACGGCTCGCAGCGGGCGTGGGACCTCTACGTCAAGACGGCCTTCCTGCGGCAGAGCCAGCCGATGCGGCCGCTGATCCTGGCGTCCGGCACGCCCATCACCAACACGCTGGGCGAGATGTTCAGTCTGCAGCGGGTGATGCAGCCCGACGCGCTGCGCTCGCGCGCCATCCATGAGTTCGACGCGTGGGCGGCGACGTTCGGCGACGCCCGCACCGAGCTCGAGCTGCAGCCGTCGGGCCTCTATAAGCCGGTCACGCGGTTCGCCGAGTTCGTCAACGTCGCCGACCTGATGGCGATGTATCGCAGCTTCGCGGACGTCGTGCTGAAGGACGAGCTGCGCCAGCACGTGCGGCTACCGGCGATCGCCGGCGGCCGGCGCCAGATCGTCGCGGCTCCGGCCAGCCGGGCGTTCAAGGGATACCAGAGGATCCTGGCGGCTCGCATCAGGAAGATCGAGAAGCGCCGGGGTCCGCCTCAGAAGGGGCAGGACATCCTGCTGTCGGTGATCACCGACGGGCGCCACGCCGCGATCGACCTGCGCTTCGTGGTGTCGGACGCGGCGAACGACGACGACAACAAGCTCAACGCGCTGATCCGCAACGCGCACCGGATCTACCTGGAGACTGCGGACCGCGCCTACACCGATCCCAGGACCGGGCGGGCCTACCCGCTACACGGCGGCGCGCAGATGATCTTCTCCGACCTCGGCACTCAGGCGGCGATGCAGACCCGTGGGTTCTCCGCCTACACGTGGATCCGCGCCGAGCTGATCCGGCTCGGCGTGCCGGCCGCCGAGATCGCCTACATGCAGGACTACAAGAAGTCCGCAGCCAAGCAGCGCCTATTCCAGTCGGTGAACGAAGGCCGGGTGCGCTTCCTGTTGGGGAGCACCCAGACCATGGGGACGGGGGTCAACGCTCAGCAGCGGCTGGCGGCGCTGCACCACCTCGACGTGCCGTGGCTGGTGGCCGACATCGAGCAGCGGGAAGGCCGGATCGAACGCCAGGGCAACCAGAACGAGGAGATCGGCATCTACGCCTATGCGCTGCAGGGCAGCGTGGATGCGACGAACTGGCAGCTGCTGGAGCGTAAGATCCGCTTCATCGCGCTGGCGATGAGCGGCGACCGCTCGATCCGCCGGCTGGAGGACGTGGGGAGCGAGGCCAACCAGTTCGCGATGGCTAAGGCCCTGGCATCTGGCGACGTCCGGCTGATGCAGAAGGCCGGGCTGGAGGCCGAGATCGCGCGGCTGGACCGCCAGCGCGCAGCGCACTTCGATGACCAACAGGCGGTGCGGCGGCAGATCGCCAATGCACGCCATGAGATCGGTGCGGCGACGCTGGCGCTGGAGCAGGTGGAGGCGGACCTGGCGCGGCGCGTGTCCACGCAAGGCAACGATTTCGCAATGCAGCTCGGCGGCCGACGGGTCACGCAGCGCAAGGCCGCCGGCGCCTCGATCCTGTCGAAGGTCCGGCTGGCGATGGTCGACCGCCAGGCCGGGGAGTGGTCGCTCGGCAGCATCAGCGGCTTCGAAGTGGTGGGCGAGGTGAAGAGGTACGGCAGGGAGATGCACACCGGCACGGTGCGGCTCGAGCTGACCGGCCGGGATGTCACGATCGACATCACCGACGACGTCGGGCCGCTCGGCCTGGTCGCGCGCCTGGAGAATGCGCTCGACAGCCTCGAGCGTGTGAGGCTCGACCAGCAGCGCACCCTGAAATCGGCTGAGCAGCGGCTGCCGGCCTACGAGCAGCGGCTGGGCGGCGATTTCGAGCTCGCCGACGAGCTGGAGGAAAAGCTGGCGGAACTGGCCGAGCTGGAAGCAGCACTCGCCGCTACCACCGCGGCGAACGACGAGGACGACGGCAGGATGGAACCAGAAGAACGGGAGGCCGCCTGAGAGCGGGAAAGGAGCGGGCTACGAACTGAAGATCGGCAAGAGGAAAGGGGGGCGGTTGGCATCGGCGCCGCCCTCTTCACCGCTGCCGCTCCATCGCCGTCTGCGCCACCCCAACCCCGCTTGCCCGCACCGCGCTGGCGCGCGCCGCCGGCCGCGCAGGGCAGGGGCGCTCGACCGCAATGGTGAAGAGGTCGCCGCCGCTGCCGTCCGGAAAGGGAGGGCAGGAGTGAGCGGGATGACCGCGACTGCCCCCAGACCATCCAATCTCCAGAGGGCCATCCGACATGCAGCTTCGCCACGTGGATCCCCGTATCCTGCTCCCGAACCCGAACAACCCGCGCCGGACCGCTGCACCTGCCGGCTATGACCAGCAGCTCACGGCCAGCATCCGTGAGACAAACGGCCCGATCCAGCCGCCAGTCGTACGCCTGCAGGACGACGGCTCGCTGATGATTGTCGCCGGCCACCGCCGGGTGGCATCGTCGATCGCGGCCGAGCTGGCGGGGATCGACGTGTTCGTGCGCGAGGCCGACGCCTCCGGCGACAGCATGGCCTCCTTCGCCGAGAACATGGTCCGGACCGGCATGTGCTCGGTCGACATCTGGCGCGCGGTCGAGGCGTTCATCGGTGAGGGCTACACCGAGGATGGGATCGGCACCGCCTTGTCGCTCCCGGTGCGCGCGATCCGTCGCCTGCGGCTGTTCGCCAAGGTGCTGCCGGCGATGCTGGAGCGCATGGCGCAGGGCGACGAGCCGAACGAGGGCCAGCTGCGGACCATCGCCTCGGCGACCCGGGACGAGCAGGCCGCCGCCTGGAAGAAGAACAAGCCGAAGCGGACCGAGACCACCAACTGGCATCTGGTCCAGCACGCGCTCCGCAAGGCGCGGATCGGCGCGTCGGTGGCGAAGTTCGACGACGAGTTCGCGCAGTCGTTCGGGCTCATCTGGACCGAGGACCTGTTCGCCGAGGGCGATAAGGACCCGCGCTTCACCGACCAGGTGGAGCTGTTCATGGCGACGCAGCACGCGTGGCTGGAACAGAACCTGCCGCCCAACGGCGAGATCCTGGAGGTCGGCCAGCACGGTGAGCCCAAGCTCCCGCCGAAGGCGCAGGAAGCCTGGGGCTCCGACAAGAAGCGCAAAGGCGTGCATGTCGGCCTCTGGATCGACCGGCATTCCGGCGAGGTGCGCGAGAAGCACTTCCTCTATCCGGAGCCAGTGAAGTCCTCCGCCCTCGGATCGGCCGGCGGGCAGATTGTTAAGGCCTCGCGTCCGGACATCTCCGGGAAGGGCCAGGAGCTGATCGGCAACTACCGCACCCAGGCGCTGCAGCAGGCCCTCGCGGAGGGCGAAGTGCGCGACGATCAGCTGATCGGCCTGCTGATCCTTGCGCTGGCTGGCAGCAACGTCCGGGTCGAGCAGGATGCGCGGATGTATCGCGTCGGCAGCCGACGCGAGGTGTTCGCGCGGGCCATCAGCGACGGCGGCCTGATCACGGGTGACATCGACACCCTGCGCGCATCCGCGCGCGGCATCCTGGCTGAGGTGCTGTCCTGCAAGGTCGGGATGACCGGCAGCGGCACCGTGGGCCGCATCGCCGGCGCGTCCATCCGGGCGGATGGCTATCTGCCGAACATGGCGCACGACGAGTTCCTGACCAAGCTCAGCAAGGACGGCATCACCCGGGCGGTGCAGGCGGAGAAGATCCTGCCGCGCAACACCGGCAAGGAGATGCGCGCCGCCCTGAAGGAGCATGTCGGGCAAGGCATCTACGTGCATCCCGCCGCCTGCTTCGGGCTGACCGACGACGAGCAGAAGGACCTGGCCAGGCACCGTGCCGACGACCTCGCCAGCGACAACACGCCAGCAGGTCACGACCCGGAAGATCCGGACGGTTCGGAGGACGGTGTGGAATCCGCTTCCGAGGACCAGGGCCAGGATGAGGAGGAAGACGCCGGCGTCGTGACCCTCCCGCCGCCCGACGACGCGATGGAGCGGCAGGCAGCCGCCTGATCGTCTCTTCCGCTCGCCCTTCCACGCCATCCACCAGCACCCGGCCCCGCCGGACGCATCCCGCGTCCGGTGCGTGGTCGCGCGCACGACCAGAGGACGCATCGACCATGGCCACCTTCACCCTGTCCGCCTGCCCCGCTTGGCGCAGCCGCGACTCTTTCGGGACTTCGATCATCTCGCAGCCCATGCAGCGGCTGGGCACGAGCCAGCGCATCGAGGCTCGCAACCTCACCGAGATCAGGGCGGCCGTTGCCGGCCACGGCAAGCAGCTCGCGGCGGAGCATCCGGACGCCTCGTTCAGCATCGCGGTCCTGATCGCCCGCGGCGACCGCAAGCCGAACGGGTTCGACGATGCCAACCGCCGCGGCGCCCTCGGCACCGAGACGTGGGTGCAGCTGCGGGACCGCGAAGGCAACAAGCTGCCCGAGCAGGCCGACGCCGCGCCTGCCGCCGACATAGCGGCCTGAGGCCCGCCGTGCGGATCGAGCTGCACAAGGTCGAGTACAGCGCTCGGTTGGACGAGGCGCTCCGGCTCTATCGCGGCGAACAGGGAGGCGGCTGATGGCGAGCGCGAAGATCGCCTCCAGGGGCTCGGCAACCGAGCCGTTCCAGCTGGTGGGCAAACGGCCGATCGGACGCTCCGACGCTGATGTGTCGCTTGCCAGCTACACCGAGGGCCATCTCGGCTTCCACGGCTTCATGCGGGTGGTGAACGCCCGCATCGGCCGGCGGGCGCTGGTCGGGGTGATGGACCTGCCCGACCGGAACTGGTGGGACCTCTACGACGACGGGGCCGACCCGATCGAGGCCGCGGACGAGGCTCTGGCCGAGGAAGGGTTCGGCGAATGAGCGTTTTTCTGACCGAACCGCCGGCGCCGGCGGCCAGCCGGCACATCGTCGGGTGCAGCATCCTCGAGACGGTGCGCCGCACGGACGGATGGTGGCTCTACCGCTGCCCGGAGATCTTCCCTGTCAACGCCCGCCACTGGCGTGGGCCCTTCGACACCGAGACGGCCGCGCTCGACGACTACCGGGAGAAGACCCGGCTGCCGCGGATCACCCGAGCCGAGCTGAAGTCCTACAAGCGGCATGGCTACCACGGTGTCGTCGACGGCGTGGCGACCATCATGCGCCTCGACCCGTTGACGGGTGCCACGTCGCTCACACCGTTCGAGCTGCTCGAGGAGCCAGGCTGATGGCCGCCTACACGACCCTGTTCGCCTGCATGTTGCCGCTCGGCAGCGCGAACAACGCGCGGACGGCGCTGGACCTGTATCTGGTGTTCACGGATCGGCTGCGGGCCGAGGAAGAGCCGGTCGCCTTCGAGGTGCGCCTGGACCCAGAGAGCGATGGCACCGAGCTCATCCTGTCGAGCGGCGCGGGTAGTGGTGATCCCGATCACGTCATGGCCTTCGTGGGCCTGTGCGGGCCGGCTCTTGGCCTGAGCGGGCGCTGGGGGTTCACCTGGGCGGAGACGGGCGACCAGGATTGCCCTGATGGCTTCGGTGGCGGCGCCGTAGTCCTGGACCTAGCAAACGGCGAGGTTGTCGCGTCGCTGGACTGCGACTCGTGGCTGGCGGCCAGGCTCGGCCACCAGCCCGTCCTGCCGAAGATAGCGTCAAGACAGCCGGCGTCAGGACAGCCAGCGTCATGACGCTGTGCGAGCATTGCGAGCAGGAGCAGAAGATCGAGCTGCTGGAGGTTTGGGACCACCGGCAGTTCATGATGTCCACCTGCTGCGAGACGCTGCAGGACGAGGTGCAGTGGGGCCTGCAGCACGATCCCAAGTGGGCACGAGACCTCCTTCAGCGGCTGGGTGTCGAGGCGATCTGCGGCCACTCGCTGCGCCGCGTCGCCGACGATGCGATCGGCGGCTTGGTGCTGGACTGGAACCTCCGCCTCGGCTGCCTCTCCTTCGGCGACGCGCAGGCGTTCGTGGCCGCTCACCACGAGCACGCCAGGCCACCTGTCGGCTGGCGCTTCGGCAGCGGCCTTTGGAACGGCCCGGACCTGATTGGCGTGGTCATCGTCGGCAAGCCCACCGCACGGGCGATCGACCAGCACGCGGTCGTCGAGGTGACGCGGCTCTGCCTGCGCCGTGATCTCCCGGACGCCCTGCGCTGGAACGGCTGCTCGATGCTGTACGGCTGGGCCTGCACGTCCGCCAAAGCGCGCGGGTTCAGGCGGATCATCACCTACACCCGCCAGGACGAGGATGGCGGAAGCCTCCGTGCCTCCGGGTGGACTTGCGAAGGTCCGGCAGGCGGCCGCAGCTGGAACTGGCGTGGCCGGCCGCGGGTCGATCACGAACCGCCGCATCCGCGATTGAGATGGTCGCGAGTCTGCGCCACGGCACGGCCGCCAGCGGAGCAAGTAGGCGGACGTAGAACTTGTCGTGGTACTGTTGCAGCCGTGTGATATCGACTGCACATTGAATCGACTTCGATTGGAAGGACGCGAAACTATGACCAGTGCTGAACTAGCCATACAGATGAATGATCTTCTCGATGACGAAGACTCGACCGATGAGGAATTACAAGCACTCCAAGACCGGCTGGATGCGGCATACGCGGTCGAGGCAGCTCTGAGGCGCCGCGAATGACGGCGCTATCGCGGGCCGCCTGACGCCGCAAGCGGGGCTGGTCCTCGCCATGCTCGGCCGCCAGAGCGGCCTGCGCGTGGCTCCGG
Organism: uncultured Acetobacteraceae bacterium; assembly: GCA_937873205.1. GTDB lineage: Bacteria > Pseudomonadota > Alphaproteobacteria > Acetobacterales > Acetobacteraceae > Lichenicola. The sequence continues at coordinate 24,192 of CALMVO010000111.1, forward strand.
TCCCGGCGCCAGGGCGCCGCCCGATGCAGCGACCGCCGGCCCGCGATGGCCAAGGAGGGATCAGGGAGATCCTTCCATGCTGCAGGCGACCGGCACCCACCACGTCATCAACCACGCACACTTGTTCGCCGGCCTCGGCGGCGGCGCGCGCGGCTTCAACCGGGCAAGCGCCCGCGTCGGCGACCTGACAGCGGACTTCCGCTGCCTCGGCGGCGTCGACGTCGACCCGGCGGCGGTCCGCGACTTCGACCGCCTCGCCGGCGTGCCGGGTACCGTGCTCGACCTGTTCGACCGCGAGCAGTATCGAGCCTTCCACGGTGTCGAGCCGCCGGAGGCGTGGCGCGAGGCGGCCGCGGCCGACATCCACCGGGCGTTCGGCCACCAGCACCCGCACATCCTGTTCCTGTCGGCACCCTGCAAGGGCTTCTCCGGCCTGCTGTCGGAGACCAAGAGCCGGACCGCCAAATATCAGGCGTTGAACCGCTTGACCCTACGCGGTATCTGGCTGGCGCTCGAAGCGTATGCGAACGATCCGATCGAGCTGATCGTGTTCGAGAACGTGCCGCGCATCGCCTCTCGTGGCCGCCAGCTGCTGGACCAGATCGTCGGCCTGCTGCGGGCCTACGGCTATGCGGTGGCCGAGACCACCCATGATTGCGGCCGGTTGGGAGGGCTTGCGCAGAGCAGGAAGCGCTTCCTGCTCGTGGCACGTCATATGGCGAAGGTGCCGCCGTTCCTGTGGGAGCCGCGGACGCGACCGTTGCGCGGCGTGGGCGACGTGCTGGGACGGATGCCGCTGCCGGGAGATCCGGCCGCCGGGCCAATGCACCGGGTCCCCATGCTGCGTTGGCAGACCTGGGTGCGCCTGGCCTTCGTGGAGGCAGGAAGCGACTGGCGGTCGCTGAACAAGCTCAGAGTCGAGGAGGGCATGCTGCGTGACTTCGCGCTGGCGCCCGACAAGCCCTGGCAGGCGGGCGTGCTCGCCGTCCGGGCGTGGGATGGTCCGACCGGCACCGTCGCCGGTCGCTCGACGCCGGGCAACGGCGCTTTCAGCGTCGCGGATCCGCGGCACGGCGGTCCTGCCAAGCACTCGAACGAGTTCCGCATCGTCCCCTGGGATGGTGCCAGCCGCTCCGTGACCGGAGCGCACGGCACCGGCCAGTGCGTCGCCGATCCACGGTCGAACAGCGGTATGTTCCACAACGCCTTCCGGGTTGTGCGGTGGCCCGAGGCGTCGCCGGCGATCACCGGCCAGCACGCGCCCAACAACGGCGCCATGTGCGTCTCCGACCCAAGGCCGAACCTCGACCGGGCCAAGGGCGACGACTACCACAGCGCCGGCCATTACGGCGTCATGCCGTGGCGGGACCCGGCCGGCGCCGTCAGCAGCGCGGCCGGACACGACAACGGTCGCTGGTCCGTCGCCGATCCCCGGCCGGTCCTTCCGCAGGCGGCCGACCGGCTGGTGGCTGTAATTCGCAGCCTCGACGGATGCTGGCACAGGCCCTTCACCACAGCCGAGCTCTGCGCCCTGCAGAGCCTCTACGACCCGGAAGAGCAGATGGAGCTGGACGGGCTGTCGGACGCAGCCTGGCGCGAGCGCATCGGCAATGCCGTGCCGCCGGACGCGGCGCAGGCGATCGCCGAAACCATGGGACGCACCCTGCTGATGGCGTGGAGCGGCGAGACCTTCCGCCTGTCGGCCGAGCCGATCTGGGTCCAGCCGATCGCCATGGCGCTGAGCGTGGACCTGCCCGCGTAGCAGGCGGACCCGGCAGCAGAAGACGATGAGAATGGACCAGGAGAAGGACTGAGGACGGGCGGGATCAGGAGTGCCTGGCACCCTGATCCGGCCGCCGCAAGGCACCGGGCTGACGCCCTCACGCGCGAGCGCGTGGCCTTGCCCCGTCCGGCGCAGCGCGCCCGGCCGGGAAGGGTCATCGGGAAGATGATCCAGAACGGAGCGGCGCAGATGAACAAGGTCTTCAAGGTGGCAATGCACGTCCTCGGCGGGCTCGGGGTGGCGGCGGTCCTGTTCGCCATGCTGGCGGCTCCCGGCTTCCTGAGCGACCGGTCCTCGGTCGTGCCCCTGCCCACGGTGGTCGAGGTCACCCGCCGCTGAGGCTGCAGCCACTTCCCTCCCGCCTTCCCACCCTCATGAGGCCTCCCGCCGCCGCGATGACATCGCGGCGGGCGGGCGGAGACGCACGATGCCCAAGAAGCTCGATCCCACCTGCGCCACCCCTGGCCGGTGGATCACCGTCCCGAGCCAGATGACCATGCACGGCGGCACCCGCCTGCCGACCTTCGCCATCGTCGCGACCGGCCCCGATGCCTGCGAGCAGTTCGTCGGACGCGCCCATCCCAAGGACGGCACGCCGGCCGATCGCCCGATCGTTGAGATGGATGCCCGCCTGTTCGCCGGCTCCAAGGCGATGGCCACCTTGCTGCTGCAGGCGATCGCCTACGAGGAGGACGCCTTCCGGCTCGACATGCCGGTCGACGGCGGCGACCTGGTGCAGTGGTTCGCCGAGTGGCGGCAGGACGTGCTCAGCGTGCTGGGCCTGGTTGCCAATGACCAGACGTGAGCCCGGGCTTCTGGGTCGGGCGGGAGGAGCGCGAGGTCCTGCGCGTCTCCTTCGCCGACGGCCGCACGCTGACGGGCCACTACATGAGCGTGGCGCGCCAGCACTTCATCGTCTGCCGTGGACCCGGCTTGCCACTGTACGGCCACGCCGAGGGACCGCTCGAGCGGATGGACGTGGTCGACGTCTCCGTCGTCCAGAGCCGTGCCGAAGTAATGGACGAGGGACGCCGCCGGCTGCTTAGGGACCCGGTGCCCGGCCGCGAGCCGGTCACGCGGGAGGACTTCCAGCACCGGCTGCAGGTGCTGGCACGGGCCGTGGCCACGGAAGCCGACTGGCAGCGCGAGATGCAAATCCGCCGCCAGTTCGACGCGGTGGCGGCGCGCATCGGCCTGGCGGCCGGCAAGCGCGCCTGGGTGCTGGCGGAGGCGAAGTGGAGCCTGCGGTCCAATGCATCACCCACCCTCGCTGATCTGTGGGTCGATGCTGTCGCGTCGCCAAGCTGTTTCGCGCGGCCGCGGCCGCAGGACTTCGATCCGGACCCTGCGATCCGCCGGCGCCGTGAAGCGCGACCGGCCGCGGTCCGCGCCGACCCGCACTCGATCCCGAACATGCTGGCCGCTCTCAAGGCCCGGGGCCTGAAGGCCCGCCTCACCCGGCAGGGAGACCCGCCGGAGGATCGCGGCCACCTGCAGGTCGACATGCCGATCAAGGGCCGCAGCCGCTTCGTGGCGATCGCCGAGCGAGCCGCGTCCGGGGCGCTCGCCTGGCGCCTGGTCTGGGACGGCAACGACAGCGTGGCCGGGCTGCGCCGCCGCCGCCGCGCCGAGGCCACCGAGGACTATCGCCGCCTCGTGGAGACGCTCCGCGACGGGCGACCGGGCATCCAGACCGACCTCTTCTGCTGAAGGAACAACGACGTGACCAGCCTTGATGACACGCCAGCCGATCCGGCCGGTGACGAACTCCACGTGCTCACGCCCGAGAGGAAGGCGATCCGCGGCACCGTGGAGCTGGTGCCGGCCGTCGCCTACGTGTGCAGCTTCTCGATCGCCGCCGACGGGTCGCTCGAGTACGAGCACAGCGGTGGCAGCGAGCCGTTCTGGGACGGCATGACCACCCAGACCGGCCGTCACGCGGACACCGACCGGCTCGGCGTCATCTTCGATGACTGGTCCGGCACCGAGTTCCACGAGGACGACCTGCTGCGCTGCCTCCCGGGTGCGCGCATCGAGGGCTGCCCGCGTTGCGAGAAGGCCACGGCGCCCGCCGGCGGAGCGTCGGCATGACCCCGACCCGGAAGCTGCGACGCGAGCTGCTGGAGGAGCAGGCGCACCGGCAGGCGCTGGAGAACGGCATCCGCGAGCTGATGACCCATATCGCCGGCGCCAAGTTCCGCGGCGAGGAGACCGATGGCAGCCGCCGCGACTGGATCGCGACCATCGACGTCGACCGGCGCCTGCAGGCCACTCTGCACGAGGGACAGCAGGCCCGGGACCTGGAGGCCCGCTACCGTTGGGCCATCCTCCCGGCGGCCGACAGCATCGACCGCCTGCGGGCGATCGACCTGCAACGGGTGCTGGAGCCGCTGCCGGAGCTCAACCTGCCGGGCTTCGTGGACTGGCTGATCGCCGAGCGACCGGACTTGGCCGAGCGCATCCGCGACGTCGAGCAGGATCTCCGGCTGGCTCGCAGCCACCACGGTCCGGTGCAGGGCGAGATGGAGATGGCCCGATGATCCGTCAGTACCACGCACAGCGCCGCCTCGGCGGGCCGAACCCCTTGGGCGTCGGCGTCATCGCGATCGGCAGCCTGTACTACCTGCAGGATGAGGGCTTCTTCCGGGACAGGTCCGGAGGAGGGGCCATATGCCGGACGCCGTGGATGGTCGAGCCGTTCCTGAACGGCGTCATGGCCGCGGCGACCAGGAACCGGCGAACCGGTCAGTGGGAGGACCGGTTCATGAGCAGGCGTTCCGACACCGCGGTTGTCCGATCACTGCGCGACGGTCGACGGTGCACCGTGGGGATCCACACCCTGATCGTGCACGACGATCTCGGCCTGGCGAAAGAGCCGACACGCTATTCAACCCTACCCGACGTGGCGCGCTTCTATCGCACACGCACCAGCGCGCAGCACAGGCAGAACCAGGACAAGGTAGCTCGGCCAACAGGGGCCGAAACCCGATCGGGCAAGGGCGCGACGGGGGGTGGCCTCAGAAGGCTGAGGTCAGTAAGAGCGGATCCTGAGCCCGCAGAGGCCGCGAGCTAAGAGCGTTCACGCACATCCGTCTAATGTGTCTCCAGCTCGAAGAGGACCTCACCGATGCTTCGTTTTGTGAGGTGCCTCGCTTCTCCACGTACAAGTGGCCAAGCTGCTGTAGGTGCTGCCGCGGCGTGGTATGACTACCGCCTGTTGCGCGCAGAACTTCGACATCCCAACGGGTCGTTTTGGCTGCTGATCATTGGTCTTCTTGCTGTGGGCGTCGTCTTGACTTTCGCAGCGCTCAACTTGGTCCGCGCGTGGCGGCTATCGAAGAACCAAGCGACGTTGACGGACCGGGCAGAGACGGCCGGATGATCCCATGACCGAGACCTTGATGGAGCTGCGCGCCGGGTCCCACCTGTATGGAACCGCCACACCGGCCTCCGACATCGACCTCAAGGCTGTCCACCTGCCGACCGCCCGTGACATCCTGCTGCAGCGAGCCCGTCCGACCATGACGGACGGCCCATCCAAGCAGCCGGGTGAGCGCAATGCGCCCGGCGATACCGATCGCGAGACCCACAGCCTGCAGCGCTTCCTCGACCTCGTGCTGGCGGGCCAGCCGCTCGCGCTCGAAATGCTGTTCGCTCCCGATGCAGCGCTAACGGGAACGCCCGACCCGCTATGGCGCGAGGTCCAGGCCCTGGCGCCTCGCCTGGTCAGCCGGCAGGCGACCGCCTTCCTGCGCTACTGCCGCAAGCAGGCCGAGCTGTACGGCAGCAAGGGCGCCAGGGCCGCGGCGGCGAGGCAGGTCCTGGCCGCGCTGCAGCAGGCCGAGGCCGCCCGAGGCTCCGCGACCAAGCTGTCGCATGTGGAGGTCGAGCTGGCTGCCCTTGCGGTTGCGGCACCCCACACGGCGCTGGTCGATCTCGACGTCGGCGGCGGGCGGATCGTCCGCCACCTCGACGTATGCGGCCGCAGGGTGCCGATCCACGCTACGATCAAGGCGGCACGCGAGATGGCGGGGCGACTGTTCACCGAGTACGGCGCCCGCAGCCTCCAGGCCGAGCATGACGGCGGGGTCGACTGGAAGGCGCTCTCGCACGCCGTGCGGGTCGGGCAGGAGGCGCTGGAGCTGCTCAGCACCGGACGGCTCTGCTTCCCGCTCGCCGGCGCCCAGCATCTGCTGGCGATCAAGTCGGGGCATGTTCCGTACGATGCGGTCGCGGCCGAGATCGAGGACCTCCTGCGCACCGTCGAGGCCGCCGCCGTGACCTCCACGCTGCCGGAGCAGCCCGACCGGGACGCCGCTGAGGCTCTTGTGCTTCGTGCCCACCGCGAGCGGGTGATGGCCGGATAATCGACGCCGTGTTCCGGGCCCGTGCGGAGGCAGCCCTGGCGGCGGTTGAGCGCAGGGAAGATGTCCGTATCGTGCTGGCGGTCGAATCCGGCAGCCGCGCAGGCGTCGGGATCGGTCTCGGCCAGCGCCGGAAGGTGATGCACCTCGTCGACCACCAGCAGGGTGCGGAAGCGGCGAAACTCGGCCAGATGAAGATCGGGCGCGGCCACGACACCCTGGTAGGTGGTGACGTAGCCCGCGAGGCCGCGGCTGGGATCGGGCGCGTTGTCGGCGGCGCGCACGGACAGGACGTGACCGAGCGCCTGCCGCCAGGTCGGATCGGCGAACGCCTCCTCCGCCTGCAGGCGCAGGCTGTCGCGCGGCACTACTCAGCAGATGCGCTCGACGAGGCCGGCCGAGATCAGCCGAACCGCCGCCAGCACCGGCAGCAACGACTTGCCGCCGCCTGGAGTGACCGCGGCGAGGATGTCGCGCGCGTCCAACTCCCCGACCGCGATCGCGGACACGATGGCATCCAGCAGTTGCTGATGCGAGCGGAGCGAAGGAACGGGCAGGGCGCGAACTCTCGGATACGGCGGGAGAATCCTGAGTCCTCGGGAGTCCGCTGTCCAGGGCCCGGCCCGGTGTCCACGAATGGCGTGACTGGGCGAGGCATGATGAGTCGGAGAGACGAGATGGGAATGGGGAGATTCTGAACGCGCCGGCCGATGCCGTCGCGCCCCTCGGGTGATGTGGTCTGAGCCGGTCACCGTTCACTGCAACACCCGCACTGCCTGCGGCAGCGCGCCTGCGGTTCCGACGGCACCGTGAAGCTGCGCGCAGCTTCCGCACCACTGCCGTCTCCAGATGTTTCCGTTCGCTCCATGACCGGCTCTGGTCGACCACACCCGAGGGACGCGACGGCATCGGCCGAAGCCACTCGGGATGAAGACATGAATGGATGAGATGATGGCTGGTTCGGTGAACAAGGTGATCCTGGTGGGCAACCTCGGCAAGGACCCGGAGGTCCGCAACGCCCAGAACGGGTCCAAGATCGTGAGCTTCAGCGTCGCCACCAGCGAGAGCTGGAATGACAAGAGCTCGGGCGAGCGCCGCGAGAAGACCGAGTGGCACCGCATCGTCATCTTCAACGAGCGGATCGCCGATGTGGCCGAGCGCTTCGCGAAGAAGGGTCGCAAGGTCTACATCGAGGGTGCGCTGCAGACCCGCAAGTGGACCGACCAATCCGGCGTGGAGAAGTTCACCACCGAGATCGTCATCGACCGCTTCAAGGGCGAGTTGACGCTGCTCGACAGCGGTAATCGCGACGACGAGGGCGGCGGCTACGGCGCGGGGCGAACGGCGGGCAGTGCACCGGCGGGTCGTGCTGCCGGGGCACCGCGGACGGGCGGCCAGGGTGGCGGCTGGGAGCCGTCCGGGGCGGACCTGGACGACGAGATCCCGTTCTGAGGCTCGGACGCCACGGGGGGTGCGGCGGGGAATGCTTGCAACTCCCGGTCGGATGACAGACTCTCATAACCAGGAGACAACCCATGTCGACGGACGTCATCAACCGGCCGCTGTTCAAGGCGCTGACCCGCCTCGGCGCCACCGCCGACGAGGCGGTGGACGCGGCCAGCGGCTTCGTCGTGCCGGCCGAGCTCGAGAAGCTCGCGACCAAGGACGACCTGAAGCTGCTCAGCAGCGACCTGAAGCTGCTCGAGACCAGGCTTACCGACAGCATGAAGCTGCTCGAGAGCCGGCTGACGGTCAGGATCGTGCTGTTCGTCGGCGGTGCGCTGGTGGTCCTGACGCAGGTCGTGCCGCCAGGCAAGCTGTTCCAGCTCATCAACGGCCTGGTCGGCCATCTGACCGGCTGAGCCGGATCACTAGAAGGGCGACCAGTCGGCGCCCATCTCCGTCGTAGTCCGGTACTAACAGCCTGAGACCGGCGCCGGTCCGGGCGACAGACCTCGTTCATCATCGCGACCATCCAGAAGCCGCCGGACCCAGTCCGGCGGCTTCTTTCGTCTGCGCGAACCCCGCCTGGCGACGACAGCCACGGCGCGCGCTCGCACCAACGCCTCGCAGCAATCCCACCCGAGGAGAGGTGAAATGAATCATCAACAGTCCTGCGCCTGCGAGGACAGCCCGATCCGCCGGGCCAGGGGCTGGCAGAGCGAGGCCGAGCGGCTGCGCGACAGCGCCGGCACCGGATCGCTGACACAGGCACAACGCGTCGCGCTGCTGCGCGAGGCGGCGGCGGCCGATCGTCGCGCTCGCCGGGCAAAGTTCGCCGCCGGAGCGCACTGACATGACCGCCTGCACCCCCACGCCGGCATCCGACGATCCGCTGCCGCTGATGCGGAGCCAGATCGAGGCGCTGCGGCGCTATGCCCATACGCATGGCCGCGGCTGGAAGTCCCGCCTCCGCACCGAATGGTCGGACGCGACGGCGGATCTGCTTCTGTATCGATTGCGGAACACGCATGGCCACGCCTGGCTGGACGGCTACTGCCTGCCGCCGGCGACACCGGATGGGTCACCCTCCGATCAACACGCCTGAGAACGCGCTTCCAGGCCAAAGCGGCCCGTTTCACCGCCCTTAACCTTCATCTGCCAGCCTGACACCCGGACTTCGCGGAACACCGGTTCCACGGTGATCGCTGCTGTCCGAGGAGTTGGCCATCCCGGAGAACGTTGCCATGTCGCAAGAGACCAGTCTTGCGCTGTTGATCCGGCGCGAGCGCGCCCGCCTGCGCATGACCCTGGCGGCTGTCGGCAAGGTCGCCGAGGCCGACCGGAGCCTGATCTGGAAGCTCGAGCGCGGCCGCTCGCGCAATCCCACTATCCTCGTATTACACGGCATAAGCGTGGCCCTGGGTCTCGACTTCCACGACGTCTGCGACGCCGCGTTGTTCGATGCCAGGGGAGGCGACATGCAAGCGGATCCACTTGCGGTAGAGGGATGATCGGGTCGGTAGCGGGCTGCCGGGAGGAAGCGCTGTGCCCCGTCCGTCTTCCCGGCCGGTCGACGGCGCTGTTGGAATGCCGCATTGGTTTTCGTGTAGGGTGTCAAGGGGAAGCGCCGATCCAGTCGGCGCCTTCACCGACTGCCGAGGAGAGCGCGATGTCCGAAAGCCAGCCGCCGGAGGGGGACGACCACTACCAGCAGATCGTCCAGGCCGAGGTCGCGATGGAGGTGATCAACCGGGCTCGTACCCTGGTCCAGGCGCGTATCGTCGAGCTCGAGGAGACTTGCAGGGACCCGATCGAGGCCGAGCGCCTCGCGGTCAAGCGTGGCCAGCTCTACGCGGTGCTGCGCACGGTCGACTATCGCGAGCCCGCCCGGGTGTCCGCGCTGATCGACCACTGGGGCCCGCTGGTGCGGGACGAGGCGCGCTTCTGGCAGGCGATGAGGGACGATCGGTCGCTGCTCGCCGCCTGACCGCATGCCTGACGATCGCCTGCGCCACGCGCTGTCGGAGGAGACGCACGAGCGGATCTTCCGGCAGGCGATCGTGCCCGACCTGCTGCCGCTGTCGGATCCCCTCGCAGCACCTGTGGCCGTCATCCTGGGTGGCCAGCCGGGCGCGGGGAAAACGGCCTTGCTCAACCAGGCCGCCGGGGACCTGACCCGGCTCGGCCCGACCGTCGTCATCAACGGCGACGACTTTCGTTCCTACCACCCGCGGTATGCTGACCTGCAGCGCAGCAATCCCTTGGATGCCGCGCGCTACACCGACCACGACAGCGGCCGGTGGGTCGAGAAGCTGATCGCTGCCGCGCAGGAGCGGCGCGTCAACCTGGTGATCGAGAGCACCATGCGCCGACCGGAGGTGTTCGACCGCACGGCCGGACAGCTGCATGCCGCCGGCTACAGCGTCGAGGCCCGGGCCATGGCCGTGCCGGAGCGGCTATCGTGGCAGGGCGTGCATCAACGATACGAGGCCATGCTGGCGCAGGGCAGCGCGGCCCGGTTCACCGCCCGGGACGCGCACGATGCCGGTGCCGCGGGAATGCTCCAGACCCTGCGCCAAGTGGAGCGGGACCGGTCGGCCGACCGGGTGCTGATCGCCACGCGCGACGAGCGCGTGCTCTACGACAACCGGCTCGTCGACGGGATCTGGCAGAGCCAGCCCGCCGCCGCCGCATCGGTCGAACTGGAGCGGTCGCGTCCGCGTACACCGGCCGAGCTCGGCCGGATCGAGCAGGGCTGGACCGAGGTGATCGACAGCATGCAGCGGCGCCGGGCGCCGGGCGAGGATCTCGCCCGGGTGGTGAACCAGGCTGCGGACGACGTGCTGCACTTCGGGGCCTCGCCCGGTGCGGCACAGCCCCTTGTCGATCTGCGACAACGCGCGACCGGGGCACAGCTGCTGGCCGGCGCGATCCATGACAAGAGCCTGCAGACCGGCGTGGCGCTGCCGCGCGCGACCGCCGCGGCGGGCGGCGGCGGCTCGTCGGCTCCGGGTGCCGTTCCGTTCGGATCGAGGATCCGGGAGCGGCAGGCAAGGCAGGCTGCACCGCCGCCGCCGGCGGGCCCCGCCGAGCCCGCGCCATCGCCACCCGAGGAGGCGCCGCCGGCGCCGCGGCGGCCAGGACCGGGCGTCTCCTAAATCACTCACGATGAGTCAACCAATCGTGGGCATGATGCGCTTCGTGTCCCAGCAACCGAGGGTCGCCTCATGTCGAACCGCCTGTCCAAGTGGCTGCCGTTGATCGCACTCAACCTCGTGGTGATGGTCCTGATGGCCCACGTCATTCCCGGACACGCGACCGCGCTGACGCGGCTGCTGTGTTCGGTGCTGACGGGCGCCGGCGTGCAGGGCCTGTACGGCTACGTCGTCGGCTTCCCGTTCGGCGACGACCCCCACAAGCGGTACCACTTCGGCGCCTGATCCGGGCGGGCGACCGCGCGATCGCCTCCTCGACCATCCCCCAGGTGGGGGATGGCATGCTCTGGCGCCACGACACCGCCGTCATGCGGCCATCGTGACGACGGCTCCCGGACAGGCTCAAGACCGGCTCTGACGAGCCGCCACGCACGCGTGGCTGCAGCACGCTTGCCGCGACGGAACAGGGCCGCGCCTCCCGCAGGCTGAAGACAGCCCGCGTGTCGCGCAACCCGGTTCGTCTTCTCCGCATGCCTCCGGTCCTGACCCCATCCGCGCGCCGCCGTCGGCCGGGTGGCAGGACGGGACGTGAAAAACGTCGTGGCGCCGCCGCTCTCGTCGGCGATGTCGGGGGCTGCGCTGCCCCCGACGCCCCCGCAGGACGAACCTGAAAAACGGTCTGGGTTCTCACTTACATCCGCAAGTCCTTTACTGAAGACGCAGAGTAAAGGAAGAGGCCGCAAGTAAAGCCTCTTGCGTTTCTTGCGGATGTCTCTAGTATAAGTTCTAGTTTCAGCTTTCAACTCCCTTGTTTGTAAGGAAGTTCGGCATGACTACTTTCCATGATCCTTCGGCCGACCGCGAGGAGCTGCACGCGATCCGTGCCGGCGTCACCTGCGCCCTGGTGCTGGAGCGGGAGGGCTTCCTGCTCGACAAGAAGGAGAGCACCCGGCACTGCCCGAAATACCGCTCGCAGGACGGACGCATCGTCATCGTCAACCACGAGGGGCGCGGCTGGTGGGATCCCCACGACACCGTGGCGCGTGGCGACGTGTTCAAGCTGGTGCAGCATCTGCACCCAGGCCTGACGCTCGGTCACGTCCGGCAGCGCCTGCGGCCGATGATCGGGCTGACCGCGAGCTACGCGCCGATGCCGCGCCAGCCTGTCCGCGAGACGCCGGAGGTGCCGGTGGCGGAGCAGTGGGGCAAGCGGCAGAGGGTGCGGTCCGGCTCGGCGGTCTGGCGCTACCTGACCGAGGACCGTGCCCTGCCGCGCCGGGCGGTCGAGGCCGCGATCCGTCAGGACGTGCTGCGCGAGGGCATCTACGGCACCGCCCTGTTCTCGCACCGGGACGCCTTGGGGGTGCTGACCAACTTCGAGATGCGCGGGCCGAACTACCGCGGGTGCCCACGGGGCGGCCAGAAGACGCTGTTCCGTCTACGAGGCGGCAGCGGCCGGATGGACCGGCTGGTGGTGACCGAGGCGGCGATCGACGCCCTGTCCTTCGCGGCCCTGGACCAGATGCGCGACGGCACTCTCTACGTCTCGACCGCCGGTGGCATGGGACCAGAAGCGGTCGCGGCCCTGGGGGCCCTGCTCGGGGATCTGGCCCAAGTGCCCGACGCCAGGCTGGTGATCGGCACGGACCGCGGGGAGGGCGGTGATCGCTACGCCGCGCAGCTGGCCACCCTGGCGGAGGCTGCCGGCGTCTGGAGCGGCCGCATCCTGCCGTTCGACGACCGGTCGGACTGGAACGAGGTCCTGGTCCGTCGCGCCGGGCGCACCTCATCCCCCTCGACAGGAGCCTGATCGCCATGACGACGACCGGCGACGCCGCACCCGAACAGGTCGACCGCCTGCGCACAATCGCGGACGTGACCGGCCTCCTCTTCCGCACGCCCAAGGCACTCGCCCAGTGGAGACGGAACAACCCGACGGGGGAAGAGGCGCCCACCGACTACGTGATCGCAGACGGTGGCTTCCAGACCTACGAGGGCCTGGTGATCGGCGGAAGCTGGGATGACGACCACGGCTGGGACTACGACAGCGAGTTCAAGCTGTTCACCGACGATGCCGAGATCATCACCTGCTACGGCTGGAATCTCGATATCGAGGTCTTCTGACTTTCAGGATCCGTCACGAGATGAGAGAGGGCCTCGTTTGAGGCTCGGCTGATTGAGTTGAAGCTCTAGGATCAAAACCCCATCAGCCAAACCATCGGGAATGGCGGTAAGCGCACATAACCTGTAAGTCCACTGCCGGCGACTTTGCGCTTCATCTCGGTCATTCTGGCTTTCCACGCTAGTGTCAGTGAGCAGACATAGCTACGGGACGCTGCACTGACTGGGTTTGGTGGAAAGCGGAAAGGCCGCTTTGGCACGCCAATCGGCTTGAGGCGGACATTCATCGAAGGCAGGTTGGTGTTACTTTTGTTGCGCTCCTTCGACAGGGCGGAGGCAGATCTATATGATTTCGTTTATAGACAATTTAACAATCGCGACAGTCAGAGTGGGGCTATGCGCTCTGATAGAGCTGGTAAGTAGAGAGTACTCCTTACAGACGGACGCCTCCTTACTCGTCGACATCATCGAAGATCGTGGCGAGCTGCGAAATCGACGGGCTAACCGGGCTAACCGGGCTCGCATGCCGCCCGACGGGTTCGTCTTCGCGGCCCTCCAGTTCAGTAATCTTGGCATCAATGCGCTCGATGCCAGCCTGCACGATCGTATGATCTTCGTCAGCCAAGAACATGACGTAGCGCTCAAGACTGGTCTTCAGCTCTTCGAAATGCCCGCGTTCATCCTCAACCAACCAGTCTTCCTCCCAGGACCTGATCACCTGATCGAGGTTGCCGATGATCTCGGTCTGGAACCGGCTCCTCAATTCCCCGACTTCCGGTTCGGTCAGGATCGAAGCGAGCTTGCTGTCGCGAAATATCGAGCTGTCCACGACGTCGATCGTCAGCTCGGCTATCTTCCTCGCGGCACTGACGCGATCTGCCTTCTCGAGCAGCCCTTGCGCGTTCAGCTGCGCCAGAAGATCGGTATTAGCGTCAAACGCCATGGTCGGCTTAATCGCGTTGATGAGGGTAGCCACAAGTGTCGGTTCTCTCCCGAGATGCATCCGCAGGAACGGTTTGTCACACCGCCTCGCGAGAAAACGGCGCACGAACCAACCGCCATGCGATTCGGCGAGACGCTTGCTTACGGCGTTGTAGAGCTTCGACGGAACCCTGACGCTCGCGCCCTCGATCTCGATCGCTCCACAGACCACTTCGTCAAGCAGACGCTCGATTTTCGCGCCGCCGACGTATAGCTCGATCAGCTCGGGCGACTCCCCAACCAAGGTAGCAAAGGCATCGCTGATCGTCGGATGCTTGTAGATCCAGCGCGGCCCTTCTTGCCGCTGGACCAGCAACGTCAGGCTATTGTTCATCGCTTCCAACGCCCGGCCGATGTTGGGCAGGTTCACGCCGAGCAGGCGCTCGACAGTTTCGGACGCCACCGAGGATTCAAGTGGCGAAGACAAGCCGCCATGACCATGCAGGAAAATTAGCGCCATCGCCGCGCGAGACTGATTATCAAGATTCTCGAGCATCTCGCGCAGGAAGGGTTCAGGCTTCTCGATAAAGTCGATCACGCCGGCTTGATCGCGCTTCAACATGGTCGTGAAGATCGTCGAGCCGAGCCGCCTCGCGGTCTCGGGAAGGAAGCCGGCATTTGCCGCCGCCACTGCGAGAAGGGGTTTCAACTCGGTCCGGATCTCAGCGGGCTGATCCCCCATCTTAAGATGGTTATAGAGGATCTGAGCCCGCTCATCGTCCGAAAGGCCGTGGACGTTGATGATCACTTGGCTTTGCCCGAGCAGCGGAAACTGGCTGATCTTTAGGTTAGGGCGTGCCGACTCCCAGATATGGGTTCGCGATGTGAACAGGATCCGTGCGCCAGCCTTAATTGCCGCGCGGAGCATTAGGAGCTCCTGGTTCCACCCATCGACACGCGAATGAAGATACTGAGTCGGCCCAAAGGCATCGTCAACCCAGAAGAACTGGTTGGGCTCGTTCGGATTCCAATGCCGCTTCAGCTCCGCGGCTGATGTCACACGCACGGTGCGGCTGCATCCATCATCGAGCGCTCCAACTGCCAATGTAGCACCGATCGTCGATTTGCCCGATGCCGGATCCCCCAAGAGCAGAACGAAGCCGTGACGGGTCAGCGCCTCGATGCTTCGGCGATGCGAATCTGTCGTCACGAAGCAGCGTAGGTCATCACCCATAGTGCTCAAGATATACTGCGCCTGCAGATAGGCCCGCTCGTCGATGATCTGCGACAGATCGCCCAGGCCATAGACCCGCGGCACCATCATCCTGAGGCGCGGACGTTCGCGGATCTGTGCGGTGATCCAATCGCGGCCGTAGGTCCGCACGGTCCGGGCTCCGGCTGCCTTGAACCGTTCCTCGATCTCGGCGGCAGCTACTCCAGACACGCCGAAATTGGTCAGGATGACATAATCTTCAGCCAGTCCGCGGCTGGCCAACGACTGCACCTTCGAGAGCTCATCGGCGAGTTCCGCGACGCCCAAGGTCGCATCCGCTCTGCTGGTGAACTTGCATTGAATGGTCGACCTGTTGCCGGCCGAGACGCCAACAAATGCGCCGTCACGGCCGCCGTCCCGCGATGACAAAAATGTCTCAACAGGCTTGCCCAGCACCTCGGTTGCGACTGCGACGGCGAGATCCTGGAAAGCTTTCCAGCCCAGCGTGTGGAGATGATAGTCGACAAGCCCGGCATTGGCAGCAGCGCTGCCGCGCGGCTCCCGGGTCTGTGACGCCGCCGTGGCGGGCTGGACCGAGGTTCGGGGTATGCGCCTAGGCAAGGGCGGCCTGGCGGTGCCGAATGTCGCCGATCCAGCTTTCCAGCGCCTTGATCTCGCGATCGATCGCCGGCGGTGCCGGCAGCGAAGGATTGAGCTCGCCGGGCTGACTGTGCAGCAGCAGCGAGCAGCGGCCGAACGCCTCCCGGACCGCCGTACAATCGGCCGGCGTCAGGACGGTGAGCTTGATCAGTCCGGCTGTATCGACCTTGCGCGCGAGCCGTTTGACAACTGGACAGACCGCCTCCTCGACCGCGCGTTCCCAGGTGGTGCGAAGCTGGTCCTGGAATGATGTCACTTCCCTCGACCATTTCGCCTGATCGCCGCGGGCATGAAGGATCGAAACATTGGCGAGATGATTGCCCATGGCTTCGATCACCTTGTCGAGCGGCATGACGTTTGCGGGAGGATCCTGATGGCAGAAGCCAACCGCGTCTCCGCCACGGCTGATCAAGCGATAGGCGATCGGTATCGCCGCGCGGTCCTTGGTCGCGCGGGAGGCTTCCTCCATCAACAATAGGAACGCCATGTCGTGCGTGAAGATGATGACCTGTCGCGCACGTCCTTCCTCGGCAAGGCGCGCGGCGACCTTGTCTCTGTGGAGATGGTCGAGCGACGAAACCGGATCGTCGAATACGATTGCAGACTTCGCTTCGATGGTAGCTAGTTCGGCTAGGAATGCGGCGAGGGCGACGCATCGGTGCTCGCCCTCGCTCAGCACCTTGCCGACCGGCTCCGATGGCTTGTCGACGAGGCGTACCTGAAAATAGGGCACCCCGGCATTGGTCTTCGCCTGCTGCAGCTCGATCGTCAGCCCCGCGACGCCGAGCTTATCCACTTCGCGCGCGAACCGGCCACGCAGCTGATTGGTCACCAGCAAACTGACTATCTTGGCGCTCTGGGTGGTGATCCGGTTGGTCGCAGTATCCTTCGACGCGCGTGTGAGCGCCGCGATGGCCTCAAGGCGCGCGATATGGGCGACGACGTCGTCACGGACTACCGCCAGCCATTGGCGGTCGGCAAGGTCGTTCATTTCCGCGACCAGCGCCAGCCGTTCGGGCGCGTTAGTTTCAGATTGCAACGCCGCTGCCCGCTTCGCCAGCTCATCGGCGACAGCCTGAAGCGGCCCAGGCATCAGCGTAGTCGCCGGCGGCAACGACGCAAGGTTGCCGTTCGGCGCCAAGCGCAACAACGCCCGCAATCGCCATGCGTCGGTCACAGTGGCACGGCGGACTGCATCGGCTCGTGCTGCCTGCGCTAGATCATCGCGCAGCAGCGCCACCATCGTGCGGGCAGCCGACATCGGAACCCGCGCGGCGATCGCTACGTTCTTCATGCGCGAATAGGCTTCGTCGGCCTCCTCCTCGCGGCGCTTGCTCTCATCCTTGACGAAGGCCTCGAAGCTGCTGAGCCGGGCGTGCGCGTCGCTGTTCAGTTCCTGGTGGCAGAGCACGCACCGCGCACCATCTGCTGTCACGGGGAACGGCTGCTCGGGATATGCCGACGCTACTGAATAGGCGCGGGCCGCATCCCAGAGCGCTCGCCAGACATCAGACCCGACATCGGGCAACGGCTCCTTGGCGAACAGGTCGATCGAGGCCGCATGGGCAGCCGCGCGCGCGATCAAGAGATCGTTCGCCGCTTGCTTTTGCTCAACCGCTGCGGCGTCCGAGACGGCATCGGCCTGCGCCTGCAACTTCGCCATGAAGGCAGTAATTGACTTGTGCATCGCGAGAAGGTGCCGCGCCGCGCGGGCGGGATCGTTGCCGAGATCCGCCTGAAGCGCTTGCAGCCGGTCGATCTGCTCGGCATCCAAGCCCGCAAGCGCATCGATCTGGGCGATCGTCGACTTGGCGGTAAGGCCGGCCATAAGCCTGCCGACCGGAGTCGCGGGCGTGCAGCCCGGATTGGTGATGACCGAAGGTGTCTGCTTCTCGAGTGCGGCAATTTCCGCGGCGAGCTTGGATTTGAGGTCCTGGCAGGTCTGGGCAAGCGCCGCCAGCACCGTGAGCGGCAACGGCGTGTAGGCGAGATCATTGGTATTCTCGACATGAACATTGGCGGTTCGGCTGTCGAAGATGCTGACGGCCGAGAGCAGCGCCTCGGCGCCGCTGCCCTGCATCCATCGGGACTTCCGCTTCTGTCCTCCGACATGGAAATCGATGCTGGCCGCCGGCACGCCGGTGCTGGCCGCGTAGATGTTGGGAAGAATCGTATCGCCCTTAGGTGAGCGCGCGCGACAGGCTTGCTTGAGGACCCGCGCGTAGCCTGACTTCCCGGCGCCATTATCGCCGTAGATCACCGTCAGGCCGGCCTTGTTAAACGTCAGCCGCTCGCCGATCGCCAGCGCGTTGACGTGCTCCAAGCCGTAGAGCGCGCTCAAGGAGACGTCAGCCCCGCTCGCGCCGCCATCGCGAATATGGGCGGCGGTCAGCGGCCGGGCCTCGGCCGTCCCCTTGCAGATTTCGAGGAGCGCGGCGTGGTCGGGCAGTTCGAGCTTCTCCTGCGTGCAGAGCCGACGCAGCGCGTCACGCTGCCAGGCGGAACAGTCGTTCGACCAGGTCAGCAGGTCGGCGAAAACCGCCGCCTCGCTCGTCGATCCGTCGCCTTGAGAATGATGGTCCACGGCATCGTCCCCCAGCATCTTATTGCTACGCTTGATCCTGAGCGATTGAGGGACGCAAGTAGCCGTATGACCGAGATAGGTCGAGAGCATCCGGCCAGGCGTGCGTCTGGCCGTACATCAGTGTGTGTCGCGACAGCTACTGGTCGTGCCAGGCTGAGCCACGGCTCCAGCCATGGGCTTAGCCCCTCTGCGCCATCTGCACGTCGCACAGCCACATCATGTCGGCGCCGGCATTCCGGGGCACCCAGCACTCGCCGCGCCTGGCCATGTCGATCGCCCGAGCCGCACCCTCGGCCTGCTCGACCGCGAGATGGGCCGCGACCAGCGCTTCGGCAGCCTGATGCATCAGGTCGTTCGCCTTCTCCTCGAGCGTCCCGGTCCAGTCGTTCCGACCGGCCGCCTGCTGGACCCTCGCCTGGGCGTCGGCCGCTCGGTCATAACGATCGTGGGCCTGACGGCAAGCGTCGACAGCACGCTGCACCAACGGCGCCAGCAGCTCGTCCAGCGCCACGCGACGCCGTGCGCCGTGTTCGAGGACCAGGTGGTTGACGATGTGCTCCGCCGTCTCGGCGTCGACCATGTCACGCAGCTCGATCCCCGGCACGCTCAGGTCGAAGGACTCGGCAACGTTCAGCACGTGGCGGACGTCGGGTGCCAGGTCCCGCAGCAGGTCCAGGGTGGCCGGTGCACGCAGCTCCACCGGAAAGCGGAAGACGTTCGTGTGGCCCTGCAGCAGTTCGGTGCGCATGGTGAAGCTCCGTCAGATGATGCCGGCAGTGTACGCAGATGGACTCGTCCGGAGCAACACTAAAATACTGATAGTATTGCATTTATTCGGCTGGTCGGTTCCGCCGGCGCTTTGCCGTTCCTCCATTCTGATTTACATCCGCGTTGCCCAGGATGCCCGAATGAGCCACCGCTCCCTTCTTCCGCTTGCCCTCCTCGTCCTGCTGTCGCCTGCCGCCGCGGTCGCCCAGGATGATGGCTGTCGGCAGTTCTTCCCGGGCGGCCAGCCGCCGGCGCTAACCAACCCCAAGCTCGGCCAGCGCACGACGCTGCTGTGCAACGACGCCTATGCGTCTCTCGCCTCCGGCGTCACCCACGGGGCGATCTGGTCGGCCGAGCATCCAACGGCCGCCTCGCTGGAGGCAGCGCGGCACATCCGGCGTGAGGGCGAGTTCCACGCCGAGGACCGGCTGTTACCGCCTGATCAGGCGCAGCTCGCCGACTACCGCCGCAGCGGTTTCGACCGCGGCCACATGACGCCGTCCGGCGACATGCCGGACGAGCAGGCGCAGGGGCAGACCTTCTCCCTGGCCAACGTGGTGCCGCAGACCGCGCAGCTGAACCGCGGCGTCCGGGAGGGCGTGGAGAGCGCGGTGCGGCACCTGGCCGAACGGGAGGGCGAGCTCTACGTGGTCACGGGACCAGCCTTCCACGGCGACCGGCTGGCCTCGATCGGGCCGGACGGCGTGCTGGTGCCGACGAGCACATGGAAGGCGGTCTACGACCCGCGGATGGGCGGCGCCGGCGTCTACGTGTGCCGGAACACCGACCAACCGACCTGTGACACCGTCCCGGTCGCCACGCTGATCCGCGTCGTCGGCATCGACCCGTTCCCGAGCCTCTCCGAGAGCGTGAAGCGCGATGCAATGTCGCTGCCGCCGCCGGAGGACAGCCCCTATGCCCACGGCGAACATGGGCACCGCCGCCACAAGGAGCGCAGCCTGCTCGAGCAGCTGCTGGGCGACTAGGAGATCAGCATGACCAGGTTCATCCCCTTTGCCGACGACGCGGCATCGGTGTCGATCGCCAAGCTGACGATCGAGAACGGCACCGACCGGATCGCGCTCTATGGCACCCTCGACCTGACCCGGAACCGGCAGGGACTGGAGCATGCCCGCGCCCTGAAGGTGATCCTCGACCAGGCGGTGCACGTCCTTGAGGCGCAGCCGGACCTGCCCGATGCGGTGCCGGCGGCCGCGGCGCCGAAGACCGTCGCCAACCCGTTTGGCTGAGGGCGCCATGTCAGAGGCTCCCCTGCTCGATCACGCAGCTCCTGCAGTGCGCTACCTCCACCGTTGCTTCGCGTGCCGTGGCTATGCCGCGTTCGGGTTCACGACGCGCCGCGGCGTGATCTGGACCTGCATGGGCCACCGGGACGATGGCGAGCGCGAGCTGCAGCCACCCATCATGATCTCCCGGTCGACGCAGGGCGGCTGACGGATCGGACGCACGCCATGTCCATCGGAAGCATCTGGCGACGTCTCCGGCCCCAAGTGGATGACGGAGTTAGCCGCATCTGTCGTTCGGCTGCCGCCAGGAAGGAGGATGCCCAATAGAAGTTTATCGCTGCACGTTCGGACGTCGGCCTTCGCCTTCCGACACAGCTTTATTAGAAAGACGCAGATGGCCGATAGCGGCCTGTCTGCTCTGGAGCGGGTGATGCGCGTAAGCGGACGCCTGACGCTTGAATGGCCGACGGCGCAGCACCCATCTCGAGTTCACCTCGATCAAGACTTGGATGCGGCGCCAATTGGGCCATTACACCTGATTGGCGATCGACACCTGCACCGCTACCGGTGTGTAGATGTCTACATCGATGCCCGGCGCTCTGATTGTAACTATCAGCGCGTATCGAGCCAGGGCTTCGAACCGCTCGAGGTAGGGCTTCTCCTTCCACCATCCGCCGACCGGATAGACGCCGATCGCATCCCTTGCGGCGAGGTCCGCTGCAGTGCCCCGCCACAGGTCGGAGTGAACGGAGCCGACGTCGCGCGCCGTCCCGAGCAGCCATTCGTCACCGCCTTGCGATGCCGCGGCGGTCTCTTCCTCCTCGTCACGAGCCGCCTGGTTGATCCGTGAACGGAACTCGGGGAGCGACTCCGTGGCTGTCTTCACACGAAAGCGCAGTCCGTGAGACGCATAACGGTGGCGCCGCGTCCACCCGCGCTCCCCCGGGTTCGGTTCGACGAAATAGGACAGCGTTGCCCGCAGCTCCACCGGCACATTCCCCATCGCGGCCAACTCCCTGCGGGGCCAAGGCAGGGCGTGCAGCTTCATGTCGCGAGTTTTCGGCGCCGCGCTACCTTCCCGCTGGAACGGCTGAAGCTCATCCTCGACCAACAAGGTGAGGTCGTTCCGAGCCGAGCGGAGCGCGCGGTCTAGGTCCGGCACACCGTAGCTGTATCTCCGCATCAGGGCGTGGATAGGGCGCTTGCGGCCGCCGCAAGCGTCGACCCATGCCTGCATGGGCGGCGTCCACTGCGCTGAGTGAACAATGATCCCCCGCACCGTCTCCGGCCACAGCCTGGGCCGTTCCACAAGGATCGAAGCAGCCATGTTCGCCGCCAGCGCCGCGGCGGCACTGGTGTCGCCTAGGGTCGTGAAGTGTCGGGCTTCAGGACGGAAATGTGTTGTCAGCAGCTGCAGGTCGTCGATGTCCTCGCCGGGTAGGCGACCGTCATGGGCCAGGTTCCCGCCCTCGAAGACGACGTCCGGCTTGATCGGCCACTCTACGCCCCATGTCACGGAGGTACGGCTGCGCGGCGCGAGCTCGCCGGCGGGCGCCATGGCGCTCCAACCGGCGAACGAAGGGTCGATGATGTCGACCTTCTCGGTAAATGCGCCGACGGTCAGCGCGTTCCATGCCTGTGCGGGATCGTCCATCGGCTCGATGTCGTTGCGAGCGAGGTGATCAACGGGCATTAAGTCGATGCCGATGTTCCCAGCCGACAAGATGACGAGCCGCCGTTCCGGCTCCTCAAAGCAGAGCTGGTCGATTGCCGCTGACCACGATGATGGCCGCCCTCGCGACGAGGAGGCGCTTGATACCGCACAGGTCACGACACGCCGCCGAAAGGGCGCCTCGATCTCCGCGCGCGCGATCGCCTCCCCGGTGATCGCGCCGTACAACTCCAGATCGTTAGCAGGCGTATCCCGCGGTGGCAGGATGCGGACGCTCTCGAGGCTGAATCGGGGCGCTATGGGTTCGGTGCCGGCAAGGATCGGGACGAGGTCGCCGTAGAGGGCCACGCCTGCCATCCGCGTCCCGTGCCCTTGCCATGCGGGCGTGTCGTCCGCTCCCCACCCTGGTTCGACCGTGTGCCAATCCGTGACTGCGAGGTGCGGCTCGATGAGCGGGTGCGCTCGCCGCACGCCGCTGTCGAGCAGGCAGACGGCGACGAGGGAACCGGGATCTGGTGGAACGATCCGGCCGAGCAGTTCGGCGGTCCACGCCCGCTGCTCCCCACCGCCGAGCCCCAGGAAGAAGGCCGGCGTATCCTTCGCCCGGCGTAGCTCCGCCACCACGTCGCTGTGGGCCACAAGGCGGTCCAGGGCTCCGGTTCCCGACAGGACCAGCAGCACCTCCCTCTCCGGGAACTTCACCGCGTGACGTTTCAGTCCAAGGTCCATCGCGCGCGCAAGCCGTTCGAATGCCTCCCGACGCCCCTCCCGCAGCCAGACCTCCCACCAGACGCGCTCGGCGGGATCCCGAGGGAACAGCGTGTCATCGTCGGTGAACAATGATCGAGCCGTACCGAGCCGGACCGTCTCCATACGTGTGACCAGCGGCTCATTGCGCGGGCGCCCGGAGTTGGTCTCCTGGTCGCGGTAGGCCTGCACCTTGCCGAGGTAGTAGTTCTCGGCCCGAACCGGCACGAAAACGGATGCCGTGATGGGGCCGCCCGCCCCGCTATCGCTGACGGTCACGACCTCCATCCCCTGTCGCCGATCCGCAAGTTGATCGATGACGCCGCGCTCACCCCCTGGGATCACCACCTCCAGGTAGTATCCGGGGACGCCGGTGACGAGCGTGAGGTCTCGTTCTCCCATCTGGCGGCGTGCGCCCGCCAGGGCGGCACCGATCGCAGCCTCCAGCGCGGCCGCATGTGCGGCGCGGTCACGGCGCGGCAGCGATGGCGGATCGATCTTCTGCTTGCGGCGGCGGTAGCCCTCGACCATCCCGCCGCCCGCGATGAAGATGTGCGGGTACTCCCGCGGGAACTCGTCCGGAGCGGCCATCGTCTAGGTGCCGATCGACGCCCTCCGGCGTTCCTCGATGGCCGCCCCTAGCGCATCCGCGGACACTCGCCGTCCGCCGGCCAGCACCGCCGCCTTGGCCGCGTCTTCGGCCGCTCGGATCACCTCGGCATGCGACAAGTCCACCGCGGACCGGGCCACGGCGGACCACCCGAGACCCTCTGTATCAAAGTCGCCCAGCCGAGCCCGCAGCAGCCGCTCGATCAAGGAGACATCCGGTAGGACATACTCGATCACGTCGTCGAACCGGCGGAACAGGGCCGTGTCGAGCAGCTCGGGATGGTTTGTTGCGGCGATGACGAGTCCCTGGCTGTCGTCCTGTTCCAGGAACTGGAGGAAGGAATTGAGCACGCGCCGGATCTCGCCCACGTCCTGCCGCTCGCCGCGCCTAGCCCCGATCGCGTCGAACTCGTCGAAGAAGTAGACGCCTCTGGTGTTCGCCATAGCGTCGAATACCAGCCGCAGCTTGCTGGCGGTCTCCCCCATGAACTTGGTGATGAGGCCATCCAATACGACCGTCAGCAGGGGTAGCTTCAGCTCTCCGGCCAAGGTCGCCGCGGTCAGCGTCTTGCCCGCGCCGGGAGGGCCGATCAGCAGCAGCTTGCGCCGAGGCCGCAGCCCATGCTCCCGAAGACGCTCCTGTTGCCGCTGCTCCAGGAGCACGCGGCCGAGCCGAGTCTCCAGTGGCTCGGGCATCACCATGTCGGTCAAGCGTTCGGTCGGATAGCGGGCGGTCAAGAGCGAGCCGAGTTCGCCCTTGGGCTGCGCGAGCGGCACTGGGCTGCGACGCCGTTCGACCGACGACCCCTTGGCCTTCGCGTCGTCGATCAGCGTCTTGACCTCGTCCGCCAGCTTGCCGTGCCCCTGCCTGGCCTCATGGGCCGCGAGCTGCATGGCGGTGGACATGAACCGGTCTTCGTCCCCGTCTATGTGGCTCTTGAGGAGGCTGATGATGTGACGTGCGGTCGTCATCTCTCTGACTATCACAGGGCCGGTTGACGGGAACGATCGCTGGCTCGGGCAACGTAGCGATGCCGGGGGCACACGTATCGAAGAAACGCCACCGATTCTTCCGGCTTCTTTAGATGGATGGTCAACGCCTAGGCGGCTACGGCGCGCATGCGGCGCCGTCGGACGGCGGGGCTAATCTCACCTTGGGCCGCTGGTGCAACCGCGTCGGCAACCTCGGCCGGACCCTGCGGCACGAGTTCGCCACGGAAGGCGCGGGCGAGGATGCCCTGTTCGAGGCGGTCGAGGAGGGCAACGCCTAGAAGGGATTGCCTCTCTGCTGTATCGGCACCAGCAACTTGCGCCGACAGACGGGATGCAATCCGCTGCTGCTCCGGCTCCTCGGGCATTGGAACCATCATATCCATCAGGTCGCGCTGATAGATGGCAGCTACGCTGGTGGTGGCGCTCTTGGCGGCGTTGAGTTCGCCAGCGAACGATGACCAGGCAAGAGCCCATCTCATGAAGTTCGGACACGCCCCATTCTTGAAACGTAACCGCAGCAGGTTATTGTTGAAAACAAATCCTGGTCGGTCTTGTGGCCATATGGCCACCTTGCCAACCAGCTCCGTACTATTTCTGGTGTTGAATAGAAGATCATCAGGCCTGAGTTCGTATGACGCGGCTTCTGCTGCGCTGATCTTCACTCGAGAGAGATCAGCTGCGTTCCACCGTCCGAAAAGATCATAGTGCTGCATTCGAATGTATGGTGTTCCATCAGTGTCTGACTGGTCAGCCTTCGATCGAACCAGGCCAATCCGGGCTTCGCGGACCAGATCGACAAGCCGCCTTGAGGGCCAGTCGTGGCCCTCGCTCCCGCCAAATGTGCCGGCTAACGCCGTGCGTCTGAAACGTTCCGCCAAAAGCGCACTTCGTTCGAGGTCGGCGCGGGCGCGGCGGGTGCGGGCGAACAGCGCCTCGATCCGCGCCACGATCCGGCGTTGCTCGGCCATGGGTGGGAGGGTGATGACGAGTCGCCGCAGGTCCTTGCCTGATATCCCGTGCTGGCCCGCCGCGGTCTTGATGAACGGATCAAGCTGCCGGCGTGCGTCCGGGGTCAGCATCGCCAACTCAACGTATTCGGGGATCGCCTGCGCAGGATCGACTCGAATGCGGATAAGCTTGTCTGGGTAGACGCAACCATCGACGGCGTCTCGAACCATGCCGCATGCGGCTACGAACCTCGCGTTGCCGTTGTAGCGAACGACCAGCAAGTCGCCCCTGATGACTGTATAGTTCGCGTGGTCTTGTGCTGATCGATGATAACGAAGATCGCCGAAATCCACGCTGCCCGGGCGGACTGAGGAAATGCGGAGCATTGGACTACCTGGGGGCTGAGGATAAGGCTTTTCCGGCAACCCGTTCCGAATTTCGAGCGCCAGCGCGCCGAGCGTGGTTGAACGCCAATAATCGGAGGGACATGCGGTCAAGGCGCTGCGACTACCGCATGCTCGACATCGAAGTCCATCGAAAGGGCATCGACCTCCGCGAGAGCCCGCGCGAGATGCGTGCGCATGGCTTCTAGGATGTCTTCCGGCTCCTCCAGCGCGTCCTCGCCGGCCTCGTCGCTGCCGCGTAGCCAGGCGATGTCCAGGTTGTCGCCGCGCGCCTCGATTTCCGCACGGGTGAAGCGCCGGAAGCGGCTTTCGGCGCCATGGTCCTCGCGCGCGGCGGCGCCGTTCGGGTCGTTTCCATAGGCCGCCTCGAACGCGGCGAAGTCCTCAACACGCAGCGGGCAGGTCTTGCCGTAGGCGGGCTGGCCGGCGCGCATGTCGTAGACCCAGACGGCCCGCGTGTTCGACTTGCTGACCCGCGCCGGGCCGCGGCGCAGGAACAGCACGTTCGTCTTCACGCCCTGCGCGTAGAAGATACCGGTGGGCAGGCGGAGGATGGTGTGCAGGTCGGTCACGTCCATCATCCAGCGGCGCAGCTCCCGCCCGGCGCCGTCGGCAAACAGCACGTTGTCCGGCACCACGATGCCGGCCCGGCCGCCTGGGCGCAGCGCGCGCACCACGTGCTCCACGAAGGCGAGCTGCTTGTTGCTGGTGTCGGCGGTGATGGTGAAGTCCGGCCGTGCCGGGCGGCCGCCGCCCTTCTTGGTGCCGAAGGGCGGGTTGGTTAAGATCAGGTCGGCCGCGCCCAGTGCCTCGCCGTCCGGCCCCATGGCATCGCCGCCGCGCACTAGGTCGCCGCCGATGCCGTGCAGCATCAGGTTCATCAGCAGCAGCCGGTGCGTGTCCGACACCAGCTCCAGCCCGCGGAACGCCTCCTCCCGCTGGAAGCGCTGGGCGTCGGTCTTGAGCGCGAACAGGTCGTCGGTGCGGTCCTTGATGGCGCGGTCGGCCGCGACCATGAAGCCGCCGGTGCCGGCCGCCGGGTCCTGCACCACCTCGCCCGGCTGCGGCTGCAGCAGGCGGACCATGCAGTCGATCAGCGGGCGCGGCGTGAAATACTGGCCGGCACCGGACTTCTTTTCCCCGGCGTTCTTCTCCAGCAGGCCCTCGTAGAGGTCGCCCAGGCCCTCCGCCTTGGCGGAATACCAGTCCAGCCGGTCGATCTGCGTGACCAGCTCGTGCAGGTTGGTGGGCTTGCGCAGGCTGGTCTGCGCGTCGGTGAAGATCGTGCGCACGGTGCCCGTGCCCTCGGTGCCGAGGCGCAACAGCAGCGCGCGGTAATGCGTCAGCAGCGCTTCGCCCTGGCGGCTGGTCAGGCTCGCCCAGCGTGCGTCGGCCGGCAGCGGACCCTCGCGCTGCGTCTCGGCCAGCATCTTCAGGAACAGCAGATAGGTCAGCTCGGTGACGTAGGCCTGGTAGGTGATGCCGTCGTCGCGCAGGATGTCGCAGAGGCGCCAGAGCTTCTGGACGATGTCCCGGGTGACGCCTGCTGCTGCTCGCGATTCGCTCATGCTGTATCTTTCCACGCCGCTTCGTTGATGTCGCCCAGCAAGCCCGCCAATCGGCCACCGAAGACGCGGTCGAGCCGGGTGAAGCCGCCCGCTGCCGCGCGGAACTGCCCCTGGTCGAGTGCCGCCGGGTCGGCGACGCCGATCTCGGCCACCTGCGTGCCGATGCGGCGGAGCCAGCGCTGCTGGTCCGGCGTCAGGCCGCCGCGCTTGATGATGGCCTCGACGGCACGTTGCACGCGGACGGCCCAGGGTTCCAGCGCGTCGCCGAGTGCCGCCTGGCGCACGAAGCCGATGAGCTTGGCGGCGACGTCCTCCTGCTTGGCCTCCCGCCAGGCGGAGCGCAGCGCCGTCTCGGAGTATCCGGCCTCCTGCAGCGCGAGCGCCAACGCACGAAGGTCGGCCTGTGTGAGGTCGCGCGGACGGCGCAGCACGAGCGAGAGGGCGGCCAGCCCATTCTCGTTTGCGCGCAGGAACGCACCGAATGCCTCGAGGTAGTCCTCGGGTCGGCCGGCGGCGCCGTAGCCGATGGTGGTGGCGACGTGCGCATCCGGATGGAACGAGACGGCCAGCGGCACGGGGCGGCCGGCATCGGGCTGCCAGTCCAGGATCGGGCCGAGGCCGGGACGCGCAACGACCCAGGCGGCCAGGTCAGCCGGATCGGCCGTGTGCACTCGGGCGAGGGTCTCGGACGGCGTCTCTCCCGCCGCGGCCGCGAACTGCTCCGCCGCCTGTGGCGAGAGTCGGGCGATGCGCCGGCGCAAGCGGACGAGCAGCTGGTCCCGGACCAGAGTGCGCTGCTCCGGGTCCGTTACCCGCGACAGCTCGCCCAGCAGCTGCGCGAACGACAGCGACGGGTTGACGACCACCGGCTTCATCTCGGTCATGTCGCCGATCGCCTCGGACTGCCGCACCGCGTCGAACACGCGGAAGCTGTCCTTATCGATGCCGGGGCCGCCGATCTCGGGGCAGAGCCGGGTCGCACGACCGATCATCTGGTCGTACAGGATGCGGCTGCTGACCCGGCGCAGGAAGGCGAGATTGACGATCTTCGGCACGTCGATGCCGGTTGTCAGCAGGTCCACGGTGACGGCGATCTTCGGCGTCGGGTCGTTCCTGTAGCGCCGGATCATCGTCCCGGGCCGGTCGATGCTGCCGGTGATCTTGCGGATCAGCGCCTCGTCCTGCGGCCCGTGCCTCGCCTCCATCGCGGCGCCCAGCGCGCCCACGACCATGTCGGCGTGCGCGTCCGACGCCGCGAAGATCAGCGTCTTGCCGGGGTCGGCGGGGTCGATGTGCTCGGCGAGCTGCTCGCAGACGACGCGGGTGAACTCGGCGGTCACGACCCGGCGGTTGAAGCTCTCGACCTCGAAGCCGAGGTCGTCGGGCGCGGTCGTGAGATCGATCGTGCCGGTGAGCGGGTCGAGCAGCGGCAGATCGGACCCCTTGCTGAAGTGGATGCCGTCGCGGGAGAGCTCGGTCTCGATGCGGATTGGCGGCTCCTGGTCCACCAGCCAGCCGTCGATCACAGCTTCGCGTAGGCCGTAGGTGAAGATCGGGCGGCCGAAGATCTCGGTGGTGTGCAAGGCGGGTGTCGCGGTCAGGCCGATGCGGACGGCGTCGAAGTGCTCGATGACGCGGCGATACTTGCTGACGTAGTCGGCTTCGGAGCGGAACCCGAGCTCGGCGTCGCTCATCTCGCGGTCGAGCGTATAGCCCCGGTGGCACTCGTCGACGAGCATGAGGTCGTATTGGTCGACCGGCGGTACGTCCTCCGGCGTGGCGGCGAACAGCACGCGCTTCACCAGGCCCTGGATGGTGCAAATGTGGACCTTGGTGTCCGGGTCGGGTGCCGCGTCGCCCAACACCTTGAGGCCGAAGATGTCGGCGAAGGTGCGGGCGCTGACGATGCGGGTGGTGGTGAACGCGTCCTTCGCCTGGTCGCCGAGCGCCGTGCGGTCCACCACGAAGCAGACCCGGCGGAAGCGCCGCGTGTGCAGGAGGCGATACAGCAGAGCCACGGCCAGCTTGGTCTTGCCAGTGCCGGTGGCCATAGCGAGAAGGAGTGCGCGCTGGTCGTCGTCGGCCAGCGCTGTCTCGACCGCCTGAATGCCGCGCATCTGGTAGTCCCGCAGCCCGAAAGCGAAATCGAACGGCAACGATGCGAGCGCTGCGCTGGCCGCCGTGCGATCGATGTCGAGCATGGCCTTCAGCCCATCTGGCGTCGGCCAGTCAGCGAGCGCCCGCCGCCGGTTGGTCGGGTCCCGCGCGTCCCGGTGCCAGATGCCGGACTGCG
Source organism: uncultured Acetobacteraceae bacterium (assembly GCA_937873205.1). Taxonomy (GTDB): domain Bacteria; phylum Pseudomonadota; class Alphaproteobacteria; order Acetobacterales; family Acetobacteraceae; genus Lichenicola. Next base: position 53,685 of record CALMVO010000111.1, read on the forward strand.
TCTCGAGCTGCTTAAGGTAGGCACGCCCGTTGGTGGCGAACAGGAACGGGACCCGGTAGGCCGGCTCCTTAGTGGAGCCGGACTGTGCGAGCCAGGGCCCGCCGTCGGGTAGCAGGATACCTGGCTCGGGCAGGTAGCCCTGGCTGTATCTGCCGGCCTGGTCGACTGCCGCCGAGACATTCCGGCTGCTTCGCTTCGCCTCGACAACGCCGACGCAGGTCAGCCCGACGAACAGGACGTAGTCGGCCGGACCGGTCGCCGTGGGCCACTCGGCGATCGCCCGGTTGCGCCCGGCGACCGGCCGCGCCCCGGCTGCATGCCGCAGCGCCTGCGTGTCTGCCTCCCACCCCCGCGCGCGCAGGCGCCCGTCGATGAGGGACCGGGTTGCCTGTTCGTCCAGGTCGATCGCCTGGGCGGCTTCGTTCGCGGCGCTGGCGAGGAGTTGGAGTGCGGCCGGCCGCGCCACGGCGGCGGCCTGAACCCGCGCGAGTTCTTCCTGGAGCGCCAGGAGCCGGCCTTCAGTCTCTATCGCGAGCGACTCCCACACCGCCCGTTCCTCCGCCTCGACGGCGGCGCGCTCCTCGGCGGTGCGCAGCGCTCGCTGGACCTCTTCGGCTTGCCGGGCGGCAGCGGCGGCCTTCGCCTCCGCGACCGACAAGGATGCCAGCCGCTCGGACTGTAGCCGCTCGAGTTCATCCCGAAGCGGGGCGGTCGGGTCAGTCGGCTGCCGCGGCGGCTGGAAGGGGCCGGCCCGAAAGGCCCGATCGCTGAAGGTGCGATGGAACCAGACGGCGAGCTGCCGGGCGACCTTGAGGCCCGTCAACGCCGTCGCGTGGTCGCCCCGGTGCTGGTGGACCGCCTCGTTGCCGGTGCGGCGCAGGTCATGGAACAGGTCGATCACGTCCCGCGAGTAGGCCGTATCCCGGCGGAGCCGACCGAGCAGGTCGGACTGCGGTTCGTCCACCGCCACGAACACACCGGCCCGGGCCGCGACCTGCTGCGCGAGCAACTCGCCGAACTGCCGCAGCTTCATCAGGCAGGTGACGGGGTCATCGGCGAAGTAGCGTTCGGCCAGGGACGCGACGCCAACTAGGGCGTCGTCGTAGGGGGCGAGGAAGCCGAAGTTGGCCGAACCAAGATCACGAACTGCGGTCAAGGCTCGGTCGTAATCATACCTGGATCATCGCTGCATGCCTCGCTACTGGACAACACGGTAGCCAACTACGCAAGCAAGAAAGAGATGCTCTACGTAAGGGCCCCCTTGAACCTCCGCTACCAGTCGGCTGTTTCAGTTCGGGTCGACTCGAAGTTGACTTACGGAACTACCTTTTGAAGATGCCTCACATCCGCCGTCGGTAGAAAGCGAGCCAGCCGACGTTCGCGGCCATGTCTGCTTCGGAGCACGTCGTCGATTGCATTGAATGTCCGGGATGCGGCGCAAAGCGGAAGTTCGGCGAAAGGCCACTGATCTGCGGAGCCACGTCGTTCCCTCAGCTCTTTACCTAGAGTCAGGCCACCTTCCGGCCGCGCTTGCGCTCCGGTAGGTGCCGGATCACCGGCATGGTCGCCACCGCTTCCTCGCCATCTGGTTCGCCACTCCTGCGGCCGAGGCCGATCTTCTTGGCCAATGCGCTGCGCTTCTCGGCGTAGTTCGGCGCAACCATCGGATAGTCCCCGGGCAGGTCCCATCTGGTCCGGTAGTCCGCAGGTGTCAGGCCGTAGGCGCTTTGCAGGTGGCGCTTGAGCATCTTGAGCTTCTTCCCGTCCTCCAGGCATACGATGTAGTCCGGGAAGACGCTGCGCTTGATCGGCACCGCCGGCGTGCGCTCCGGCGTGATGACGCTTTCGGCCGGCGCCTCCGCCGCAGCCAGCGCCGCATGGACCCGATGGACTAGGCCAGGCAGAGCATCGGCGGCGACCGTATTGTTCATGCAGTGGGCGCTGACGATCTGCGCTGTCAGGGTCAGAAGATCGGCTCGGTCTACCGGCATGGCGTCCGTCGCCCCCATAGTATCACTCCTCCACCGGATGGAGCGTCGCCTCAAGGCTGTCGAAGGCGGCGGTGGCCTCCTCGTCCATCGGCTCCGACTCCTGGACTGCCACTCCCGGCGGGACGGCATCGCCTGGATCACGCTCGGGGTTCAGCCGTCGGCCGCGGGCGGACTTCGCCGGCCTGGCCAGCTCGGGCGCCGCGGCCGCGGCGGGCCTACGGGTCGGCTTTGCCGTCCGAGACGTTGCAGCCGACAGTTTCGGCGCCTGCGCCCTCTCGGCGAGCTGTCCCTCCAGCTCCTCGATCCGGGCCGCCGCTTCCTTCGCCGCCCGCACGGCCGCCCGGCTGCGGGTCCGCAGCGTGGCGACTGTGCGCTCGAGCTTCTCGACCTGGGCCTGCAGCGCGCCCTTGCCTACCTTTGGCGCAGCTGCCGCGGCCGGGGCCTTGCGCCCCGCACCGGCCGGCTTGGCTGCCACCGCTTGCCGCCACTTCCCCGCCGCCGGGGTCGGGACGGCCTTCGGCTTCGACTCGGTTGGACGACCAGGCCCCCGCTTGGCAGGGGTGGTGCCTGCCTTCAGCGTCGCGGAAGCAGTCGGCGGCTTGCGCGACGCGGCAACCGGTTTGGCCACGGTCGGCCGGCCGACCTTCCTGGCCGCCGGGGTCGGGCCAGGCTTCGATTTCGACGTCGACCCGAGGGGCCGTCCCGGTCGCCGCCCAGTGGATGATGTCTTGGTGGTCGCGGTGGTCCTGGCGCGCTGAGCCATGGTCTAGCCTTTCCCGTGCGCCGCCTTCAGCGCGTCGTTGATGATATCCTGGATATTCTGCCTGATGTCGGCTGTTGGCCTTGCATGCTGGCCTTGGTGAGAATCAACCCTCGTCGAAGCGGTCAATCAGGTCGACCCGCACGTCGGCTACCGGCAGACCAGCCTTGTCCTGCGGCACCAGCGCCAGCGCCGGCATCGTGCCGCAGTGCTCGCAGGTATGGTCCAGGGCCAGATCCGACAGCAGCCAGCCCGACCGGCGCGCTGCATGGAACCAAAGTGGTGAGCGCAGCGGGCCACGGCAGCACATCTCCTCCAGCCAGTAGTCCCGCAACTCCAATAGGGGGGTCGACAGCATCGAGGTCAGATCCTGAGCCATCGCCGTCTCGCTTACCTCGAATTGCACCGCCAGACTCCCGACGCTATGGCGGTCGGGAGGATTTTCTACAGGAACCCCGCATGAGCAAGGCCTTCATCGCCTCCGTCCTCCAGGAGTCGCTCGATATCACCGGTGTCGCCGCCAGTCAGGCTGCCGAGCATCTCATCACCGCCATCGTCCGGGACCTGAAGAAGGAGGGTGGCTTCACCCTGCCCAGCTTCGGCACCTTTACGGTGAAGAAGACCAAGGCGCGCAAGGCGCTGAACCCGCGCACCGGCGAGCCGGTCAAGGTGAAGGCCGGCAAGACGGTCCGCTTCAAGGCGAGCCCGAACCTCAAGAAGGCGGTCTAGGCGGACCAGACACCCGTCGATCTGAAACGAGAGAGGAACGGGACGAGGTGCCTGTCAGCGGCCGAAGGCATGCCGCAAGGACCGGCTGGCGCCTCGTGCTCCGCACGTCCTTGCCCCATGCCTTGCGGCCGTGACCGGCCGGCGATGTCGAGGAGGAGAGCATCGCCATGTCGAGTTGGGGAACAACCACCATCACCGCCCTGGGGCCGGCAGCCAAGCGCGCCCAGCTTGCGACCGATCTCGCGGCCACCGCCCACGACAGCCTGAGCTTCAGCCTGGCCCAGCTGGCTCCCGAGGTTTGGGTCCACGATGGGCTGGTGAGCAAGGCCGAGGTGGACGAGACGCCCGACAGCCTGCAGCTCACGGTCTGCATGGTGCACGACGCGGACTGCATCCAGCTGGCGGCCAGCCTGTCGCGACGTCATCCGGCGCTGCGCTTCCGGGCGGCCTTCCAGTGCGAGGGCACGTGGCCATCCTTCACCATGGCCTCCTATGCCGGCGGCGCCGAACTCTACCTCGCCATCTTCGATGGCCGGTTCGGCGCCTGGGTGTCGGTCGACGAGCCTGGAACCCGCGACGTCTGGTACCTCCCGCTCTTCGAGCGATCGCGAGAGCGGGATCTGGCCGCGGACGACCAGCTCGACCGCGATGCGATGCGGCTGCTGCTCGAGCGGCCGGTGTGCGCCGGCATCTGGAGGCAGAGCGACAACGGGCCGAACAGCCCGGTCTTCCTGCGGGAAGGCGAGGAAGGAGACGGACTCTTGGTGCTGGTCATGGAGCCGGGCTGTCGGACCGGGACGGTGTTGCACGGTGTGAACCGTGCCGGCGGCTATGACCGTGAGGAGATGCTTGGTGGCGTCCTGATCCGAGAACGCTTTCCTGAGCTGGTGCCCGAGCTGGATCGCCTACTGCAGGCCGGGACCGAAGCGGAGGCCGCACGTGAGACGGTGGCGCCGCTGCTGGATGAGGACGAGATCGTCTTCTGACAGCGTCGATGCTGGCTCTCGGCCGGGCCATCGGACCTTTTCCTTGAAAACGGCTCCCGCCGCGTCCACACTGTCCAACATGGTCGGAGGGGCGACCCCAGAAGATCAACCCCTCCTTCCAAGTCTGAGACCTACGAGTGCTGGAGGGCCTTCAGGACGGCGGCCACCGCCTGAAGGACCCCAGCTACCGCCACGAGAAGGGCGGTAAACTGGGCCATCGTAAGCCTCCGCGGTTTGCCCATACAGGACTCCCCCGGAAGTGCAGACCCTGCTTTCGGAGCCCTACGGCCCCAGAAGGGCACAAGGGCTGCTGCGGGAGCCGCATCCGCAGTATGCCGGCTCAGGCACGCGCGGCACAACAGAAAGCCGGCGCTGCGACCTCCGTTAAGCTACTGTTTTGATAGCAGTATTTCGGTTGCGGGCGATCAGCCGGTCATAAGATTCGTCGGCAGCGTCGGTCCCCGCAAGCCGGCCGATCGACGGGCTGGTTGCACCAGCTCGTCCGGCGAAGACCTCCTGCGTGACTGTTCGGGTTGGGCCCGAGCAGGAGCGTCACCAGGCAGATCCCATTACTCCAAGGGCTCGGGAGAACTGAACAGCCGCCTCTCGCAATGCTGGCTACATCAGCGACGCGGCCGCGGCCGGATCCGCCACGCGATCAGGCCGAACAACGCCGCCAGCGCCAGCCGCTCGATGGCGTCCGCCGGCGCGCCGCCGATGCTGAACAGCCGCTCGATCGCCATGATCATGCAGAGCAGCACCCCGACCAGCGCTGCCAGAAAGCCGAAGCGCACCCGCTCCACGTCTGCCATACGGGCTGCCACGACGCTGCTGTCCAGGTCATGCCACGGATCCGATCGGACCGGGCAGACGGCGTTCGCCACCCAGTCGCCGTCCTCATGGCCCGCCTCCTTGAGCAGCCGCATCGCCTTCGGCGTCGCGGTCACGGTGAAGCCAAGCCTCCGCCCGAGCGTCATGAACGGGTGCATGCCTCTCAGCTGTTCTACAGCCCAGAAGCCGTCATAACCCCGTGGCCGGGCCGCCGGGAGCGAATAAACTTCCGCCGTCATGACTTCTCTCCTTCCGCCATCCGCGCGAGCGACATCCGCCCACACGATGACCGGCTCGACGGATTCCAGGATCCGATGAAAGTCAGAAGCGGCCGGCAGGCAGGATCGGGAGGAAGCACAGGAACGGAGCAGGCTAGGTTGCTAGACCGGCAGCTCCGGCAACTGCGGCTTTCAGGACGCCGCCTGTCTCCGCATGACGGAACCCATGAGCGGAAAGCTCGGCTCCCTTCTCCTGCCGAAGGCCATGACCCGGAGCATCCCGATCAGCATCGCGGCAACGAGCAGCAACCCGATCGCTCCACCTGCCCCCGCAGCCGCATACATCCACATGAATGTCTCCGGCCGCTCCACAAGCCGGCAAAGATCTCGCGCTCGCATCGCCGCCGGCGGCAGACTTTGTAGGTCATTGTAAGCGGGATCGTCGACCGCGGCCCAGCCCGCGCAGGCACTCTCGAATGCCGCCACACCGTCCTTGACCGGCTGCGGCTCGGCCTGCAGGATCGGGTGCCGATACTGCGGCTGGTATGGGACCAGCGGCATCGGCTGTTCGGCATGTGCACCCGACACCACGGCAGGCGCCGCCAGCAGGAAAAGCGTAGCGAGAAGCGGTCGATTATAGCGGAACATCATTGGCCTCCTCATCAGCTCGTTCTCCGGCAAACCGATGTAAGTCCAAACAGCCATCCCCGGGCTGGCATCGCCTAAAACAAGACCGGGACGTCTCCCCGCATGGCGGGGACCGGGCTCTGCTCGCTGCGCTCATCAAGCCGCCTGCGCCGTCTTGACCCTCCGGGCGACGATCCCTGACGCAGCTGGATCAGCTTCGACGCCTCGTCCCCGCCGCCGTCCTGCTCCCCCAGCTCCGCGTGTTGCCTCCTCAACCCACCCCCTGACGCCCAAGAGGGCGCCAGGGGGTGGGCACGTTCCGGAAGCCTGGCCCCGCCGTCATGCGACCAGTGTGAGGTGCGGCAACGGCCCGCGTCAAAAGGTGGGTCCTCGCCATGCTCGCCCGCCGAGAGGCGGCCTGCGCGTGGCTCCGGTCCCGGCGAAGACGCCGCTTTTGACCCGGTCCGCCGCCACACCTCGGGCCGATGGCAGGACGGGACGAGAAAAACGCCAGTCTTCCTCCACTCTCGTCAGCAACCGGGGGCCTCGCCGGCCCCTCGACCCCGCAGGACGAACAAGAAAAACGCTGTTAGTGGAGGCGTTGGCAAGTAATAAGCGACGCAAGCCAGCCTATTTAATCGCGAATAAGAGGCTAGTTCCGGCGCTTTTACTGTTGAGTATTCCGGCGGTTTTGATAATATCTAGTTGCGGTCAATGAAGACCGCGAGACGCCCCGCCCGGTGCTTGGAACACCGAACGGGGCTGACGCCAGAAACGAGGATCAAGCTCATGACCGACGCTGTCACCACCATTGCCGCCGCCATGACCACCGCGCAAGGCAAGAAGGCCACCCGCACCGCCCCCGCCAAGGCCGGCAGCAACCTGCCC
>CALMVO010000112.1 GCA_937873205.1 uncultured Acetobacteraceae bacterium
CCCTGGCGCAGGTGCTTCCGGCACCCCCCACCCACGCCCAGGCCGTCGCCGCCGACACCCGCACGGGCTCGACCTTCGACGACAACGGCACCACCATCTTTTACCAGGTGACCGGCTCCGGCACGCCGCTGGTGCTGATCCACGGCTATCCGCTCTCCGGCGCCCTGTTCGCGCACCAGCAGACCGGGCTCGCGAAGCAGTTCCAGGTCGTCACCCTCGACCTGCCCGGCTTCGGCCGCTCCTCCGCCCGTGCCGGCTTCGGCTCGACGGCGCTCTATGCCGGCTACGTCCTCGACCTGATGAACCACCTCGGCATCGAAAAGGCCATCATCGGCGGCCATTCGATGGGCGGCCTCATCACCCAGGAGATCTACCGCGAGGCGCCGCAGCGCTTCCTCGGCATGATCCTGATCGACACCATCGCCATGGGCGCCTCCCAGATCGAGCAGGGCGAGTGGGCCGGCTACGCCTTCCAGGCCACCGACGGCGGCGTCTCCTCCATCGTCGACACCGTGACCCCGCAGCTCCTGACCGGCGCCACCCGCTTCAATGACATGACGGCCACCACAGGCATCGAGGACATCGTCGCCGAGGGCTCCGTCGCCGGCGCCCAGGCCGGCGCCGAGACCCTGGCCATCCGCCCCGACTACACCGCCCAGCTCGCCATCATCGCCGTCCCGGTCCTGGTCGTGGAAGGCCGCGACGACCCGGTCTACGCCTTCCCGATCGCCCAGGCCCTGTCGCAGCAGGTCCCGCATGGCACCCTGGCCCTGATCCCGGGTGCGGCTCACGTCAGCATCTACGAGCGGCCCGCCGCCGCCAACGCCGCGATCGCCGCCTGGGCCGCCGCTAACAACCTCTGACGGAAGCAAGGCCAGGGCTCTGCCCTGGACCCGCTCAAGGCTGAGCCTTGAGAATCCGTTCGTCTTCATGGATGGCTTCCAGAGACTTCGGCTTTTCGCGAGTCTGGGCAGAGCCCGGTCCTACGGCTTGGACACGCTCAGCTTCGCCACGACCAGCCTGAATTTCTCCAGCGCCAGTTCAAGGCTGTCCACGATCTCGGCCGCGATCTCCACCGGCGGCGGCAGGCTGTCCGGGTCGGTCGCGGCGGCATCCTTCAGCCAGAAGATGTCGAGGTTGAGCTTGTCGCGCCGCGCGAGGTCGGCGTAGGCGTGGCGACGGAACCGCTCGCCCTCGGTCCGCTCGTGCCGCATCGTCTTCGTGCGATACGCGGCCACGAACCCGTCGAGGTCGGCGCGGCGCAGCGGCCGCTCGCGCAGCGTGAAGCGCTGGTTGGTCCGCAGGTCATAGACCCACAGATCCTCCGTCGCGATGCCCGCACCGGCCTCGGCCCGGTCGAAGAACAGCACGTTGGCCTTGACCCCCTGGCTGTAGAAGATGCCGGTCGGCAGCCGCAGCAGCGTATGGAAGTCGAACTCCCGCAGCAGGCGGCGGCGCAATGTCTCGCCGGCACCCCCCTCGAACAGCACGTTGTCCGGCATCACCACCGCGGCGGTGCCGCCGACCTTGAGGATCGACATGATGTGCTGCAGGAAGTTGAGCTGCTTGTTCCCCGTGGTGACGGTGAAGTCGTCGCGCACGTAATCCTGCCGCTCGCTGTCGATGCCGCCATCCTCGCGCACGATCCGGAACGACTGCCGCTTGCCGAACGGCGGGTTGGTCAGGATCACGTCGTGGCTGACGGTTCCGCGGTCGAGCAGCGCGTCCCGCTGCACGACCGGCGACGCCGCCCCGCCAATGCCGTGCAGGTAGAGGTTCATGGCGCACAGCCGCACTACCTCGGCGACGATGTCGGTGCCCGACAGCCGGGTCTCGCGCAGCGCCTTCGCCGCGCGGCGGTCGCGGGCGCCCGCCTTGGCCGCCATGTGCGCGTAGGCCGACAGCAGGAACCCGCCGGTGCCGACCGCGGGATCGTGCACCGTCTGGTGCGGCTCGGGATCGACCACCGCCGTGATGGCGTCGATCAGCGGCCGCGGCGTGAAGTACTGCCCCGCACCCGACTTCACCTCCCCGGCGTTGCGTTCGAGCAGCCCCTCATAAATGGTGCCCTTGACGTCGACGTTCATCCCCATCCAGGTCTCGGCGCCGATCAGCGCCACCAGCCGCTGAAGCCGGGCCGGATCGCCGATCTTGCTTTCCGCCTTCAGGAACAGCGTGCCGACGATGTCGGTGCGCCGGCTGAGCTCGTCGAGGATGCCGCGATAGTGCCGCTCCAGCTCCGCACCGGACCGCGCCGCGAGCGCGTCCCACTGGCAATCCGGGGGCAGGGCGGACGGCTCGCCCAGCGCATCGGTGCGCTCGCGATCCATCTTGAGGAAAAGCAGGTAGCTGATCTGCCCGAGATAGTCCCCGAACGAGACGCCGTCGTCGCGCAGGACGTGGGCGTAGTTCCAGACCTTGGCGACGAGCGCCTGTTCGTTCATGCGACGAGCTCCCCGCGGAAGGCGGCGGCGAGGATGGATTGTCGGAGGATAGAACCGGCTTTTTCTAAACTCATCAAATCATCATCATTCGCGGGATTAAGCTGGCGAGAGATCATCTCGACAATAGCAATCTGTTCGCATATCGGCGGTAACGGCACCGGAGTGAGATTTACATCTGTTTGATTTATACTGGCTTGGTTCACCGCTGCCTTCGCATTACGACACAGGCGCGATCGACCAATGTCAGATGCCAGATACGTTTCCAGATAGTCCAAAACCATCATTGTGGATGGCTTCGCCCGCATCATGTTACTCTCAAAGAGAGCGGGAAGATGTTGTTTTCGTACCATGAAAGATTTCGCTAAATGTGAAAGGCTATTCACGCGATTGATGACGCAATCACCTTCGTTGAGGCTATAGATGTCATGAATTGTCGAACTTACGGTGACGCGGCGAAGCGCAGCGGACGGGCGAGCTTTGGCGGGCTGGAAGTCATCTATTCGTATGATAGGAGCGCCAGTTCCATAAGCGCTCTGGGACATATAGAGCCCATTTTGGATGCCTCCAACTAAAAAGGCTTCCAGGTTTGCCCACACCCAACTTGTAGGTAGAATAGGCAATATAGTCGTATCTGGTTCTTCTGGTTCTATATAGCGCTTGCCTCTATTGCGTGGATCGGCAAGCCACCGAGCGCGGCGGTCAGCGAGGATGCGGGCTAGCAGCTCGGCGCCGGTTTCGGTCGGCGGGTTGTCGGCACGCCAGTCGGCGGTCAGCTCGCCAGTGACGGCGGCCTTCAGCAGCGCTTTGCGCCATGTCGCCAGATCGCTGCGTGCACGCGAGAGTGCTGCTTCAGCATCATCTAACTCAGCGAAAAGTTCATCGACGCGGGCGACAACTCGCTCTTGAATATCAATAGGTGCAAGTGGAAAAAGTAAATCACCAAGGACGCTTCCCGAGATTTCTTTAAATGTTGTGCCGCTGGCATTTGCTTGCAAATACTCTTTCGAGTAAATAACATAGTAACGAATAAAAAATGGGTTGATACTCTCATTAAGGATAAGACTGCGGAAGCCTTGATTGGTCGTAAGTGGGTTAGCTGCAACAGCACAATATCCAACTGGTGCTCGTGATGAAATTAGGACCGAACCAGTGGGAACCAAAGCATTGCGGTTTACGACGTGTTTAGCCAAGCTTCGTCGGCCTATGCCAATCGTCGCTTTTGCGTAACCGGAAAGATCGGCGGGAGTAATCCAAGGTATCCCCTCGGAGTTGTAATTGGAGTTATCACTGGCGTTCCTTGGCGTACTTCCACCAACCACACGTGAGAAGTCAGAGGCCTTGCTCCACATCCAATCAGCTGGCAGTTTCCATCTGCCGTCGTTGGGCACGCCTACCGTCCGCTTCACCTGCTCACGCACTAGCCATTGTTCCTCACGCGACCAACGCGTCCTGCAGCTCTTCGAGCAGCCCATCCAGCCGCGGCCCGAACGCCCTGCGTGCACCCAGTACCCCACCCCGACCGGCAAAGCTTTCCTGCAGGTCGCCGACGCTCACCTCGATGTTCGCCGTCAGATGATCCCGGATCGCCTCCAGCCACCCGAGCTGCGTCTGGTCATACGCCCGCCCCGCGCGTCCCTCGCGCCCCAGCCACAGGTTGAACCGCCCCGCCATGTCCGACGACAGCGGCGCCAGCGTTTCCGCTTGCCCGAGCGCGAACCGCACCAGCGCCACGATGTCGGTCAGCGTCTTCGCCGGGTTCGCCCGCACCCGGTCGCCCTGCAGCCGGCGATACGCGCTCCATAGCGATAGCGGCTGCAGCAGCCAGGGCGGCCGCAGCATCGCGTCGCGCAGCTCCTCCAGGCTGGCATAGGTCAGCCGCCGCGTGGCCGCCGGCAGCCCGTACAGCAGCCGCAGCGCTGCCAGCCCGTCGCGATGCTCGGCCAGGAACCGCGCGAAGTCGGCGGTCATCGTCGCTGCCTGCTGCGGCGAGAACGCCGACGAGATCACCACGTCGCGGCTGACGTCGTCGATCACCACCTCCGACGCGCTCTTCAACTCGATCAGAAGCCGCCGCAGCGCCGGGTCGTCGAACGGCGCCAGCGCCGCCTCGCGCCGGGCCGCGGCGACCGCCTCCAGTTCGGCATCGCTCGGCGCGCCGCCGTGCTGCGCCTGCGCCGCCTCCAGCGTCCGGCCCTCGTCGATCGCGTCGACCAGCGCCCCGGCGAGGGCGGCCAGCGGTTGCCCCGCCACCGCCTCGATCCGCGCCGCCCCCTCCGCGTCGAGCCGGCGGCCGAGCCGGGCCAGCCGCCCGGCCAGCGTCGCCACCGCGTCCTCGTCGCTGCGCCCGCTCGCCACCTCCTCCAGCAGCTTGCCAAACGGCACCCGCTGCTCGCGTTCAAGCGGCACCGCCTGCGTCTTGAGGCTGTCGGTCACGCCCACCGCGTCGATCAGCACGAAGCGGTCCTTGACCGTGGCGCCGGGCGTCACCGCCGTCAGCATCGACGGGTCGATGGAGCGCACCCCGCGCCCGCGCATCTGCTCGAAATATACCGCCGAGCGCACGTCGCGCAGGAAGATCAGCACCTCGATCGCCTTCACGTCGGTGCCGGTCGCGATCATGTCCACGGTGACCGCGAGGCGCGGGTTGTACGCGTTGCGGAATTGGCCGATCAGCTCCTCGGCGAACTTCGCGCCGACCCGGTAGGTGATCTTCTTGGCGAAGTCGTTGCCGCGCCCGAACACCTCACGTGCGATGGTCACGATCTCCTCCGCATGGTGGTCGTCCTTGGCGAACACCAGCGTCTTGGGAACCTCCGTCCGGCCGGGGAACAGCTCGGTCGCCAGCGTGTCGCGGTAGGTTTCCAGCACCGTGCGGATCTGGTTGCGCGCCACCACGCTGCGGTCGAGCTCCTGCGGCGCATACACCAGGTCGTCGTCGAGCAGCCGATACCGTTGCGCGCGGGTATGGCGATCGCGCACCGGCAGGGTGTAGCCGGACGCGACCCGCCCGCCATGCTCGCCGATCTGCGTGCGGATGCGGAAGATCTCGAACGGCACGTTGACGCCGTCGGCGACCGACCGCTCGTACGGATACTCCGCGACCAGGTTCTCCGCGAAGAACGCCATGGTCTGCACGGTGGGCGTGGCGGTCAGCCCGATGACGTGGGCGTCGAAATAGTCGAGCAGCTGGCGCCAGGTGCCGTAGATCGAGCGATGGCACTCGTCCACGATGACGATGTCGAAGCTGTCGGGCGGCAGCGCCGCGCCGTAGGCGACCTGCCGCTGCGCCGTGTCATGCGCCTGCGCGAAGGCGCTGGCCTCCTCGTCCTCCTCCGACAGCGCCTCGCCGGTGAGCTGGGCGAACACCCGCTGGATGGTGGAGATCACCACCTTGGACGGCGCATCGAGCCCGGCGGGGCCGAGCCGCTGCACGTTGTACAGCTCGGTGAACAGCCGGCCGGTGCCCGGAGGGCGGTAACCCTGGAACTCCTTCAGGGTCTGCCGGCCGAGGTTGTTGCGGTCGACCAGGAACAGGATGCGATGTGCCCCCGCATGCGCCAGCAGCCGGTAGGCCAACGTCGCCGCCGTGAACGTCTTGCCCGCACCCGTGGCCATCTGCACGAAGGCGCGAGGGTGGTCATGCCGCAGCGAGGCTTCGAGCGCCTCGATCGCCTCCACCTGGCAGTCGCGCAGCCCCTCGCGCACGAGGGCCGGCATCCCTGCCAGCCGCGCCCGCAGCGAGGACGCGGCCGCGAGCCACCCGTACAGGGTCTCGGGCCGGTGGAAGCCGAACACCCGGCGCGACCGCCGCTCCGGATCGACCCGGTCGGCGAATAGGATCTCGGTCGAGGACGCCTCGTAGTCGAACCGCAGCGGCTCGCCCCAGCGCGCGAGCGCGCTCGGCGGCCCGAGCTGGTAGCCGCTCGCCTGCTCGGCAAAGCCGGACAGCGTGGCGCCGGCTGGCTTGGCCTCGACCACCCCGCACGCCTTGCCCCCGACCAGCAGCAGGTAGTCGCAGGGGCCGGATGCCAGCGGATACTCGCGGACCGCGACGCCCAGCGCAGCCTTCCGGTTCATCTCGGCGCGATCCTGAATGACCCAGCCCGCCGCGGCGAGCTGCGAGTCGATGACCGTCCTGGCCCTGGCTTCCGGTGTCATTGGCACGGATCAGCTATGCCTTGCATGGCCGCATCACGACAAGACGGTTCAGGTTGAAGCGGCGCCTCGTTCCCCTTGTGCCCGCGACGCGATTTGCACGGCATGGAACACGTGCGGCTACGCGGGACGCCGATTAGGAATGCTACGACGTCGGGTCCACCCCGGATGCGCCGACGGCCTCCGCATCAGTTTCTGCAGGCTGTTCGCGCTATCAAGCCCCTCCGTCCCAACCCGCTTCCTGGCACGCGTCTTGCCGCGAACACCCTCAGAGCGCGCCACCCTTCCGTCCCACCGCTGCCGCCAGCCGCAGTCGCAGCGCGTTCAGCTTGATGAACCCCGCCGCATCGACCTGGTCGTACGCTCCCTGATCGTCCTCGAACGTCACCACGCGGGTGTCGTACAGGCTGTTCGGGCTCTCCCGCCCGACCGCGATCACGTTGCCCTTGTAGAGCTTGAGGCGGACCCGCCCGCTCACGCTGGCCTGGCTGGCGTCGATCAGCGCCTGCAGCATCCGCCGCTCCGGGCTGAACCAGTAGCCGTTGTAGATCAGCTCGGCGTAGCGCGGCATCAGGCTGTCCTTCAGGTGCCCGGCCTCGCGGTCCAGCGTGATCGACTCCATGGTCCGATGCGCCACCAGCAGGATCGTCCCGCCCGGCGTCTCGTACACCCCCCGCGACTTCATCCCCACGTAGCGGTTCTCGACCAGGTCCAGCCGCCCGATCCCGTTGGCGCGTCCCAGCTCGTTCAGCCGGGCCAGCAGCGCCGCCGGCCCCAGCGTCACCCCGTCCACCGCCACCGGGTCGCCGCCCGCGAAGTCGATCGCGATCTCGGTGGCCACGTCCGGCGCCGCCTCCGGGCTGATCGTGCGCTGGAACACGCTCTCGTCCGGCGCCACCGCCGGGTCCTCCAGGATCTTCCCCTCCGACGACGAGTGCAGCAGGTTCGCGTCCACCGAGAACGGCGCCTCGCCCCGCTTGTCCCGCGCGATCGGGATCTGGTTGTCCTCCGCGAACTGCAGCAGCTTGGTGCGCGACGTGAGGTCCCACTCCCGCCACGGCGCGATCACCGTCACGTCCGGCTTCAGCGCGTAGTAGCTGAGCTCGAACCGCACCTGGTCGTTGCCCTTGCCGGTCGCCCCGTGCGCCACCGCGTCGGCGCCGACCATCTCGGCGATCTCGATCTGCCGCTGCGCGATCAGCGGCCGCGCGATCGACGTCCCCAGCAGATACTGCCCCTCGTAGACCGTGTTGGCCCGGAACATCGGAAACACGAAGTCCCGCACGAACACGTCGCGCAGGTCGTCGACGAAGATCTCCCGCACCCCCATCAGCTCGGCCTTGCGCCGCGCCGGCTCCAGCTCCTCGCCCTGGCCCAGATCCGCGGTGAAGGTCACCACCTCGCAGCCATAGCTCTGCTGCAGCCAGCGCAGGATCACGCTGGTATCGAGACCGCCCGAGTAGGCCAGCACGACCTTCTTCACGTCCTTGATCGCCACCGGCACCCCCCTCGCATCGTCGGTCCGACCCGTTAGCACCCGTC